>DATHOA010000194.1:0-2515 GCA_035485475.1 Steroidobacteraceae bacterium | reverse complement strand
AAGGCCGATGTCGCCCGCGACACAGCTTCCGGACTTTCCGACATGGAGCTCGGACTTCGCGTCCGCTATGAGATTCGCCGCGAATTCGCGCCCTACCTGGGCATCGCCTGGCGACGCGACCTGGGTGCCACTGCACCGTTCGCTCGCGGCAGTGGCGCGGCGGCGGATTCCCTGCAATGGGTTGCAGGCTTCCACGTCTGGTTTTAGGACCACTTGTCACCAACATCAGCGCGGCTCAAGATCCCAATCGTGCCAGCACCCATAACAAACATATTCGTGCTGATGCTGGAGAACCGCTCCTTCGATCACATGCTCGGCTTTTCCGGCATTACGGGCCTCGATGCGACGACGGGTCAGCCGACCGCTCTGCGCGGCCTGACCGGTACCGAATCGAATAGCTATGGCGGCACCCGCTACGCCGTGACTGCCGGCGCTGCTGAAGCGATGCCACTGGACCCCGGGCATGAATTTCCTGACGTACTGGAGCAGCTGGCGGGAAGCGGCGCGAGCTATCTATCCGGACGATACCCGGCCATCGACAACAGCGGATTCGTCAGTGACTATGTCGACTCGCACACCAGTGGCGAGGGCGGCGCCACGGCGAATTTCGGCGCAATCATGCAATGCTTTGCGGCGGCGCAACTGCCAGTGCTGAACGCCCTGGCGCGCGAATTTGCGGTCTGCGACAGCTGGCACTGCGCCATTCCCGGGCCCACCTGGCCGAACCGCCTGTTTGCCTGCGCCGCCTCGTCCGATGGTTTGGACCACAGCCCAACCAGCGCCGAAATCCTCACCTGGGAGACCCTGGACGGCGTGACGTTTGCGCATGGCTCCCTGTTCGATGCACTGGCGAAGAAATCCGCTGAGGGCTGGCGGATTTACTCGGGGGATTATTTCCCAATGGCCGCGGCGCTGAAGGGCGTCGCGCTGCCCGACATTGCGCACTTTGATGACTTTGCCGCGCAGGTGCGCGACCCGGCGTACCCCTGGCTGTACACCTGGATCGAACCGAATTACGGCGATGTCGCCGCGGGCACGTTCAAGGGAGGCAATTCGCAGCATCCCCGCGACGGGGTGAGTCCCGGGGAGGCGCTCATCAAGGCCACTTATGAGGCGATTCGCAATTCGCCGCATTGGGACACGAGCCTGCTGATCGTGACATGGGATGAACACGGTGGCTTCTATGATCACCTGCCGCCGCCGCCCGCCATTGCGCCGGGCGACACGCAAGCCGGGTCGAAATACAACCACTTCGGCTTCACCTTCGATCAGTACGGCGTTCGCGTCCCCGCCGTCATCGTATCGCCAAGGATTCCGCGCAATACCATCGATCACCGACTTTACGATCACAGCTCGATTGCCGCCACCGTCGCCGCCGCGTTCGATCTGCAGTCGCTGACGGCACGCGATGCCGCGGCGAACAACGTACTGCCGCTGCTTTCGCTGCCGAGCGCAAGAAACGACACGCCGGCGATGCTACCTGATGCGGCTGCGGTGCCGGCCGCGCAGGTCGCGCCCTCCGGCTCGCCGCCGGCAGTGCCGGACATGAACAGTACTGTCGATGCCGGCAGTCTGCCGCTGGTGGTGCATGTCGCGATGCGTCATGATATTGCGCTGTCACCCGCGTCTGACCGCCATGCCATCCTGACGCGCGTGCAGGCCATTCAGACCCGCCAGCAGGCCGCGGACTACATCACCGAAGTTCGAACCCGGGTGCAAGCCGCCAAGATGCCCTGAACTTCCTATTTCGCATCCTCGGCGGCCAGGAGCGCCTGGTACTGCGTAGCCGAAAGCAGCTTCGCCGCAGCCAGCGCGCCGGGCGCCGGCCGCACGCGAATGATCCAGCTGCCGTACGGGTCGGAATTGATTGCTTCGGGCCCGCTCGTCAGCAGCGGATTGACAGCCGTCACCTGCCCCGCGACGGGGGCGTAGACATCCGAGACGGTTTTCACGGACTCGACCGCCGCAAAGGTTTCGCCCTGCTTCAGGTCTCTCCCCGCCTGCGGCAACTCGACCGATACGAGATCCCCGAGGGCCTGCTGCGCGGAATCCGTAATCCCGATCTCCAGTGCGCCGTCGCCAAGAGTGCGCACCCAGGTGTGGTTCTCCGTAAACTGCAGCTGCGCGGGTACATCGCTCATTGCCGTACTCCTGAATTAGACCCGCGTATCGATAGCACGCGGCGACATGCGGCGCCAGCGGCCCGGACTCATGCCAACGACACGACGAAAGTACCGGGTCAGGTGCGACTGGTCCGCGAAGCCGCACGCGAGCGCAACGTCCAGAAGTCCATCAGCGCTGGAAATCATCAGGCTCTTGGCACGCTCGACGCGACGCGCGGTGACATACGCCATTGGGGATGATCCCACGCTGCGTTTGAATGCCCGCGAGAAATGGCTTTGGCTCAAGCCCACGACGGCCGCGATCTGCTCCAAGTCCAATTTCGAGTCAAGATGCTCTTCGATGTATTGCACAGCCCGCTTGGCCTGCCATGCCGCAAGCACACCCACCGTGT
>DATHOA010000193.1:0-26295 GCA_035485475.1 Steroidobacteraceae bacterium | reverse complement strand
CGTGTGGACAACCTGGTGAAGCACTACGCCGGCACCGTCGCCGTGGACGGCCTGTCCTTCAGCGTGCCCGAGGGCTGTTGCTTCGGCCTGCTGGGGCCCAATGGCGCCGGCAAGACCACGACCATCGAGATCATGGAGGGCATCCTGGCGCCCACCGCCGGCACCATTCGCTACCGCGGTGAGCCGCTCGGCGAGCGCTTCCGCGCCGAGGCCGGCATCCTGTTCCAGAAAACCGCCCTGCAGGATTTCCTGACCGTGCGCCAGACCCTGAACCTGTTTCGTGGCCTGTACGATCATGGCCTCCCGGTGGAGGAAGTGATCCGCCTGTGTGCACTGGAGAAGCTGCTCCAGCGCGACAACCGCAAACTCTCCGGCGGACAGCTGCAGCGCCTGTTGCTGGGCGTGGCGCTGGTCAATGACCCCTCCATCCTGTTCCTGGATGAACCCACCACAGGCCTTGATCCGCAGGCGCGTCGCAATTTCTGGGAACTCGTGCAGTCGATCAAGGCGCAGCGCAAGACCATGATCCTCACCACGCACTACATGGAGGAAGCCGAGCTGCTGTGCGATGAGATCGTGATCGTGGACCACGGCAAGATCATCGCACAAGGCGCGCCGCAGGCACTGTTGCGCCAGCATTTCCAGGCCGTGCTGCTGGAGTTGCCCGCGGAAGATTGGACACCGGCGGCGCGGGCGCTGGGCCTTACCTTTTTTGAGGCCGCCGGCCGGGTCGAACTTTCGACCAATGATCTGGAGGGCACACTGCGCACGCTGATGCAGTCCGCCGTGTCCCTGGCGCATCTGCGCATCCGCCCGCCCAATCTCGAAGACCTGTTCCTGGAACTGACCGGCAAGGACCTGCGCGCATGAGCCTGTTTACCGACATCCGCCGCAGCGCCAAGCGCCTGTTCGCCGTGTGGCATGCCCGCAACCTCGAATTCGTGCGCGATCGTTCCTCGCTGATTTTCACCCTGGGCGTGCCGGTAGCCCTGGTGGTGGCCATGGCGCTGATTTTCGGCGGCCCGCCGCGCCCGCTGTTCAAGGTGGGAGTGCTGGCACCCATGCCCGCGGCAGCCAGCTATCCCTTCCTGGGTGAGCGTTACTTCCAGTTCGTGGAACAACCCCAGCAGGCCGCGGCCATCCACCTCGTCTCGCGCAACGACCTGGACCTGCTGCTGGACCTGCGCCAGCGGCCCGCGCGCTACTGGGCGCTTGAGGATTCACCCAAGGGGTACATGGCCGAGAAGCTGCTGCTGCAGGCCGATCCACAGGCCGCGCGCCAGCCCATCGCGGGCGCCCCCACCCGCTACATCGACTGGCTGTTTCCCGGGGTGCTCGGCATGAACCTGATGTTCGCCTGCCTGCTGGGCGCAGGCTATGTGGTCGTGCGCTATCGCAAGAATGGCTTCCTGAAACGCCTCTCGGCCACACCGCTGTCGGCGTTCGAATTTCTCGCCGCCCAGGTCTTGAGTCGCCTCGGGCTGGCGCTTGCGGTGACGCTCATCCTGTATATCGGCATCGGCCGGGTGATCCACTTCCACAATGCCGGCAGCAACGCCCTGCTGCTGCTGGTGGTGGTGCTGGGTGCCCTGAGCCTCATCGCCTTCGGCCTGATCGTCGCCGCCTACTTCGCCAGCGAGGAAGTGGTGGGGGGCCTGTTGAACTTTCTGACCTGGCCGATGATGCTGCTGTCAGGCATCTGGTTCTCACTGGAGGGTTCGCCGCGCTGGATGCAGATCCTGGCACAGCTGTTCCCGTTGACCCATGTGCTGCAGGCGGTTCGCGCCATCACGCTGGACGGTGCCGGGCCGGCCGCGATCGGGGTGGACCTGGCGTACCTGGCCGCCACCACGCTGGTATTCCTGGCCGTGGGCGCCTATTCGTTTCGCTGGAGACCCGAATGACCTTGTCGTCCAATACCCACGCGTTCTACAGCGACAACACCGCAAGCGTCGCCCCGGAACTGCTGGCCGCCCTCGCGGCCGCCAACGAAGGACCGCAGAAAGCCTACGGTGATGATCCGTGGACACTGCAGCTCGATGCCGCGTTCAGCGACTTCTTCGCCCGGCCGGTGCGGGCGTTCGTCGTGACCACCGGCACCGCGGCCAACGCGCTGAGCCTCGCGACGCTGTCGCCGCCCTACGGCAACGTCTATGCCCATTCGGGAGCGCATGTGGTGGAGGATGAGTGTGGCGCCGTGGAGTTCTACTCCGGCGGCGCGCGGCTCACGTTGGTAGCCGGAGATCATGGCCGCATCGACTGCCAGGCGTTGGAGCAGTCCATCATGGTCCATCCGGCCAGTGTCCACACCGTGCAGCCCGCGGCGCTGACGCTGACCCAGGCCACGGAACTGGGAACCACCTATCGCCCCCAGGCCATTGCGGCACTGAGCGAGGTCGCCCATCGCCATGGCCTGCGCGTCCACATGGACGGCGCACGGCTCGCCAATGCAATCGATTTTCTGGATTGCCACCCTGCGGATGTGACCTGGCGCGCCGGGGTCGATGTGCTGTCGTTCGGCGCGACCAAGAATGGTGCCCTGGCGGCCGAGGCCGTGGTGTTCTTCGATCCGGCACTGGTGCGTGATTTTGAGCTGCGCCGCAAGCGCGCCGGCCACCTGTTATCCAAGTCGCGCTATGCCGCCGCGCAGTTGCTTGCCTATGTGCGCAGCGGGCTATGGCGGACGAATGCGCGGCGCGCCAATCGTCTCGCCCAGCAGGTCGCGGCGGCGGCCGCGCCCTATCTCCTGCATCCGGTGGAAGCCAACGAACTGTTCCTGGATCTGGGCGTGGCCGGCAAGGCCGCGCTGCGCGCCCAGGGATTTGGCTTCTATGACTGGGGACCGGCAGCCGGCCCCCAGGCGCGCGTGGTCGTCTCCTGGGATCAAACCCAAAGCAGCGTCGATGCCCTGTGCCAGGCGCTCACGGCTCCTGCAGCGGAGTGAAAATGCGCCAGGCCTGCGTCGGATGCAGCAGGGCCCAGGGTATGGCCTGCAACTGATTGCCGGGTGCACCCGGTACGACCACCGTCTTGGTGCCTTTGACACTGACTTCACCGGCTGAATCGGCGTCGGAGTCATCGCTCGCCATGATGTAGCGCAGTTGCGCGCTCGGCATGATGTGATTGAGCGGCGGGGTGTGCAGATCCAACGCGCCACGTGCGGGCGCGGCGGAATTCTTGCCGGGTTGCGTCGCCTTGGCGGTTGCAGCCGGTGACGATGAAGCCGCCTGCGCTGCGCCTTGCGCCTGCGCCTGGGTCATGCACAGGGTGGCCATGGCCAGTACTGCGAATGCGGGGGTGCAGATTTTGGACATTGAGCGCTCCTGAGAATTCATTGCATGGGGTTCCGATCCGGCCAGGGCGTAAATGGAAAAGGCGGCCGGTCGGATAAAAAGGTAAGGAATTCGATAACTTGAGATGTATAGCTCGAAATTCCCTTGCTGAATTTGAGCAGCTCGGCGCTGGACTCTCCCCCAAGTAGCGTGAGCAGCAACTGCGCGATCACCGTCACGGCGAGTACCCAGATCAGGATCCAGAACGCGACCGCGAACAGCAGCATATACAGCACACGGATTCCGATTGGCATGCGCTCCAAGGGGCTACCCCTTCACAATGTGGTCGAGCAGGCGATGCGCCGATTTGTACTCGGGCATCAGCAGCAAAGCGTGCTCCAGCGCCGCGCGGGCCGCAATAGCATCGCCACGATCCAGGTAAACCTGGGCCAGCCCCTGCCACGCTTCGGCCGCGCCCCAGGCCGGAATGCGCTCCAGGCCCTGTCGCTCAAGCTCGAAGGCGTCCACAGCGCTCTGGAACGGCGCCAATAGCTGGGTTCGTTCGCGCGTCGACTTCGCGCTCAGATAGGAAAGTTGCGCGGCCAGCAGCCGCACGCGCGGATCCCGGGGGGCGAGCTGCAACGCCGTTTGCATCTGGGCACGACTGCGCGAACCGGCGAAAGGCATACCCACGGTTCGTATGCGACTGCGCAAGTCCATGCACGATGATTGCAGGGCAAGCACTTCCGCATCTGTCGGTCGCACTGCCAAGGCATCGTCAGCGGAACTGATACAGTCCGCGGCCGCGCGACCGGCAACGGCCGCGGCATCGCCGCTGCCAAGGCGCGCAAAGGCCAGTTGCGCCTGGCGCAACTGCATCCATGCCAGGTAGTAGCTGCGCCGCGGATCGGCAACCGGCACGCCCGTGATGCGGTCCGCGACGGCCGCAAGATCGCGCGCGTCCTCGGTGTACCAATCGTATTGCACGCGCGATTCCACATCGCGCCAATCGGTGTCCGCGGCGCGGATCAACGACGCCATGCCGAACATGGCCGGCACCAGCAGCAGCGCAACCCGGGAAAGACGGAACATGGATGGCATTGTGCCAGAATCGTGCATGCACTCGACACCGGGCCTGATAGACATTGGTATCAATCTCGGTCACGACAGCTTCGATGCCGACCGCGAAGCGGTGATCGCACGCGGCCGCGCAGCAGGCGTGGTGCAGATGATCATTACCGGGGCCAGCGCGGCGGGCAGCCGGCAGGCCATCGCGCTCGCACGCGCAGCGCCCCGCCGTCATTTTGCAACCGCCGGCATCCACCCGCATCACGCCAGTGAACTTGACGCCGCCGTGCTGGCCGAAATTGAAAGCCTGGCACAGCAACCGGAAGTTGTGGCCATTGGCGAGTGCGGCCTGGATTACTTTCGCGATATCGCACCGCGCGCCATCCAGCAACGCGCGTTTCATCAGCAACTGGAGCTGGCCGCGCGGCTGCGCAAACCGGTGTTCCTGCATGAGCGCGATGCCCACGATGATTTCGTCAGCATTGTGCGCGAGCACCGCCACGGCCTGGTCGGCGGGGTCGCGCATTGCTTTACCGGCAGCGGCGAACAACTGCACCGTTACCTGGATCTGGATCTGGCCATCGGCATCACGGGCTGGATCTGCGACGAGCGCCGTGGCGCGCATCTGTTGCCCCTGCTGCGGGAAATTCCCGCAGCGGCCCTGCATCTTGAAACCGATGCCCCCTACCTGCTGCCGCGCGACCTCAAACCGCGTCCGGCCTCACGCCGCAATGAACCGATGCACCTGCGGCATATTGCCGCGGTCGTCGCGCAGGCGCGGGGTGAGACGCTGGACCAATTGGCGGCCACGGCGAGCGCGGCAAGTCGCGCGCTGTTCAAGCTGCCTTAGCTGCTGACGGGTCGGGCCTGCGCCATCAAACTGGGTCTGACGGCCTTGCGAATGTTGGCCCAGGGCAGATCGAAGGGATCGATGCCGCCGGGCGTACCGCCCTCGATCAGGGGGAAGTCCCGGGCCAGGGAATCGAGCATCAGCGTCCACTTGGGCAGTCCCTTGGGGAAGCGCGCCCGCCGCGTGAAGACGATGCGCCCTTCGACCGGCATGTCATCCCCGGCAATCGCCTTGACCGCGGCAATGCGGTCATAGAGCGAACTTTGCGGATTCACAAAAGTGTAACGATGCGGTCCGTCCATGACGGTCCACTCATTCATCTGGTCGCCACCGAAGACATTGCCGCGCACGTCGCGCAGGTCCAGCACCACGGCGCCGCGCGGCGTACGCAGCACGAAATCCACGTGGAAGGAGCTGCCCATGCCATCGGGCACCAGCACATCGACCAGGTGGTCCGACCCCACCGCCGCGACCGCCGCAACCAGCGCACGCCGGGCGCGACGCTGGCGATACCAGCGCCATAGCCAGGACAGCGCCCAGCCCAGCACTCCCGCGCCGGCAACCAGAGCCCAGGTGAGGGGTGGCAGTTCAGTCACCAGATCCACATAGGCTCCCTAGTTCATTCCCTGGCGCAAAGCATCCAGATCGGCCGCAATTTCCCAAGCCTTCGCGGGCAATTCAAACAGGCGTGCGAGCGATGCCGGCACGGTGACGCTGCGACCGATCAAGGGCTCGACGATCTCGCGGAACTTGGCCGGGTGCGCCGTGGCCACCACCACCCAGCGACCCTGTTGCCGCCGCGCGGCCGGCAGGCGCGCATAGACCTCGGCCGCCGTGGCCGTGTGCGGGCACCAGATCTGGCCGTACTCGCCGAAACCGCCGCGGATACGCGCGCGAATCTGCTCATCCGTCACCACATCGGCGCTGATTGTAGCCCGCAATTCGTGAATGTCCGGGTACAGCGAGCACAGCCGCTCCAGGTTGCTCGGATTGCCGACATCCATGGCCGAGGCCAGCGTGGGGATACTCGCCCGCGGCGTGAAGGTGCCGCTCTCCAGCAGGTCCGGCACGGTGCGATTGACGTTGTGCGCCAGTACGAATTCGCCGATGGGCATGCCGAGGCGCCGCGCCCACAAGCCCGCGACGGCATTGCCGAGATTGCCACTGGGCACGACAAAGGAGACGGGCTCGCCGTGTTCCAACCAGCCCTTGAGGCTGGCGGCGGCGTAGTACACGGCCTGCGGCAGCAAGCGCCCCAGGTTGATGCTGTTGGCGGAGGTCAGCTCGTAGCGCTGGTTCAGCTGCGCGTCCATGAACGCGGCCTTCACCAGGCGCTGGCAGTCATCGAAGCTGCCGCGCACCCGAAAAGATCGGACATTGTCGCCCCAGCAGGTGAGCTGGTGCTCCTGGGTCGGGGACACCAGACCCTTGGGAAACAGCACCGACACTTCGACACCCGGCAGACGGTGAAAGGCGGCGGCGACCGCGCCCCCGGTGTCACCGGAGGTGGCGACCAGGATGTTCAGCGCACGCTGTCCGGGAGTACGCAGGCGTGACATGCACGCGGCCAGGAAGCGCGCGCCAAAGTCCTTGAAGGCTGCGGTCGGGCCATGGAACAGCTCCAGCACGCCCAGGCGGCCCTGCACCTCCAGCGGCACCAACGGCGCGGGAAAGCTGAAGGCCTGCGCGGTGATGGCCGGCAGCTGGCTGGCCAGCTCGCTGCCCTCAACCAGGGGCGCGAGGAACAGCGCGCCGACGCGAGCCAGGCCGGCAGCGGTCAGGTATTGCTCGGGTGGCAGGTCGATCTGCTCGCACAGCGCAGCGGCCCGGTGCGCCGGCCACTGCTGCGGCACATACAGTCCGCCATCGGGCGCCAGCCCCTTGAGCAGGGCGTGCGCGAAACCGGTGGTCGTCGAGCGTTCATCGGCAGGTTGGCGCGTACTGTGAAACAGCATGGTGGTCACGGCCCGATGACGCGCGCACCCGGGGAATTGATCTCAATGATCCACTCGTCGATGGGCACATTGTGGCGGCCGAATTCCGCGCGCATGGCGGCCAGTACCGCCGCGGCCTGATGCTCCAGCGCCCAGGCGAAGACTGTCGGACCGGCGCCGGAAATCGAGCAGCCCAGGGCGCCGGTGGCCATGGCCGCGCGGCGCACGTCCGCGAAGCCAGGAATCAGGGTCTGGCGCTGCGGCTCGATCACGACATCCTCGAGCGATGCGCGAATCAGCTCGATATCGTCGGTGTAGCACCCGGAGATGAAGCCGGCCAGATGCGCGGTCTGCCAGACGAAATCCGACATGGCGACGCTGCTGCGCAGAATCGAGCGCGCATCCTTGGTGGACAGGAACAGGTGCGGATGGACCATCACCGCACGCACGGCGCGCGGCACGGGAATCTGTTTGACATGAGGATTGTCGATGCCGACGGTGAGAACCAGGCCGCCAAACAGCGACGGGGCGATGTTGTCGACATGCATGGAACCGGAGGCGACGGCCTCTCCATGCATCGCGAACTTCAACAGCTCAAGCTTCGTACAGGCCGTGGGCAGCAGCGCATTGGCGGCCACCACGGCGGCCACGGCCGAGGCGGCCGAGCCCCCGAGACCGGAGCCCAGCGGGATGCCCTTTTCGATGCGCATATCAAAGCCAAACGGCAGATCCAGCGTCTCCTGCATGGCCATCACCGCGCGGCCCGCGGTATTGCCTTCGGGGTTGCGCGGCAGCTCGACACTGACGCCGGTGATGCTTGAAATCGTTACGCCGCGCTGGGTCGTGCGCGTGACTGACACCTTGTCGCCCAGTGCGTCGACGGCAAAGCCAAGGATGTCAAAGCCGATGGCCACATTGCCGGCTGAGGCCGGCGCAAAGGCCGTGGCTGAGGTCGTAACGTTCAAATATGAGCTCCGAGATAGGCGGACAGCCGCAGCAGATCGGCGAACACGCCGCCGGCAGTCACCTCGGGACCTGCACCGGGACCCTGAACAATCAGAGCATTGGCATTGTACCGGCCGGTGGCAAAACGCACGACATTATCGGTCAGCGCCATATTCGCAAAGGCATGGCCGCGGTCGAGTTCGATCAACCCAACCGTCGCTTCACCCTGGGAGGTGATCCGACCCACATAGCGCAGCACCTTGCCGCGGCCCTGCGCCGCCTGCAGTCGCTCGTTCATGCCTGCGTCGAATTTCGGCAGGCCACTCATGAAGTCATCGATCGAGGATCCGGACAGTCCCGGTGGCACCAGGCTTTCGACTTTCACATCCGCCATTTCCAGCGCCAGCCCCATCTCGCGGCCGAGGATGATCAGCTTGCGCGCCACATCCATGCCCGACAGGTCATCACGCGGGTCCGGCTCGGTATAGCCGCGCTGCTTGGCATCGCGCACGATGTCCGAGAAGGCCACGGCGCCGTCGTAGACGTTGAAGAGATAAGCCAAGGTTCCCGAAAAGATGCCCTCGATGCTTTCAATCTCATCACCGGTCTCGCGCAGGTCGCGCAGGGTCTGGATGATCGGCAGGCCCGCCCCGACCGTCGCTTCATACAGGTAGTGCGCCCCACTGGTGCGGCCCGCGGCGCGCACCTGGCGATAGAATGCCAGCGGCGCACTGTTGGCCTTCTTGTTCGGGGTGACCACGTGGATGCCACTGGCCAGCCATTGCGGATAATTGCGCGCCACCGATTCGCTGGCGGTGCAATCGATCAACACCGTATGCGGCAGGTGGTCCACATTCAGGTGCTCGACGAATCGGCCCAAGTCCGCCGCGATCGCCCCGCTCTTGAAGCCGTCGCTCCAGTTGGCCAGGTCGACACCCGAATCACTGAGCAGCATGCGCTCGGAGGTGAGGATGCCACGCACGCGCAGATCGATCTGGAACTGCTCGCGCAGCCGGCTGCTCTGCGAGGCGAGCTGATCCAGCAGCACCCGACCCACCGTTCCCGGTCCGATCAGGCCAATGGAGAGGGTATGCGGTGACAGGTAGAAGCTCGAATGCACCGCGCGCAGTGCGCGCGTGGCATCCTTGGCTTCAATCACCACCGAGATATTGCGCTCGCTGGCACCCTGGGCGATGGCGCGCACATTGACGGCCGAACCGCCCAGCGCTTCAAACACCTTGGCCGAGACGCCGGGCATGCCCGCCATGCCATCGCCGACGACGGCCAGGATGGCCAGTCCCGAGTCCACATCCACACGCTGGATCTGGCCCTCAGTGAGTTCACGATCAAACGCGCCGCGCACCACACGGGCCGCGCGTTCGGCCTGGTCCGCCGGTATTGCGCAGCAGATCGAGTGTTCGGAACTGCCCTGGGAGATCAGGGTCACGGAGATCCCCTCTTCGCGCAGCGCGCCGAACAGACGATGCGCCGTGCCGGGTACGCCAATCATGCCGGCGCCCTCGACGTTGACCAGTGCCACCCCGTCAATGCTGGTGATGCCTTTCACCGGCAGCGTGGACTCCGGGGCCGCGCAGATCAATGAACCGGGCTTTTGCGGTGCAAAGGTATTGCGGATCCAGATGGGAATGTTGCGTCGGATGGCCGGCGCCATGGTCTGCGGATGGATGACCTTGGCGCCGAAGTACGCCAGCTCCATCGCCTCGTTATAGGACAGCGAATCGATGACCTTGGCATCGGGCACGCGCCGCGGATCCGCCGACAGCACGCCATCCACGTCGGTCCAGATCTGGATCTCCGCCGCGCCGAGCAGCGCGCCGAAAATCGAGGCGGAGAAATCGCTGCCGTTGCGGCCGAGAGTGGTCTGCAGGCCCTTGCGATTGGAGGCAATGAACCCGGTGATGATCAGTGTGCCCTGAAAGTCGGCGCCGACCACCCGCGCGATGTTCGCCTCCGATTCGGTCCACTGCACGGCCGGCCCCAGCGAACTCCATTCCACGACCACGATGCGGCGCGCATCCAGCCATAGGGTCTTGCCGGCGCGCTTGGTGCGCGATTCGAAGTACTTGTGGAACAGCCGGGTCGACCAGATCTCACCGTACCCGGCGATGAGGTCGCGGACATTGTCGGCGGCCGAACGCGTCAGCTGGACGGTGTGCAGAATGCCCTCGATGTCATGACAATCCCGATCCATGGCGGACAGGTACAAGGCGGCGGCCTGCGCCGACAGCAGCGCCTGCGCAATGGTGGCATGACGATCGCGCAGCGCCTGCAGCTCGAGCTGGTAACGCTCATCCTGTTGTTCGGCCTGTACGACCAGCCGCAGCAGTGCATCGGTGACGCCGCGGCACGCGGACAGCACGACCCCCAGATGCTTGTGCGGCTGCGCCTCCAGAATGTCCGCCACGCGCTCGAAGCAGGCGGCGTCCGCGACGCTTGAACCGCCGAATTTGTGCACCACCCAGCTGTCGACAGACTGGTTGTGCGGGGCCAGGGAAACGGGGAAGGAAGCGGGGGAACCGGTGGTGCTTGAGCTCATCTGAACGTCTGCTGCGCGCATGCCAAAAAAGGCCGCGTGACTCTACTGACGCCGTCGGACCGACGCAACTTCAAGCATAATTGGCGGATGGAAACCCTGATCGCACCGCTATTGCCGCTGTACGAGCGTGAGCGCCGTGCCGGTCGCGCCGTGGCGCTGGCCGTTGTGGTGCATACCCTGGGCTCTACCTACCGCAAGCCCGGCGCCCTGATGCTGATTGCGGCCGACGGCGAGTATGCCGGACTGCTGTCCGGGGGCTGCCTGGAATCGGATCTGCGTGAGCATGCGCTGCAGGTCATGGGCAGCGGCAAGGCTAAGCTGATCACCTATGACACGCGCGGTACGGATGACCTGCTGTGGGGCCTCGGCGTGGGCTGCGAGGGCGCCATGCAGATCCTGCTGCTGCGTGTCGGTCCCGAGAATGACTGGCAGCCCCTGGACCTGTTCGTCCATGCCTACCAGCGGCACGAGCCGGCCGCTGTCGCCGTGGTGGTTGCCTCCCCGCATGGCGACCTGCCCCCCGGCAGCATCGTTCTGATCGATGGCCAGGCGGGGGGTCAGCCGGTGCCCCTGGTGCTGCAGGATGCCCTTCAGGCACTGCTGGGGCGGGCGTTGGCAAGCGGGCATGCGAGCATCCTCGGTGACCGGGCCGATGCCCTGCGGGTGCTGGCCATACGAGTGTCCCTGCCGCCACGCCTGCTGCTGCTGGGTGGAGGTCCGGATGCCCAACCGCTGGTCGATTTTGCCGCGCGACTGGCCTGGCGCATCACGGTGCACGACCACCGGCCCGCCTACGCCCAGTCGGAGCGCTTCCCGGCGGCGGAACAGGTGACCCTGGGAAGGCCCGAGAGCCTGGCGCAGACCGTGGACCTGCAGCGCTACGATGCGGCGATTGTCATGAGCCATCACCTGCCGTCTGACCTCGCCTACCTGCGTGCCCTGAGTACCTCCGCAATCCCCTATCTGGGTTTGCTCGGACCGGCCGCGCGCCGCGAGAAGCTGCTCAGCGAGCTGGACGGCGATGTAGCCGCCTTGAGAGGACGGCTGCGCTCCCCCATCGGCTTGGATATTGGCGGCCGCGCGCCGGAGTCCGTTGCCTTGTCGATCGTCGCCGAGATTCATGCACAGCTGCATGGCGCGGCGGGTGGCTCCCTTTCCGGCAACAGCCGGTTGCGATGAACGAGACGGATTTCATCCGCCAGCAGCTCGCGGCCGAGCGCGCTCACCTGCAGGAAATCCTGCGGGCCGCGCCCCAGGACGCCGGCGCGGTCAAACCGGCCCGGCCCATCACCGCCTACATCGAGTGGGCCAGCCGGCGGTTGCTGGCCCAGCTGGGCGCCCACAGTGCGGCGTTGCTGGCGCTGCCCACCCTTGGCGCGCAGTCGCGGGCGCAACTCACGCAGGTATCCGCCGCTGTCACCCAGGCAGCCGATGCCGGCGCGGCACGCCCCGTCGACGTGCAGGCCCAGCGTCTGCTGGCGCTGCTTCAAACCTGGAGTGATTCGCTGGATGCGCTCGCCGGCGCAACATTGCGGGTGGCTCACTGGCGTCACGTGGCCCCGTTGAGCGCCGACACGATTCTTGAAGAGCGGCAGCTGTACGCGGCGGCGCGCGCCGCCGCCGGACTCACATGAGCGAGGAAAACCTGCACGTCATCGTGCTCGCGGCCGGCGCCTCGACCCGGTTCGGCTCCCCGAAGCAGCTGGTGCGCCTCAACGGCCGCCCGCTGCTGCACCTGGCCGTCTCCCGGGCCGTGGAGATCGCCGGCCAGGCAGTCACCGTGGTCCTGGGCGCCAATGCGGCTGAGCTCGCGCCGCTACTACGTCACACGCCGGCGGCCGTGGTGATCAATCGCGATTGGGCCGAAGGCATGGGCAGCTCCGTGCGAACGGGAATCGGGTACGTTCCCGCCGCCGCCGATGCCGCGCTGTTGATGCTGGCGGATCAGCCCGCCGTCACCGCCGAGGATCTGCGCCGCCTGGTCGGTACCTGGCGCCGGCAACCCCAGTGCATCGTGGCCGCCCACTACGCCGGCACCGCCGGGGTGCCTGCCATCTTTCCACGCGAGGACTTCGCCGCGCTCGGCGCGCTGCGCGGTGATGCCGGCGCCCGCGCCCTGCTGAAACGCGCGGGCGATCGGCTCATCAGGGTGCCGCTGCAAAGCGCGGCCATTGATATCGACACGCCCGAGGACTTGCTGAAACTTCAGCAGGTGTGAGGCGCCGTCCGGCGCCGCTGCAGCCTCACTACTGCCACTGCGGAAGCTCGATGTCCGCAAAAAGCTGCGCGACCTCCTCGCCGCTGGTCATCCGATGCGCGCGGTCGACCACCCGGCGATCAAGGTGCGGCGCCAGCAGGTGCACGAAGTCATACATGTACTTGCGCAGCAGCACACCCCGCCGAAATCCGATCCAGGTCACGTGACTGGAAAACAGGTGCGAGGCGTCCATGAACACCAGGTCCGGATCCTCGTGGGCATTGACGGCCATTTGCGCGACCAGCCCCACACCCAGCCCCAGGCGAACGTAGGTCTTGATCACATCCGAATCCCGCGCCGTGATGGCCACATCCGGCGTCAGTCCGGCCTTGGTGAAAGCCTGGTGCAGGGAGGACGGACCACTGAAGCTGAACGTGTAGGTGATCAGCGGAAAGGCCACCAGCTGCTTCAAGGTCGGTTTGGCGACGTCGGCCAGTGGGTGATTGCGCGGCACCACGATTACGCGATGCCAGCGATAGCACGGCAGCAGGGTCAGATCACTGAACAGATGTTCCGAACCGGTGTTGATGGCGCAGTCGATCCGATCCTGCGCCACCATTTCCGCGATCTGCTCCGAGGTGCCCTGGTGCAGGTTCAGGCGCACATCCGGATAGCTGGCGCGGAACTTCTGGATCACTTCCGGCAGCACGTAACGCGCCTGCGTATGGGTGGTGCCGATGGCAAGACTTCCCCGGCCCTCATCGCGCAGCTCCGTAGCCAGGTCGCGAATGGCCTGGGTTTCCTTGAGGATCTGCATGGCCCGATCGATGACCGTTTGGCCCGCCGGGGTGATGCGCGTGAGATTGCGCCCCTCGCGCGTGAAGATCTGGAAGCCCAGCTCATCCTCCAGCAGCTTGATCTGCTTGCTGACCCCCGGCTGGGAGGTATGCAGTTTCTGGGCGGCAGCCGTTATGTTAAGTCCGCTCTGGGCCACGGCCGCGAGGTAGCGCAGCTGGTGCAACTTCATGAGAACCCGTCCCCTTCAGACCCTTCCGTAATGTCCGGGCGACCACATTATAACCGGGCGGCATGTCCGTGACCCAGGTACATAACCGCGACGCAGCTCATCAGAAGCAATGATTCGTTCTGTTACCGGATTGTCACCCGTAAAGTTACCCGCTATGGCGCAGATACTGACCCTGGAACTGGAATCGAAGGCCGCTCAGGTCCGCGATTTCCTGGCCGCAGCCGTGCAGAAATACGGCCGATTGGTGTACGCGAACAGCCTGGGCGCCGAAGCCATGGTGCTGACCGACATCATCTGCAACAGCGTGCCGGAGATCGATATCGTCAGCATCGACACCGGTCGGCTGCACGAGGAAACCTACGAGCTGCTGGCCAAGCTGCAGCGTCGTTACCACAACAAGATCCGCGTCATCTACCCGGATGCCCAGGATGTCTCCGACCTGGTGACGCGACAGGGCATCAATGGCTTCTTTGACAGCCCGGAGGCGCGCGGCGCCTGCTGCGGCGTGCGCAAGGTCGTCCCGTTCAAGAAATTCGTGGGCGGCTACGATGCCTGGGTCACCGGCGTACGGCGCGAACAGTCGAAAACCCGCGCTGAGGGCGATGCCATCGAGTGGGACGTGCAGAACGGCCTGTACAAGCTCAGCCCGCTGCTCGACTGGACCGAGGAGCAGGTCTGGGCTTACATCCGGGCACGCAAACTGCCCTTCAACAGCCTGCATGAGAAGGGTTATCCCAGCATCGGCTGCGCGCCCTGCACGCGGGCGATCATGCCGGGCGAGGACCATCGCGCGGGTCGCTGGTGGTGGGAACAGCCCGAGCAGCGCGAATGCGGGCTGCACCCGAAGGCCCGGGCGACCCCGCGCCTGGCGACCAGCGGCGTGGCGGCCCAGGGTTGAGAAGGGTTGACAGAATCCAGGTCCTGAACCTGAATGACACCCCATGGACTACCTGCCGATATTTCTGCGGGTGCAGGACCGGCTTGCAGTCGTCATCGGCGGCGGCGCCGTTGCTGCACGCAAGGCCGAGCTGCTGCTGAACTGCGGGGCGCGGGTGCGCCTGGTTGCCCCTGAGCTGGACGCCAGCGCCCAGGCACTGCTGCAATTGCACGGCGCGGCCGGACGAATGTCCCACCAATGCGCATCATATGCGAGCCATCACCTCGAGGGTGCGGCGCTGGTCATGGCGGCCACGGATTGCGCTGCAGTCAATACGCAGGTGTCGCGGGAGGCCCGCGCCCGCGGCATTCCCGTCAACGTGGCCGATGATGCCGCCACTTCCGATTTCATCCTGCCGGCCATCGTGGACCGCTCCCCGCTGATCGTTGCGGTCAGTTCGGCCGGCACGACCCCGGTGCTCGCACGCCGGGTGCGCGAACAGATCGAGTCACTGCTGCCGGCCCGCTTGGGCGCCCTCGCCCGCTTCGCCGGCAGTCAGCGCGAGCAGGTCAATCGTGTGCTGCAACCCAGGCTGCGTCGCCCGTTCTGGGAGCGCTTCTTTGGTGCGGCGTCGAATCTTGAAAAACTGGCGCAGGATGAGTCCGGCGCACGCCGCGCATTCAGCGCCGAACTGCAGCACTTCGCCACCCGCAAGGATGGCATCCCCCTCGGCGAGGTCTATCTGATCGGTGCCGGCCCGGGGGATCCGGACCTGCTTACCTTGCGCGCCCTGCAGTTGTTGCAGCAGGCCGATGTGCTGCTGTACGACCGGCTGGTGTCACCGACCATCCTGGAGCGCGCGCGCCGCGAGGCGACGCGGATTTTCGTCGGCAAGGATGTGGGTGATTCGACCCTGGCGCAGGACCGCATCAACGACATGCTGATCACGCATGCCCGCCGCGGCCTGAAGGTGGCGCGCCTGAAGGGAGGTGACCCGCTGGTGTTCGGACGCGGTGGGGAGGAAATTGCCGCCGTCGTGCGCCATGGCATTCCCGTCACCGTGGTGCCGGGCATCACGGCTGCGCTGGGTGCCGCCGCATCGGCACAGATCCCGCTCACGCTACGCGAGGTGTCGCAGTCCGTGACCTTTGCGCCCGGCCATGTCGCCATGGCGGACACGCTGGACTGGCCGGCCCTGGCGCGCTCGGGGCACACGGTCGTCTTTTATATGGCCATGGCGCAGCTGTCCGGTCTGACCGAACGTCTGCGCAAGGCCGGAGCCCCGGCCGACCGGCCCGTGGCGCTGATTGCCCAGGCGACCTTGCCCACACAGCGCGTGGTGCATGGCACACTTGCCGATATCGCCGAGACGGCGCGCACCGGGGGCTTCGGGGCGCCAGCGCTGCTGTTCGTCGGGGAGGTCACGCGCGTCGTACAACAACAGGCGCTCGCGAGCCTCGAGCCCTGCCTGGAGGGTGTGGCATAGCCCACCCGGAGCATCACATTCTTATGGGAATCACACACGGCTTCGCCGGCACCGTCGGCAATACGCCGCTGATCCGGTTGCGTGGGGTCAGCGAGGAGACCGGTTGCGAAATCCTCGGCAAGGCCGAGTTCATGAATCCGGGTGGCTCGGTCAAGGACCGCGCGGCGCGCGCCATCGTCATGGATGCCGAACAGCGCGGCGAGTTGCGCGCGGGTGGCTGCGTGGTCGAGGGCACCGCCGGCAACACCGGCATCGGCCTGGCGCATGTCTGCAACGAACGCGGCTATCGCTGCATCATCGTGATGCCGGACAACCAATCCCCGGAAAAGTACCGCCTGCTCGAGATGCTGGGTGCCGAACTTTACAAGGTTCCGGCCGTGCCCTACAGCAATCCGAACCAGTACCAGAAAGTCTCGCAGCGTCTGGCCGGCTCGCTGCGCAACGCGATCTGGGCCAATCAGTTCGACAATCCGATCAATCGTCACGCGCACTTCACGACCACGGGACCGGAGATCTGGGAACAGACCCATGGCAAGGTCGACGCCTTCGTTGCCGCCAGCGGCACCGGTGGCACGCTGGCCGGCACCGCCGATTATCTGAAGAGCCGCAACCGTGCGGTGCGCTGCGTGCTGGCCGATCCGCCCGGCAGCAGCCTGTACGAATTCGTGCGCAATGGCACGCTCAAGGCCACGGGCAGCGGCTCGATCACCGAGGGCATCGGCATTGCACGCATCACCGTCAACTTCAAGGATGCGCCCGTGGATGACGCCGTGCACATCGAGGACGGCGACACCGTGCGTTACGTGTACCGCCTGCTGCGCGAAGAAGGTTTGTTCCTCGGCAGCACCAGCGGCATCAATGTCGCCGCGGCCGTCAAGGTCGCGCGCGACCTGGGTCCCGGCCACACCATCGTGACCGTGCTGTGCGATGGCGGCGCGAAGTATCAATCACGTCTTTTCAATCGCGAATGGCTCGAGCTCAAAGGGCTGGCGGCGCATGCCGTGCCGGCCCGCAGGCACGAGCCCATACTTATGGAGAATGTCCTTGTCGCTTGATCGAACCAAACTGGCCGTCGTCACAGACGTGGTCATCGTCGGTGCCGGCCCCTGCGGCCTGTTTCAGGTATTTGAGCTGGGGCTGCTGGGCCTGAAGGCCGAACTGGTCGACTCACTGCCGCAGGTTGGTGGGCAGTGCACCGAGCTGTATCCGGATAAGCCGATCTACGACATCCCGGCGATTCCGGTGTGTACCGCGCGCGAACTGATCGAGCGGCTGCAGGAACAGATCAAACCCTTCAATCCCGGCTATCACCTTGGCCAGGAAGTCACCGAAGTGACACCTCGTCCCGATGGCCGCTTCGATGTGGCCACCAGCCGCGGCACCCGCTTTGATGCCGGTGCGGTGATTGTGGCTGGCGGCGTAGGTTCGTTCCAGCCACGGCGGCTGAGCGTTGAAGGCAGCGAGCGGCACGAAGGTCGCAGTGTTCATTACCGCGTCAAGGATGCGGCCCAGTTTCACGACAAGGACCTGGTGATCTTCGGTGGCGGGGATTCCGCGCTGGACTGGACCATCGAGCTCGTCGAGCGCGCGCGCAGCGTCGTGCTGGTCCATCGCCGCGCGGAATTCCGCGGCGCGCCGGCCTCGGTCGAGCGCATGATGGCCCTGCTCGAGGAAGGTCGCCTCGACTTCATCGAAGGCCAGGTGCAGTCCCTCGTCGAGCAGGATGACAAGCTCACGGGCGTGCGGGTTACCGCCCGCGATGGGGTGACGCGCACCGTTGCCACGGATCAGGTGTTGGTGTTCTGGGGCCTGTCGCCGAAACTCGGACCGATTGCGGAATGGGGCCTGACGGTGCATCGGCGTACCATTCCGGTGGACACGCACCGTTTCCAGACCAACATCCCGGGCATCTATGCAGTGGGCGACATCAACGACTATCCTGGCAAGAAGAAACTGATTCTTTCGGGTTTCCACGAAGCGGCGCTCGCCGCGTTCGCCGTCAAGGAGCACATGCGTCCCGGGGAGAAGGTCCACCTGCAGTACACGACCACCAGCCCGCTGCTGCAGAAGCGCTTGGGCGTGACCGGTGAACTCGGTGAGGGTGCCGCAGGCGATTCGGGCGCTCGCCACAGCGCCTGAACACGCCCACCCCATCCTCCGGCCGGCCGCTCGTGACCTCGGGGGAGCGTGTCGCCTGTCCGGATTGCAGCCTCGAGCAGGTACTGCCGGCGCTGGCCGAGGATGAGGAGGCGCGCTGCACGCGTTGCCTGCGTCTGCTCAAGGTGCCGGACGCCCAATCCGGCGCCGCCCTGGCGCTGACTCTGGGGGCGCTGCTGTTGTGGATACCGGGGTGCCTCGCGCCCCTGCTCACGGTTTCCGCCGGCGGTGCCAGCCACAGCACCAACCTGGTCGGCTGCGCCCTGCGGTTATGGGGCGCGGGTTATCCGCCGCTGTCCGTACTGCTGGTCGCACTGATGCTCGCGATCCCCAGTGCATTCATGTTGCTGACGCTGGCGCAGGCCCTGCCGAACGCCAGCAACGACGAGTTGCGCGCGCTCGCGCATCACCTGCGGCCCTGGCTGATGCTGGAAGTTTTTGTGGTCGGCGGTTGCGTGGCCTATTCACGCATTCAAACCGTTGCCACGGCGAACGTCGATATCGGCGGCTGGTGCCTGGCAGGCTCCGCAATGCTGTTGCTCGGTTCCCTGGCCCTGCGCGGTGACCCGGCGACCTTGAGTGAAAAGAGGCCCCGCCGGGGCAATCATTCGTTACAGGCCACCACCGCATTGGTGGTCACCGGCCTGGTGCTGTACATCCCCGCCAATGTGCTGCCGGTGTTGCAGATCGAACGCTATGGCAGCATCGAGAAGGACACCATTCTGGGCGGTGTCGTGGAATTGGTGCACTATGACCTGTGGCCGCTGGCGGTCATCGTGTTCATGGCAAGCGTCGTGGTGCCGCTGGCCAAGCTGTTCGGGCTCGCCTGGCTGCTGTGGCAGACGCGGCGACGGTCACCACATCTGTTGCGGCAACGCACACGGGTATATCGTTTGATCGACAGCATTGGTCGCTGGTCCAATATCGATGTCTTCATGATTTCGATACTCGGTGCGCTCGTTCAATTCGGAGCGTTGGAGCGGGTACGGCCCGAACGCGGCGCGCTCGCCTTTGCCGGCGTGGTGCTCATCACCATGATCGCCGCGCAGTGCTTTGATCCGCGCCTCATGTGGGCCGACGCCGTGCCACAACCGGCAAGCCGCACATGACCGAGGAGACGCCGCAAGCTCCGGAATCCGCGCCCCAGGCGCAACGGGTGCGGCGCCGTCTGAGCATGGTGTGGCTGGCACCCGCCTTTGCCCTGGCAGTCGTGGTATGGCTCAGCTTGCACACGCTGATGCAACGCGGCCCCGCCATCACCATCCGCTTCACCAGCGCCGAAGGCCTCACCGCCGGGGAGACCGAGATCCGCCACAAGGGCGTGCGCGTCGGCACCGTCGATTCCTTCGAACTGTCCCCGGACCTGTCCGAGGTGATCGTGCATGCGCGCATGACCCGTGAGGTCAGCAAGCATCTGACCGGCAGTACGCGCTTCTGGATCGTCACGCCACGAGTCGGCACCAGCGGCATCTCCGGTCTGAATACCCTGGTGTCCGGGGCGTATATCGAGATGTATCCGGGCGAAGGTGAGACCCAAAGCGATTTCGTGGGGCTGGAGGATCCGCCGCTGCTGCAACCGGACGCCCCGGGGCGCGCCTTCACGCTGACGGAGGCTGAGCTGGGCGCGGTCGGACCCGGCACGCCCGTCAACTACCGGGGCGTTCAGGTCGGCCAGGTCGAAGGCTATGCGCTGGATGACAACGGCCTGCACGTGAACGTCTATGCCTTCGTCAGGGCCCCCTACGATGCGCTCGTTCACGATGACACGCGCTTCTGGGATGCCAGTGCGATTGATGTCTCCGCCGGTCCGCAGGGAGTCCGTGTACGCCTCAATTCCCTGCAGCAGCTGGTGACCGGGGCCATTGGCTTCGACACGCCCTTGCCGCCGGGGGCGCCGGTGCCCACGCAATCGGTTGGCCAGGCCATCGCGCAGCAGGCTGCCGGGAAACAGTTGCCGGCCTCGGCCCGATCGGCGCCCGAGGCCGCCGCCGACAAAGTGTTCCCCCTGTACGACAGTGAGGCGATCGCGTTGCGCAATCACGCCGGACCGCGCCTGGTTTACACGCTGCGCTTTGATGAATCGGCTGCCGGCCTGCAGTCCGGCACCGCGGTACAGCTGCGCGGCGTGGAGATCGGCAATGTCACTGACTCGAAACTGATGTATGACCCCGCCAGCGGCAGCCTGTATGAGGCAGCCAGCATGAGTCTCGACCCGAGCGTCGTGCAGCTGGCGGGCGTCCCATCGGGGTCTGCCGCCAAACAGGCGGATGCCGTACGCGAGGGCCTCGCACGACTGGTGGCGCGCGGACTGCGGGCGCAGTTGATCACCGCGAACCTGCTGACCGGTCAGAAGGTGATAGCCCTGGACATTATGCACGATGCCCCCGCGGCGAGCCTCGATCTGAATGCGAAGACACCGGAATTTCCCACCACCCACGGCGCGGATATCGACGGGATCCTGCAAAGTCTGCAAAGCACGCTGAAGCATGTCGACCAGGCCACCGCGGGACCCTCGCTGGGCAATGCGATCAAGAATCTGGACGCCACGCTTGCCCATCTGGAACAGATCACCCGCGACGTGCAGCCGCAGCTCAAACCCTTGCTTGCGAGCCTGCGGGCAACGGCACAGGCCGCGCAGGATGCGGCGCAATCAGCCGGCAGCACGCTCGGCGCCGATGGCGCCCTCGCCACGCAGCTGCCAGCGCTGCTGCAGCAGGTCAGCGAGGCGGCCCGCTCCATCCGCGAACTGGCCGACTTCCTGGACCGGCATCCCGAGGCATTACTGCGCGGCCGCCACGAGGCTCCCCCATGAAACGTCTGTCCTGCCTTCTTGCCGTGACGCTGGGGGCCTGCCATGCGCTGCCGGCGTTGCATTACTACTCACTGGCCGCGGTAAGTCCGCTCGGCGTGGCAAGTCACCCTGATTTACCCATGCTGATCCATGTGCGTCATGTGAGCGTGCCGCACGAAATGGACCATCTGGGTCTGACGCATCATGTGGGGGCGACGCAGCTGGCGATTTCGGACAATGACCAGTGGACTGCCCCTCTGAGTGTGCTGATCCAGGGGACGATCACCCGTGATCTGGGCGAGCGGCTCGGCTATGAGCAGGTCGTGGCGGTGGATGCCCTGGCGGTGACCTCGCCTTCCAGGATGCAGGCCACGTTGGATCTGGACTTTGTATCTCTGGCCGCCGATGAGTCCTGTGGCATCACCGCCCAGGTGAACTGGAGTCTCGCGGTCCCGAATGGCACCGCACGTCACGGCAGTGTGCACCTGTCGGCGCCGGCCGCCGCAGGCTGTCCCAGCGGCTTGTCCACCGCACTGAGCAACGCGCTCGGGGACCTGGCGGATCAACTGGTCCCGCAGCTGACCCCTTCCTGAGGTCTCGCTCCCGTCTTAGCCTTGCTTAAGCTGTCAAAGCCTTGACAATGATTGCCTCGGCAGTTATTGTTTCGGCTACTGAATGGGCCCCGGCGGGCAGGAGGACGGACTTGGCGGATGTGTACAGCCTCGAGAACTACGAGCCGCGCAGTGGCCTCGGGCACCTCATCAGTCGGGCGCGAACCCAGCTGCTGTCGGTGCTGGATGCGGAACTGGCACGCGATGAGTTCTTGGCGCCGCTTGAATTGAGCTCCGCGCAGTTCATCGTCATCGTGAATCTGGCCGGCCGCGAGGGCGCGACTTCCGCCTCCGAGCTTTGTAAGGGCATCTCCTACGATGCCGGCGCGATGACCCGCATGCTGGATCGCCTGGAGGCCAAGGGCCTGGTGCGACGCACTCGCTCACCCGATGACCGCCGACTCGTGAACCTGGAGCTTACCGCGGCCGGCGAGGCCGCCTATCCGCGCCTGCGTGAGATCTCCATGCAGGTGATGAATCGCTCCTTGCGTGACTTCACGCAGGATGAAGCCAAGACGCTGCAGAACCTGTTACAGCGCCTGGCGAACAACGTAGTGGCGTGATGCGCATTTCACTTCTGTCGCTGTTCGCGCTGGCACTGCTCAGCGCCTGTGCCAGTACGCATCAGCTGCGACCCGAAGCCAGGTTGGTCCCGGCCAATAGCCTGCAAACACAGCAGTCGCTGAGCGGAACGCCCATCGACGCCGCCGCATGGCCAAAGGCCCAGTGGTGGGCGGCGTATGGGGACACCCAGCTCAATGATCTGATCAACGATGCCCTCGCGGGCAACCCGAGTCTGCGCATTGCCGAGGCGCGCACGCGCGCGGCACTCGCACAGGTTGCCGCGGCCGACAGCGCGCGCGCACCCAGTGGGGGTTTGAGTGGTCAGGCAGTGCGCGGGCTATTCTCCGAACACGGCCTGTTTCCGCCGCCGTACGCGGGCAACTGGGACACGCTGGCGCTGTTGACCGGCACCTTGTCCTGGCAGTTGGATTTCTGGGGCAAGAATCGCGCCGCCTATGAAAGTGCGGTCGGCGCCGAGCGTGCGGCCGAGATCGATTCACAGGCCGCGCGCCTGACACTCGCCGCGAACGTTGCGCATGTGTACGCGCAGCTGCAGGAAGAGAGCCTGCAGTTGCAGGTTGCCCGGGACACGCTCAAACAACGTGAGCAGGTCCTGTCGCTGACTCGTGACCGCAACGCCGCCGGCCTCGACTCACGCCTGGAGCTGACCCAGGCGCAAGGCGCGGTGCCGGCGGCCCGCGAACAGATCGATGCACTCGAGGAATCCGCCGCCCGCACCCGTCACGTGCTGGCGGCACTGACCGGCGCGGGCCCGGACCGCTCCTTGAGCATCCACGATCCGACGGTATCGGTCGTGGTGCAGCCGGAGCTGCCGACCAGCGTGCCCGCCGAACTGCTCGGCCATCGTCCGGACCTGGTCGCCCAGCGCTGGCGCGTTGAAGCGGCCTCGCAGGGCATTCGTGAAGCGACGGCCGAGTTCTACCCCAACGTGGATCTGCTCGCCTTCGTGGGTTTGCAGAACTTGGGCTCCACCAATCTGTTCAGCGCCGCCAACCGCCAGTACGGCGTGGCACCCGCATTCACCCTGCCCTTGTTCGATGCCGGCAAGCGCCGGGCGAAACTTGCGGGGCAGGACGCCGCATACGATGCCGCCGTCGAGCAATACAACCAGCTCATGACCGATGCCCTGCGCGAGGTCGTTGATGCGCTCACGTCCATGGACAGCCTGCGTCGGCAGCGTGGCGAGGAGCGCGACGCGCTGGCGAATGCCCAGGAGGCTTACGATCTGTCCGTGCTGCGCTATCGCGAGGGCGTGGGCAACTACCTGCAGGTGTTGAGCGCCGAGTCGCAGCTGCTCGCGCAGCGCGCCCTGGATGCGCAGCTGCAGGCCCGCGCGCTCGATCTATCTGTTGACCTGGTACAGGCGCTTGGCGGCGGATTCGTGCCCCAGGTGCGCCCGCCGGCAATCCCGGAGAGTTGATTGTGAACACCGAAACCGAAACCCCGGCCACGCCCAATGGCAATGGCCAGAAGAATGGCCAAAACAATACCAAGCGCAACCGCATGCTGGTGCTCGTCACGCTGGGCATACTGGTCATTGGCATCGGCTATGCCGTGTACTGGCAGACGGTGCTGCGCTGGCGCGAAACCACCGATGATGCGTACGTGAACGGCAACATCGTGCAGATCACCCCGCAGATTGCCGGCACGGTGGTCGGCATCAATGCCGATGACACGCAAAACGTGGCCGTCGGCCAAACGCTGGTGCGCCTGGATCCGGCTGATGCCAAGGTGGCACTCGATGAATCCGAGGCCCAACTGGCGCTGACCGTGCGCTCGGTGCGCGGTCTGTTCGCCACCACCGCACAGCTGGCCGCGGCCCAGGGCATTCGACAAACCGACCTCGACACCGTCGAGAAGGACCTGGCGCGGCGCGAACGCCTGGCCGGGAGCGGCGCGATTTCCGGCGAGGAACTGCAGCATGCGCGCGATGCGGTCTCCGCCGCCAAGTCCGCACTGCTGGCGGCCCAGCAGCAATCCGCGGCCAATCGCGCCCGTATCGACGGCACTCAGATTGAAGACCATCCGGAAGTGCAAGCCGCCGCCAGCGCTGTCCACAGCGCTTTTCTGAACCTGGCTCGAACCCAACTGCCGGCGCCCATCGGCGGCTTCGTGGCACATCGCAATGTGCAGCTGGGCCAGCGGGTGAGCCCCGGCTCAGTGCTGATGGCAGTGGTGCCGTTGAACCAGGTCTGGGTCGATGCCAATTTCAAGGAACTGCAGGTTGGGAATATTCGCATGGGCCAACCGGCGACGCTGATCGCCGACCTGTATGGCAGCTCCGTGAAATATCACGGCACGGTCGTCGGCTTCAGCGCCGGTACCGGCGCCTCCTTCGCCCTGCTGCCGGCGCAGAACGCGACCGGCAACTGGATCAAGGTTGTGCAGCGCCTGCCGGTGCGGATCGTCATTGATCCGCAGGACCTGGCGGCGCATCCACTGCAGATAGGCCTGTCCATACGCGTGGCGGTATCCACGGTCGAGCGCAACGGTGCGCGTCTGCCGCAGGTCGCGGCCAATGCCCCAAGCTATGCCACCAGTGTCTTCGATGACGCGGACCGGCAGGCCGGCGCTCGGGTCGAGTCCATTATCGCCGCGAATCTTCCCGCCCCGGCACACGGTGGCGTGGCGCGCCGCCTTCCCAAGGTGCCAGCCCGTCCCGCCACATGAGTCGTCCGGCATCACAAGTGAATCCCGGCGCGGCTGCACCGGCGCCGCTGCCGCCGCTGGTGGGCGTGGCGCGAATTCTGGGCACCGTGGCCGTGTCACTCGCGATCTTCATGAATGTGCTGGATACCTCCATCGCCAACGTGTCGATCCCGGCAATTTCCGGAGATCTGGGGGTGTCGCCGGACCAGGGCACGTGGGTGATCACCTCCTTCGGTGTCGCCAATGCGATTTCAGTGCCACTGACCGGCTGGCTGACGCGGCGCTTTGGCCAGGTGCGGCTGTTCACGCTGGCCATTTTCCTGTTCGTCATCGCCTCCTTCCTGTGTGGCCTGGCACCCTCGATCGGGTTGCTGATTTTCTTCCGCGTCATCCAAGGCGCCGTCGCCGGCCCCATGATTCCGCTGTCGCAGTCGCTGCTCATGTCGAGCTATCCACCCGCGAAACAAAGCACGGCGCTGGGGTTATGGTCGCTCACCAGCCTGACGGCTCCAATCGCCGGTCCCTTGCTGGGCGGATGGATCACGGACAATATTTCCTGGCCGTGGATCTTCTACATCAATGTGCCCATCGGGCTGTTCGCGGGCACCTTGACCTGGATTCTGTATCGCAAGCGGGAAACCGCGACACAGCGCGTGCCCATCGATGCGATCGGCCTGGCCTTGCTCATGACCTGGGTAGGCTCACTGCAGGTGATGTTCGACAAGGGCAAGGACCTGGACTGGTTCAATTCACCGCAGATCATCAGCCTTGCACTGCTGGCCGTGGCCGCCTTCGTATACTTCCTGATCTGGGAGATCCACGCCGAGCATCCCATCGTGGATCTGTCCTTGTTCAAGCGGCGCAATTTTTGGGTGGGCACCCTGTGCATGCTGCTCGCCTACGGGGTGTTCTTCGGCAATCTCGTGCTGTTACCGCTGTGGTTGCAGCAGTACCTGGGCTACACCGCCACCAATGCCGGGATCATTCTGGCCCCGGTCGGCCTGCTCGCGGTATTCGTCACCCCGCTTGTGGCCAAGCTCACCAACCGGGTGGATGTGCGGGTGATCGTGACGGTGTCGTTCACGATTTTCGCCACGGTCATGATCATGCGTTCGCATTTCAATACCGACGTGGATGTGAGGACGCTGTTGATCCCCACCATCATCCAGGGCGCGGCCATGGCGAGCTTCTTTGTGCCGTTGGTGGCCTTGAGCGTCTCGGGTCTGTCGCCGGACCGCATTCCAAATGCCTCGGGGTTGTTCAACTTTGCGCGTATCACGGCCGGGTCA
>DATHOA010000192.1:0-27479 GCA_035485475.1 Steroidobacteraceae bacterium | reverse complement strand
CTTTGGTGATGTTTGCGGATCGGCAGGACTGCATGCAGGCAGCCCAGTCGACCGTCTGCTCGATCTGGTGCGCGAGCTTGTCCGCCCCCGCGCGTACGTCGAACACCGTATTTCCATCTATCCCACTCAGCAGGCGGACATTGGGCGGTACCTGTGTCGGCACGTTCATCTCGGTCAGTACCGCAAGGAATTTTGCGCTTGCGCCCGCCAGCAGGGGTGTATGCGATGCGACCGCGACAGGCAGCCTTACCGTACGTCGCGCGCCCGAGGCCTGGGCATCGCGCATGATCGCCTCGAGCGCCGTCAGGGGTGCTCCGACCAGAAAGTGTTCACTGCCGTTGATGATCGCGACATAGGCGCCGTGCGCCCTACAGATTGGATCCAATGCGGCACGTCGCAGTCCAAGAATGGTCACCAACCCGCCTGGTTGCGTGGCCGCTTCATCCATCGCCGCCGCGCGCCTGGCCGCGAGTTCGAGGACCTCGTGATAGTCGAGTAAGCCTGCAACGCCCCAGGCCGCCAACTCACCCACGCTATAACCGGCGACCACCAACGGACCGGTAACCTTAGTCTTCAAGACTGCCCAGGCGGCCATTGCTTGGACGCAGCAAAGGATCTGTCCAACCCGGTTCGCGTGGAGTGCTTCAGAGGTTGTCCGGCAAACCAACTCCCTTGGATCCACACCATCCAGATGCACGCGCGCGCAATTGAAGACGGGCTGCGCCTCGGGCGCGTCGGCCAGAAGATCGAACATGCCCGCATCCTGATAGCCTTGTCCGGAGCACAAGACAGCAAGGCCGCTCATCGCCGAGTGTCGAAGGCATCAAGAAAAAGAGTGATTGCCAATAGGTCTGCACAACCGCCCGGACTTAGACGCCGCGCAATGAAGGCGCGGTGCACTGCCGCGGCTTGCTCACGCCACCCGACCTGCTTGACGCCGCCTCTTTCGAGAAAGTGTCGGGCTTGTTCCTGGGCAAAGCGCAGCCCATCGGTACCGCCACGGTAGAGTAGATTGGTATCTTGCAATGACTCAAGAAGCGCGAAGAAGGCGTGAACACGAGCCGCCTCTGGATCGCCTGGCGCCAGCGTACGACCGCAGCGAAGTGCCGGCAGGCCGACCTCAAGTGCATGAGGAAAGCCGGCAGCAGCTTGAGCGCGCGCGCCGCCCGCTCCGTAGCGTCGCAGTGCCTCTGTTCCATGGCTAAGCAGCGGGATGGGGCCGCGCATGATCGAGGCTCCCCACTGTCGTCGCACTGTAGCCGTCAGGATGCGCGCACCCTGGGGCGGTGAAAATCGCGATTCACCGGTCCAAATTGCACCGGCAGCCGCGCACAACAGGCCCAGGCCGAAGATTGCGCCGCGATGCGTATTGGCGCCGAAAGTCTTCTCAAGCATCGCGCGCTCGGCCTCCAATCCGATCGCGCGCAACTCATCCATGGCAGATCCGGCGGCGCCAGCAAGTGCCAGGCGACCGAAAAAAGGCCGGATCGCCGCAACGCTGGCTCTGAACGTACGCGCATCCATATCGGTATGGCTACCGCAATCGATATGACTAACGAGTCCTGGCTTTGGCCAAGTCTCCAGCTCTGCCAGTAACGCCAACGCCGCGGTTTCCGCCACCTGATCCGCGATATCGTCGGGCCTGCAAGCGATGGCGCTTCGCGGTGCAGCCATCATGACAAGGACTCGGAAGGGTGAAACAACGTGGCGCGAGCGCGGATTTCAACGCCATTCATGGTCTTCACGAGCAAGCTGCTACTCCCGCCGGACAGCTCGCGCCAGTTCACCGCGGCGCCGTCAGGAAGCGCCAGTTCACCGTCAAGCCGCACCGGGCCGTTGCGTTCCAGGCGCAGCAGTTCTGCTGCGAGCGAGGTGGCAGCTCGCTCGTCCGAGACCGACCAGAGCAAGTCGAGGTCCGATTCCGGGCTCAAGTAGGGCAGAGCCGTTGCGTGCTGCCAAAGCAGCCCACCGAACACGCGCGGTTCCATGCCGCTGGCATCTGCGAGTTCAAGCAACGAGTCGATCAAGGGCTGCCATGCCGTCGGAGCCGTTCGCGCGGCCTCGCGAAGTGACACGGGCGGCAATGGCGCCACAGCATCACTGGATGCGAAGCTGAAGGCCAGTCGTTGCTTGCCGTATTTCGGAGGCAGCGGCAAGGCCGCCGGTATGCCGTCCGCCGCGTCGCCTGCCATGCGTCGTCGCACGATCACCGGTCGTTCAAGCCGCGCCCAGTCTGCCACCAGGGGCAATTGCGCCAAATCCGGACGATATTGGAGCATGGCCTCCCACGCACAGGCATGCGCCCGCAGCAGATCATGTCGATGCAACTGCATTGCCTCGCCCCATCGCCTCGGCCATGACGCGCTTTGCCACCATCGCGGCCAGGTTGCGGCCCTTGCGTTGAGCGCCCAGCTCATCGCGTGTATCAGCAGGCGAGGTCTTGCGTAGCGTCGCCTCGAGCTGCTCGTCGAGCGGCTTTTGAGGGTCCCAGATCTGCGCAAGCGCACCCACCTGCGACAGGTGATCGAGGCCCGGCGCGAAGACCGGTGTGGTTTTCGCGAGCCGCTCGAGCGTGTCGAGGGGCAGTTTTGTGACGCGCGCGACTGAGGGCAAATCCATAACCGTAGGCTCGGCACCGGGCAGGCCGACAAGCCGTTCAGTTGCCAGGGCTGTCGCGAGGAACGCGCCCGCAGCGGCCTTGCCGTATTCCAGCCCGATGGTCCGGTGACCTTGCTGACTGGCCAGCAGCAGGCACTTTGCCAGATGTGCCAGGTACTCATTCAGGCCCAGCATTTCGTCGCGTCGAGCCATCAACTGGCCCTGGGTGTCCACCAACACCAAGATGGGTGTGTCGCCCCCCTTTGCGATCACGTCGAGGACCTTCTCTGCCAGCGGCAGAACACCGGCCGTACCCAGTGCCTCGCCGTTGGCGACTCCAACGACTGCGATACTGCTGCCGGCCTTGCGCTTGCCGGTGCCGGTAATGATGCCCTGAGCGCTCGTCCTCACATCATGTCCCGCTGGAAAAAGGCTGCGAAGAATCTCATCGAGCGTCATGGTTGGCTCCCTTGATGCTGTTCGCCAGGGCGGCAAAGGACTTGGTGTCCATATCGCGAATCGCCTCGGGCTCCTTGATCCCCAAGGTTTTCCACATGGCAACTGCGTCGGCGCAAGTGGCAAATAGCCTGTGACGTTCCCGGAGCCGCTCGTGTTCCGCTTGCATCGTCTTCAAATCGAACGCGGGAACCTGGGTCAGGAGCATTTTGGCGGCGGCGCGAAATCCCTCCATGGAATCCTCGGCAAAGGCGTCCGCTCCGCCCAGCAAGCGACGGGTCTTGCCGCCGTCGGTCGCCCATACCAGCGCTTTATTGCTGGCATCGAACTCCTCGACACCCTTGTTCGTCTCGATCACCTCCGGACCGGAGACACCGATGCGCCCGTGACCTGAAATCGCGATGCGGGAACAGGTGGCGACAGTGAGGCCGGCTCCGCCGAATGCGCCGGCCTTGCCACCGACCAGGGCGATGACTGCCACTCCGGCACAACGCGCCTCGGCGATCGCGCGCATCAGCTCGGCGACAGCCAGTTCCCCCGCGTTCGCCTCCTGCAGCCGCACTCCGCCGCTATCCATCAGCAGCAGTACCGTCTGAGGCAGGTCCCTGTGATCCCGTGCCGCGCGCACGAGACCGATCAGTTTTGCGCCGCTGACCTCGGCGAAGGTACCTCCCATGAACTGGCCTTCCTGAGCCGCGACCAGCACATCCTTTCCGTCCAGCTTCCCGCGACCGACGATGACCCCATCGTCGAACGCCGAAGGTAGGTCGAACAGATGAAGATGCGGGCTTTGAACACGCTCGGTGGGATCTAAGAACTCGGTAAAGCTATTCGGGTCCAGAAGCCCCGCCAATCGCTCGCGTGCTGTCGCCTGAGACCAACTGGCTCGGGCGTCCGTTGCTATGTGTTGCATCACGCAGTCTCCATAAGCGCACTGCCTTGCAGAAGGCGAAGAAAAACCGTGTCCGGCCGCGCCCCCCCGTCATTGATCGAGATGCGCAGTCCTCCGGGCGAGGACCGCGCGATGAACTCTGCGATGACCGCCTTCCAGGTCTCGTCGTAGCCCAACAATGGCGTGGAGATTTCCACCTCGCAGGCGGCATCGGGGAGTACGCGCTCAAGCAGTACCTCGAGGTCGCCCGAGGCGACTACCCCGATAATTGCTTTGCCCCTCGTGCCAGAAAGGCGCCGCTGTGCGGTGTGCCGAAACCTTAAGCTCTGCATGACTCAGGTCTCCTTACCAGTTCCGGAATTTGTTGGGCGGGTCGTAGAGGTTGCCCGACCAATGCATCAGATCCTCGATGGAGCGGGCCGCCAGCAGGCTGCGATGGGCATGCAGGGGATTAATCCCAAGATCCTCCGGGTAGCGGATGATCTTTCGCTCGCGCAGCCGCTCGATCATTTTCGGATCGCGGCGCCGGCCTACTTCGGTGAAGCCCGCGACGCCCCGGATCGCCTGCTGACGCTCTTCCGGCGTGCGGCAGAGCAGCAGGTTTGCGATACCTTCCTCGCTCACGATGTGGGTGACATCATCGCCATAGATCATGATGGGAGCCAGATCGAGTTTGAGTTTTTCCGCGAGTTCAAGGCTGTCGAGCTTCTCTACAAAGGCCGGTACCATTTTCTCGCTGAAGGTCTCGACGAGCTGGACGACGAGCTTGCGGCCCCGCACCACCGGCGGCTGACCATCGACCGCCTCGCGCCCGGCCTTGAGCCATGGCTCGCTCGCGTGGCGTCGGCCACGTGCATCCGAACCCATATTGGGAGCACCTCCAAAACCCGCGATGCGATCTACAGTCACGGTCGAGCTGTTACCGTCGAGGTCAATCTGGAGCGTTGACCCGATGAACAAGTCCGTTGCGTAGAGCCCGGCGAGTTGACAATACGTTCGATTCGATGCCATCGAGCCATCACGACCCGTGAAATAGATGTCCGGGCGGGCGCGCATGTAGGCGTCCATGCCAACCTCCGACCCGAAGCTATGGATCTGCTTCACCCATCCTGACTCGATCGCGGGTATGAGGGTTGGATGGGGGTTGAGCGCCCAATGGGTGGCGATTTTGCCTTTTAGTCCCAGCCCGTCGGCATAGGTGGGTAGCAATAGCTCGATCGCCGCCGTGTTGAAGCCGATTCCGTGATTCAGCCGCTTGATTCCGTATTCCGCGTAAATGCCTTTGATCGCCATCATGGCTGCCAGGATCTGAGTTTCGGTGATGCTGGCAGGGTCACGAGTAAAAAGCGGCTCGACGTAGAAGGGTTTTGGGGCGAGCACCACGAAGTCCACCCGGTCCCCCGGAATGTCCACGCGCGGCAAGGTGTCCACGATCTCGTTGACCTGCGCGACGACGATGCCGCCTTTGAAGGCCGTCGCCTCGATGACGGAAGGGGAGTCTTCGGTATTCGGCCCCATGTACAAATTGCCATGGCGATCTGCGCTTCGGGCGACCGTCAGTGCGACGTTCGGCGTGAGGTCGACGAAATAGCGCGCAAACAACTCAATATAAGTATGGATCGCGCCCAGCTCGACCTTGCCGGAATTCAGGACGCGCGGGATCGCATGACTCTGAGGCCCGGAATAGGAGAAATCGAGCTTCTTTGCGATGCCTTTCTCGAACAGATCGATGTGTTCGGGCAGCACGATGCCCGATTGGACCACGTGCAGATCGTGCAAGACTTTGGGATTCGAATTGGCCAAACAGCCGGCGAGAAAATCTGCTTGCTTTTGATTGTCGCCCTCAAGACAAATGCGATCCCCGGGCCGGACGACCACCTCGAGCATGGCAATCACGTCCTTCGGTGCCACCATCTTGCCGCTCGCAAAGCGGCGACCGGCCGCGAGACGTTCGTCGCGGGCATGTTGCTCGCTTTTCCAATCCGTCATGTCGTGTGCTCCTACGATCACTGTTGCAAAGCCGCACCGGCCGAATAGCAGCGTGGCTCTCGCTTGGCAGCCGCCTTAGTGGCGGACTGCCTTCGCGACGGCAAAGCTATCCTCCAACATCTGAAAACGGGTCACAAGGTCGCCGGCAATCGTCAGTACGATCACGAACTGCGACGAAATGACCTTGCCGGTTGCCTTGCTGCGACTCTGGAAGTCACCGACTATCGCGGCGCGGGTGTCACTGGCGAGGATGTCCTCGACATGGAAGGTTATCGGCTCCACGAGCATGCGAGCATCGCGGACAAAGCGGGCCAGCGCCTGGCGTCCGGAACTTCGTCCGATCCAGGGAAGTACACCCTCATCGCCCTGGACTTCAAAAATGAGGTCGTCGGCAAACAATTCGGCGATCTTGGCGGGATCCCGGCCCGTGCCGATCCCTTCCAGAAACTGTTGTGCAATGGCGATATTTTGCTGAGTAATCATGTCGGGTCTCCGCGATGGGTAGGTAGGGTTGGTCTTTGAGGATTGCGCCTCACGCGACGGATCGATCGATGAAGGTGTAAAGTGCCGAGATCCGGCTCAAGTTAACGACAGCGACATCCAGCCCTGTGATTCGCCGCGGTTCGTGTGGTGGCCCGAATGCCCAGGCGAGCCGACCGCTATCCTGCAAGGCATCCACGCTGCCGATCTGCGAAAAGGCATAATCCGGAAACTGGGCCTGAAGGGCGACAACCGCAGCTTCCAGTGCGCGATGCCCGAGGTGCCGACCGCGCGGATCGGAGAAAATACAGTTGGGTTCGAAAAGCGACTCGATCGCAGCCGAGCGCCGAGCCGGGTCAGGCTCCCCGAAGACTTCGTGAAGGTTGCGAATCATCAGATTTTCAATGCTGTCGGTCATGCGCTGTTCTCCCTGATGGGCAGTCAAATCTGTGTCTGGCCGCCATCGACAAAAAGTTCGATCCCAGTGATATAGCTGGCATCGTCTGATGCCAGAAACGAAACGGCCTTGGCGATTTCATCCGGCGTTCCGGTACGGCCAAGTGGTGTGACCTCCGCGACATGAGCGGAGTATTGGTCGATTTGCTCGTCGCTCATGCCGAGCTCAGTCTTGTAGCCCGGAGTCACGATGACGCCGGGTGCAACAACGTTGACCCGAATATCGCGACCCTTGAGGTCGGATGCCCAGGTTCGCGCAAATGATCGCAGGGCCGCTTTGGTTGCCGCATAGACTCCGAAGGCCGGCGCGCCCTTTATGGATACCATTGATCCGTTAATCACGATGACGCCGCCGGCGCGCATCAGCGGCAGGGCCTTCTGCACGGTAAACAGGGTTCCCTTGACGTTGATACCGAAATACTTGTCAAAGTGCGCCTCGGTAATTGAGCCAAGGGCCGCGAACTCGCCGCTCCCGGCGTTGGCGAAAAGAATATCCAGGTGTCCGGATCTATCCGCAATGGTGGCAAATATACGGTCGAGGTCGGTCGGCACGCTTATATCGCCGCGGATCGCTCTTGCGTCATGACCAATCTCACGGGCGGCTGCGTCAAGTTCCTGCTGCCGCCGACCTGTGATGTAGACCGTGGCGCCTTCGCGAGCCAGGCGTTTGGCTGTCGCCAGACCCAGGCCGGAACTTCCGCCGGTCACCAGTGCCACTTTGCCTGCGTGTTTGCTCGTGTGCAGGTTGTGGTAAGTAGCTTGTGTGTTCATTGGTTGCCTCCAGGTCTTTGAGTGGGATCGCGTGGGTTTAACACCGGGCAAATCCACTGTATTCATCCTGTGTACGAAGATAAACGCCGGGCCATGAAATCACTATGCATGGGTGTGGATAATCACGCGGGCCCCGGGGCGGAGCAAGAAAGCGCGGTTTGCGATGCGGTTCGCCAAGCCTTTTCCAATCGGTTCACGCAGCCTGTGCAGACGCCGGACGTGGAGCGGACCTCAACGACAATGCTTGCGAACACACTGATCCCCATCTTTGCCGGGTTACTCGTCGGGTATGTAGCGGGACTTTGGCGCGTGATGGACAACCGGAACGTGCAGCCGCTCATTACATTCGTGATGAGTTTCGCGATCCCCTGTGCGCTGTTTCTCGCCGTCGCCAGTGCACCACTGCGAGTGTTGTATCAGCAGCTGGCACCGGCCCTGGTCCTGGCCATCATCTATGTCGCTTTGTATGGCGTCAGTTTTCTGTGGGTCAGATCGCGGGAGCACATGACGCTCTCGCACAGCGCCGTCTTTGCGTTGACCCTCGGATTTCCCAACGCGGCGGCCGTCGGGTTGCCGCTGCTGGAGTCTGTCTTCGGTGCGAGTTCCAGGGTCGCCATCGCGGTGGCTCTCGCGATCGGCTCCATCACGGTCACTCCGCTTACCCTGTTGATACTGGAGGCCGATAAGAGCGGCGTCCGCAGCGGCCTGGCTTGGAAGACGGTGTTTCCCGCATTGGGGCATGCGATCAGGATGCCCGTCGTTTGGGCGCCAGTACTGGGGTTGCTGTTCTCCTGTGCGGGCTTAAATCTGCCGAGTTTTGCGAACCGCTCGCTCACGATTATCGGATCCTCAGCGGAGGGAGCGGCTCTTGTATTGACCGGCCTCGTCGTCTCTGCTCAGCCGTTCAAAGTCCGAGGAGCCACACTTGTGGCGGTACTCCTGAAGAACATTGCTCAGCCCGCACTGGCCCTTTGCGTGGCTTGGGCTATCAGGTTGCCCATAGACCAACTGCGGGAAGTCACCCTCATCGGCGCCATACCCTGTGGTTTCTTCGGTCTGGTCTTCGGCGAACGCTTTGGCCCAAGTCCGCCACTCGCCAGCTCGAGTCTAATCGTGTCATATGCAGCCGGTATTGCGACCCTTGCCATGTGGATTGCCATCGTGGCCCATCTTCATTATTAGCAAGCTGCAGGAGTGCGCTGTACCACCGGAACTCTGTCACCGATGGCATTCGGCGCTATTCCACCATTCTCGAACAAGGGCGCTCGCGACTTACTGGCTTCGGCACGCCACCGATGCGGCGTTTCCCCGGTAAATCGCTTGAAGACGGTCGTAAAATGAGCCTGCGTCTGAAAGCCAACGCTCAATGCGACCTCCACAAGGGTATTGCCCGATTCGCGCAGCAATTCCCGGGCCTTCTCCACCCGCTGCCTCAGGAGGTACTCGTGTGGCCGAATGCCTGTCGCGACTCGGAACTGACGGGCGAAATGCATGGGTGTCAGGCCGGCCGCCTTCGCCATGTCCGACAAAGTGATGGGTTGGGCCAAATTGACCTGGACGTGTCCGAATACCCGCTTGAGTCGCCAATGCGGTAGCGCGGCCTTGGCGGGGCCAGCGACACCGATTTTCCCATCGGTAGCGAGCTGGGCGATCACACGCGCAACAATGGCTACGCTCACCGCATTCACATAGAGAGAATTGAATGCCGCCTGCAAGTTCCCCGCTGCAATCAGTGCCTGCGCCAATCGCTCGATCGAGGGGTCCGGCCCAAGGGGTCGCGCACGCAGCGCCGCGCGAGCGTGCGCGATCTTGAGATGCGCCGAGAGAGCGGCGCTGGTTATTCGCACGTGGAGTGTGCGATCGGCATTGCCTTCGGGCGGATCAGACAGGAGCGCGCTGGCGGGATGGCTGGTAACCAGAATGACAATTGCGTTCCGGTTGAGAGTAATCCTAATCGCGTGACACTCGGGCGCCGCATGCCCCAAGGGGGCATGCCTGTCAAATGACAGCAACTGTATCTGCATTGAGCTAGTCTCGATTCAGCGATATGGATTTGGAGCAATGGAATTCTTTAAACAGGCTCCTCGAGCCTATTGCCACCGGGTGCCTGAGTAAACCGGCGAAAGTGGAAACTTCATCCACGGATATGCACAATCGATCTGCGGTACAGGGGCGTGTCATGGATCACATGCAAGCAATCCGGGCGTTCGTTCGCGTCGTCGAGGTCGGCGGGTTTGCGCGCGCGGCGGAATCCCTGGAAATACCGAATGCCACGCTGAGCAAGCATATCCAGCAGCTCGAGCGACATGTAGGAGTCAAGCTGCTCGAGCGGACAACGCGGCGCGTCCACGTAACGAGCGAAGGAAGCGCCTACTACGATCGAATGCGCAATTTGTTGGCCGAACTTGATGAAACCGAAGCGACGTTAGGTCGCGGCCAAAGCGCGCCACGCGGCCGACTGCGCGTCGACATTCCCTCGTCTATTGCAAGCGTGATCCTGATTCCTGCGCTTCCCGAGTTCTACGCGCAATATCCCGACATACAACTTCAACTCGGCGTTACCGACAGAACGGTGGACTTGATTGGCGAAAACATAGACTGCGCAATCCGTGACAATGCGCGCGATCCCGCCCTGATTGCGCGGCGGATAGGGCGCTTGTCCTGGACCATGTGCGCGAGCCCGGCATATATTGCGCAATACGGAATGCCACAACACCCGCAGCAGATCGTCGCCGAGAACTTTCCGATGGCGGGTTACTATTCCCATTCCAGCGGCGCGATACAGCCAATCGAACTTCTCGTGAGCGATGAGCCGCTCACCATCAAGCCGCGGCACAGCATTCTCGTCAACGATGGCTACGCCCATCGTGCATGTGCATTGGCGGGACTCGGCTTGATCTATACGCTGGACTTTGCCGTACGAGCTTCCATCAATCGCGGTGATCTGGTGGTCTTGCTCAAGGAATACCAGCCAAAACCGCTTGAGGTATTTATCGTGTATCCGCCGAGTCGGCAGCGCAGCACGAAGGTCCGTGTCTTCGTCGAGTGGATTAAACAGGTCTTTGCGCGAGTGGCTCCGGAGTAATAGGCGCTCTTCGCATTCTCTGGACGACCGTGCCCGCTGCGTTCCCGCGGAGCACCCTCTAATCATTCTTTCCGTAGTGATGGGCTGAAAGCGGCCGTACTCCAACGCGGCTCGGGATATTTGAGCATCGTTCAGGTGCCAATACGAAAAAAGCGGTGGACTTCGAAAAGACCCGCGGCGGCAACGGGAGGAGGCTGGGGACCATCGCAATACCTTTGAAGTGACCGTATGAGAACAGAGCGGATTGCCGCGGAAACGCGCAGCACCGAGGCGATCCCAAACGCCTATCGAAGTACCTGGGCATCGCAGTCTGCGCAGGTCCGACAGCTTGTGATGCGGGCCATGGCCTTGTTGGCCTCGGATCGTGACGGCGCCTTGCGTTGCCTGAGGGATGCGTCGGCATTGGTCGCGGAAGAGACCGGATCTGTTGGGCGCAAAACGCCCTGGTTGCAGGTTCGATGGCGCGGAGGTCTGGCGGCCTGGCAGGCCAATCGAGTGCTGCGCTACATCGAGGAGAATCTTGGAGCGCGGGTTTTGCTTGCGGATATGGCGCAGTGCGTTGCGTTGAGCAACAGCCACTTCTCGCGAGCCTTCAAACGCAGCGTGGGATCTTCTCCCTGTGCTTATGTTGTCGCGCGCAGAGTGGAGCGCGCGAAGTCGATGATGACGTCCACGCGGCAGAGTCTTACGGACATTGCCATGGCCTGTGGATTCTCAGACCACTCCCACTTTACCCGATGCTTCAGTCGCGTCGTTGGGACGAGTCCCACGGGCTGGCGTCGAGCAACGATACATTGGGTTGACTGATTTACTAGCGAAGGAGATTTGTTCATGGATGTCAATAGACGAACCGTTTCGGCTGCTCTGGTTGCAGGCGCTGTGGCTACGTTAGCTTCCACCAGCCGGATTGTCGCAGCGGCGATTCCGACCAGGGCGCGTAATGTCGTCCTCGTCCATGGCCTCTTTGCCGACGGGTCCTCTTGGACCGAGGTGATTTCACGGCTGCAGGCGGCGGGGCTGAATGTTACCTCCGTGCAAAACCCGCTGACGACGCTGCCTGAGGCAGTGGCGTCGGCACAGCGTGTTCTCGCACGGCAGGACGGCCCGACAGTTCTGGTAGGCCATTCATTTTCTGGAATGATCGTTACCGAAGCCGGCATGCATCCCAATGTTTCGGCCCTCGTCTATGTGGCGGCGCGGGCGCCGGATGCAGGAGAGGACTACAGCGAGCTTGCCAAAAAATTCCCGACGCCGCCGGCCTCGGCGGGGGTCATCTTCGACGGCGATGAAGGGCGCCTGAGCGAGGAGGCCTTCTTGCGCGACTTCGCTGGCGACCTGCCGGAAGCGAAGGCGAGGGTCCTGTATGCAGTTCAGGAACCGTTCCAAAAAGCCCTACTGACTGGCAGAACTGCTCAGGCCGCCTGGCGGTCCAAGCCCAGCTTTTATGCGGTTTCTACCGAAGACCGGACCATCAATCCGGACCTTGAACGCTTCATGGCCAGGCGCATGGGTGCCAAGACCATCGAAGTAGGGGCGAGCCACCTTTCGCTGGTTTCCCATCCGGAGGAGATCGCGGGTCTCATTCTGGAGGCGGCGCAGGCAACTGCTCGTTGAGCGGGTTTTACCAATCCCAAGCATTTTTTTATTGGAGTACTACCGATGAGCAACCCGACTGACAGGAATGTTATTTCCCGCCGTAGCCTTCTCGGCTCCGGAGCCGCCTTAGCCGGCGCAATGGCACTGAGCCGTACGGCGTCGGCGGCCGTGGATGCAATATCCACTGACTATTCGGATGGGCCAGGGGCGATCGCCGACAAGTTCCTTTTCCCGGGGTTTCGCCAAAGCTTCATCAAGACCAACGGGGCGACAATCAACACATTGGTGGGAGGCAGCGGACCGCCTCTGCTGTTGATTCATGGTCACCCAGAGACACACGTCGCTTGGCACAAGGTCGCCCCAGCACTCGCGCGCGACTTCACGGTCGTCCTGACCGATCTTCGCGGCTATGGAGACTCGAGCAAACCGGACGGTGGCCCGAATCACATCAACTATTCAAAACGGGAGATGGCCAACGACCAGATTGAGGTAATGCGAGCGCTTCAATTGGATAAATTCAAAGTCGCGGGCCATGACCGCGGAGCACGGGTTATCGCGCGAATGATCATGGATCATCCACACCAGGTGGAACGTGCGGCCGTTTTGGACATTGCGCCTACCGATCGGATGTATTCGCAAACGAACCAAGAGTTCGCCACCCGCTATTTCTGGTGGTTCTTTCAGATCCAGCCGGCGCCGCTTCCGGAGCTGATGATCCAAGCAAACCCCGAGCTTTACCTACGCTCGCATTTGGATACACAGAGCAAGACCGCCGGAGCGGTAACGGCCGCGGCATTTTCCGAGTATCTGCGCTGCTACAAGCTGCCGAATGCCATACAAGCAGTCTGCGAGGACTATCGAGCGGCGGTTTCGATCGACATGGAGCAGACAAAGGCCGACAACGGCCGCAAGGCGACCGTTCCAATACTCGCACTGTGGGGAGCGCAGGGCACAGTGGGCCAGGTGTTCGACGTGCTGGGATTGTGGCGAGAGGAAGTGCAGTCTGTCAGCGGACATAGCCTTCCCTGCGGACATCTGCTGCCCGAGGAGGACCCCAGCGGCGTGTTGTCGGCATTCAAAGAGTTCTTCCTTGCATAGGGTACGCGCCGGGCACGCGTCGCCGGCGCTGGTATCTGCAATTCTCGTGATGGGTCTCCCCGGGCATGCGTTCGGGGAGGAGAGCCAGTTTCTTCTCGGCGACTGGGGGGGCCTACGCACGAGTCTCTCGGATCAGGGTGTCGACTTCGATTTCGACTACGTCGGTGAGACGGCTCATAACTTCAGCGGCGGAACTGCACAACTGACGCGCTACGCGGACCAATGGACCGCCGGAGCGACGCTTGATCTTGACCGGCTGTGGGACTGGCACGGCGCGCATTTTGAGGCGGCCGTGACCGATCGCAGTGGCCGCGACCTGGTCGCGGACGCGAACATTGGGGCCAGTCAGCTGGTGCAGGAGGTGTATGGCGGTGGGGAGACTTTTCGTTTGACGGTCGCGGCGCTCGACCAGACTTTCATGGGTGGCCGGATTGACTTGCTCCTGGGTCGATTGCCGGGCGGACAGGACTTTGCAAATTTTTCGTGTGTTTTTCAGAATTTGGCATTTTGCGGATCTCAGCCGGGCAACATCGTGGGAGCGGCCTGGATAAACGCCCCCATCAGCGTGTGGGGAACGCGGTTGAAACTGTCGCTGACCAAGGACACGTATGTTCAGGTCGGCGGCTACCAGGTTACTCCGCAGTACGAGGACACTCCCTTTGCGCGCGCCGACGGATTGACCCTTGACAATCCCGGTACGACTGGGTGGCTTCTCCCGCTGGAGTTTGGATGGACGCCGCAGGTGGATGGCCGGCCGGGTACCTACAAGATTGGCGCGTGGTACGACACGGCCGGCGGCGCCGACCTCTACTACGATGTCGACTATGGTCCACGGGCGGTGACCGGTGCACCCGCGCTCAGGCGCGATGGCCGCTATGGAAGCTACATCAATCTCGAGCAACAAGTAGCTGGCGAAGCAGGGGGAAAGGGTGTTGTGGTTTTCCTAAACGCAACCCAAGCCGACCGTAACACCTCCCACATTGACCGTCAGATATCCTTCGGGGTGAAACTCGAACAGCCGTTCGGCCGGGTACTGGATTTCATCGGGATGGGCATTGGCGCTACGGATGCCAACAGTCGCCAAGCTGACTATCAGCGATTGTTCAACGCCCAACATCCGGGCGATCAGGGCCTCGTTCTTGACGGCTATGAATATGACTCTGAAGTGTTCTACAGCTGGTCACCCAGGCGATCAATAAGCATAAGACCCAATTTCCAGTACGTCGTGCACCCGGGCGGTTCTGCGCAGAACAGCAACGCGGCGGTTGCCGGGCTTAAAGTTCGCATCATCTTTTGAGAACCTAACGTGCTGAGAGAGCACCGCCGCGCTGGGCCGGTTGCGGCCTGGCGCTCGGGCCACCGTTGTTAACAGCGCAATTGGCGTTGATTCACCTGTATCCTTCAATTTTATGGGTACGGCATCCAAAGACAACGTCGCAACCCTTGGGGCGATTGGGCTGCTCGCTTATGTTTCCGCCGATGTTGCTCACCATGGACTGGGCCATGGTGCGGCATGTCTCGCGCTGGGCGGGCGGATTCGCTCGTTATCCTCTATTTTCGTGGATTGTTCCCTTACCGGATCTGCCATCGACCTGGCAGGTCCACTTGCAAATCTCGTGGTTGGTCTTGTCGCTGTGCTGTGCATCCGCACTGTGCACCGCACATCCACCGCAACGCGACTGTTCTTCATCCTGATGGCAGCTTTCAATCTGCTGTGGTTTGGGCTGCAACTTGTCTTCAGCGCGGCCACTGGAACAGACGACTGGGCGTGGGCCATGCAGGAATTCCACGTTGAGGGACCTGTCCGATACGCGATGATCGCGATTGGCGTAATACTTTACGTCCTTACCGTGCGATTCATCGGGTCTCAGATGGCAGCCTTTGCACACCCCCGACCCCGCGCGAAGATCATCGTTGCTACGGCGTGGCTCACCGCCGGTGCCATTGCGTGTGCGACTGCGGCGTTCGACCACAATGCTGTTGCGGCCATTGTGCGGCATGCCGCCCCGCAATCCCTGCTGCTTTCGATCGGCCTATTGTTTACGCCAGCAAGAGCGGAGCGATCGTCAGTTTCTGAGGGCGCGGCAACTACTCTTGCCTGCTCGCTCCCTTGGATCATTATCGCAATATTCATTGGAGCTGCGTCGATGGTGTTCCTTGGACCTGGGTTTTCGGTCGCGATTTGAGCTATGGCAGATTGGCATTCGAGGTACGCCTCAAACACGACGCGCGCGCCGATTCGATTCCATGGTTCGGCGAAAATCGTTCATGCGGGTGTCCGTACCGTGGAAGCTATGGTAAAGCGAAGGCGACAACCGCGTCCCCGAGAGACTCCTCGGTAATTGAGTGATGTCCGCCTGCCGCGATCACCAGGTATTGTTTTCCGTTCATCTGGTATGTCATCGGGGTGGCGTTTCCGGCAGCTGGCAACACCGCACTCCAAAGTTCTTCCCCGGTCTCGACATTGAATGCCCGGATATGCGCGTCGGGGGTACCTGCTATGAAGACAAGGCCTCCGTTTGTGGTGATCGGACCTCCGAGGCTGATAGATCCCGGCGGTACGGAACCGTGTGCGCCACCGAAGTCCTTCATCGAGCCGAAAGGAATTTTCCAGCGGATCGTTCCCATAACCATGTCAACAGCGGTCAGTGTGCCCCAGGGAGGTGCTCCACATGGCAAATCGGATGGAGATTGCAGGAAGCGGCGAAGCATCGCGTAAGGGGTCCCGCGCTGTGCTCCATAATTTCCGTCATCATTGGTGGAATTGATCTTGGCGCGAGGAATTAGTCGCACTCGGGCAATGAGACTATTCGTGTTCACGATCAGAAGATTGCGGATTGGGTCAAAAGCGTAGCCGCTCCAGTTCATACCGCCGAGGTTGCCGGGAACAGCCAGAGTGCCCTTCAGACTCGGAGGCGTGAAAATACCTTCATTGCGCAGCTTGCCTATAGCTCCCTTACAGGCATCCCGGTCCGCTGGCGTTGGCCCCCACGTGTCTTCAATTGAAAAGTGCTGTGGAACGAGGGGAGGTGGAAGCAGCGGAAAGGGCTGAGTGGGAGATGCCTGCTCTCCAGGAATATCGCTTTGGGGTACGGCTCGTTCTTCGACCGGGAAAAATGGCTTGCCCGTGTCACGATCAAGGACATAGAGGAACCCTGTCTTGTTTCCCTGGATGACAACTGGAACATTCTGTCCGCCGCGCGGCAGTGTCGCCAACAAGGGAGGTGAGGCGGTGTCGTAATCCCATAGGTCGTGGTGGACCAATTGAAAGCCCCATGCGAGTGCTCCGGACCTCGCGTGGAGAGCCACGACTGAGTTTGCCCATTTGTTATCTCCAGGACGCAGGCCGCCGTAGTAGTCCGGACTCGCGCTCCCCGTAGGAATGAAGACCAAATCACGCGCTAAATCCACGGTCATGATCGACCAGGCATTGGCTGCCCCAGTCATCCACGATGAAGGGGTGCTCGGTGAGTCGTGCGGAATGGGGTCCCAACTCCATCGCAGGGCTCCGCTGCGCGCATCGAAGGCCCGCACCACACCGGAAGGCATGTCGACTCTGACGTTGTCGTCAATGGCCGATCCGACAATGACCATATCGTCGATCGTTACCGGAGGCGAGGTCATGTGATACCAGCCCAGCATATGTTCGCCTAGGTTGGCGCGTTGATATCCCGGAACATTCCGCAAATCCACCTGTCCAGAGGCGCCAAAATCCCTACAGGGCATTCCTGTCATGGCATCGAGCGCGATCAAGCGGGCATCGAGTGTCGCTTCGAAGATTCGGCGTTTGCACGCTCTGTCCGGGGTAGCCGATGCATCCAGCCACGTCGCTACCCCTCGATTGATAAGACCGTCGCCATAGTCGAGGCTCGGGTCGATATTGGGATCGTAGGACCAAAGCGGCTTTCCTGTGGAGGGATCAAGCGCGATAACCCGGTTGAAGGGAGTAGTGAGATATAGCCTTCCGTCGACCAGAATCGGTGTGGTCTCAAAGCCGCTGCGCTTTCTGCCATCATCACCAGCGGAGATGTCTCCCGTATGGAACTCCCACGCGACCTTGAGCTTCGAGACATTTTTTCGGTTGATTTGCGAAAGGGCGGAATGGCGCATGCCTCCGGGATCGTTGCCGTATGCCGGCCAGTCCGATTCCGATCTGAGTTGACCGTGCGCTTGGAACGCAAGGCTGATCGAAGCCAGGAAGACTGCAACGCAATGAGCCGAGCGCCGACACCTTTGAAACGCCATAAGGCCGCCATCCTTGAAATGTTGTGAAAAAGCCTAGAGCAAGGCACGTGATTCAGCAACGAAACTGGGACGACAGGGACTTTAGCGGGGACAAGACGGATAACGCAGGCCGCGACGGCCGGTTATCGGCGAGGATTCCACCTGCAGGTATTGCCACTGCTTGGCCGTCAGTACAGCGCGCTCCCCTTCTCGAAAATCGGGGGAAGTCCTACAATCGTCCGGCCGAGACCTGAGCGCGGTCCGGACTATTTCGATTGCGGCGCACCAGCGCCAAAGCCGGGCGAGGCGGCTTCAGATGAACCCACGGTCTCGAGGAAGTAATGCGGAGAGCACGCTGATCAAGATATCAGTCCTTGTGGTTCTGCAAATGCTCGCCGTCAGGGCACTCGCCGATGCCCCGCCTCGACTCGAGGTCGCCGTCGCGGATCCCGATGCGCCACTGACATTCATCGCCTACGGTGATACTCGCTTCACCCAACGCGATGGGGTGGCGAATCCAGTAGCGCGCCGAGCGCTGATCGGAAAGCTGGCGAGTGAGAAGCCGGTGGCGATTTTTATCGGAGGCGATCTCGTCTATGACGGCAGTAATTCCGAGGACTACGCGACTTATAGGACGGAAACCGCCATGTGGTCGCAGGCGAAGATTCCCATATATCCGGCACTTGGTAACCATGAATTTCGGGGGTGCGACCAGGATGCGAGCCCTTGTCTGGTGAACTGGTGGAAGGCGGCCGCGCCAAGTGGAGTACGTCCTTTCCGCTGGTACTCCGTGGCCGTCGGGTCGAAGATTCTGGTGCTACTACTGGACTCAGATTCATCCCTCAAGTCTGGAAGCGAACAACGGACCTGGTTTGAACAGCAGATCACCAATCCGGGCTCCCAAGTCGAATTCGTCCTGGTCGTGCTGCACTATCCGCCCGTTCGGGACCCGATTTTCCCGAGGGCCAGGGACGAGGCGCAAATTGAGCACTATCTGTCCAAACATGCGCATTCGCTGCAAGCCCGGGTTGTCGTCGTGGGTAGCCACATACACAACTATGAGAGATTTCTTCGCCACGACGTGACCTATTTGGTCAGCGGCGGGGGAGGGGCAAAGCCCGTACCGGTGTTTCGGCTGTTCGGCGAGCTCTCCCGGCTTCATACGGCCGAGAACTTTCACTACATTCGCTTCCGGTTGGAGGGCGGAATTCTGCAAGGGTCGATGGTTCGATTCGAACCCGCGCGAAATGCCGAAGCTGACTGGACCGAGCCGGATCGCTTCGAAATAAAAGCCAAGGACAGTTTGGGCGCCTTACAAAAAGCGCGAGAGGCTGGCTCCCATTGAGATCTGCCTAGGGCCGCCTCGAAATATTTTCCTCTGCGGGCGGCCATTATGATCAGCGGGGGCCTGCGAACTCTACTTTATAAGTTCGTAGGCTTTTTCACTTCGAGCTTGTCGTAGTCCTTGTACCGGTAGACCACGACCGAGGCCGCCCAGGCAACGATGAATATCGCGATGATGATGAATCCGAGATTGTTGAAATTGCTGTTCAACGCTCCGATGACTGTCCAGAATGGCCCGGACAGCTGCATCTGATTCATCAGCAGGCCGAGGGCTTCGATGCCACCGATCAGGATCGCGATCACCACCGATACCAGCGTAATCGTCATGTTGTAGAACAGCTTGCGAATCGGCTTCACGTAGGCCCAGTCGTAGGCCCCGAGCATCAGAATGCCGTCCGTCGTGTCGATCAAGGACATGCCGGCGGCAAACAAGGCGGGAAACACCATGATCGACCAGATCGATACGCCTTTGGCGGCCTGCGTCGCCGAGATGCCGAGCAGTGCTACTTCGGTGGCCGTATCGAAGCCCAGGCCGAACAGAAATCCCAGCGGAAACATGTGCCAGCTCTTGCGGATGAGCGCGAACAGGGGCCGAAACAACCGGGAGGCGAAGCCGCGTTTGTTCAGCAGCAGGTCGAAGTCCTCCTCGACGAACTCACCGCCGTGGCGCACATGTCGGAAGGTCTTCCATACCGACAGGAAGATCAGCAGGTTCATCACCGCGATCGCAAACAAGAACAGTGCCGACACCGAAGTGCTGATGATGCCGCCCACGCTCTTCGCCTGGTCGAAGTGCAGGGCCGCCGCGGTCAGCGCGATGCCGGCGGCCGCCAGGATCACCACGGCGGCGTGACCCATGGCAAAGAAGAAGCCCACGGTTACGGGGCGTTTGCCCTCCTGCATGAGTTTGCGGGTGACGTTATCGATGGCCGCGATATGGTCCGCGTCCACCGCGTGCCGCAGGCCGAAGCCATAGGCCAGCAGGCCCGTGCCCAGCAGCACCGGCTGTTGGCGGAAGATGAGGAACGCCCAGGCCCACACCACAACGTTGATCAGCAGCAGCAGGGCATAGACCGCCATGATCGAATGACGCAGGGGCCTCATTCGGCGGTCGAAGAAGTAGCGGATCAGGCCAAGCATTGCATAATTCGCGAACCGGTCAGTCGGTCACCGACACGGACTGTATACACGATGGCTTGGGTGCGCGGCCGCGCCGGGGGGACACGTTACCGTTATTGTTAACGTTCACTAACCTGTTGATGACTAGTGTCCGATGACTTGGGTCAGGCGCGCGAGGTCACCCACCCATCCGGGATCGCCACTTGTGACCGAAAGCCTGCTGGTCGCCTCGTCCCAGGCCAGGACGGCGGTCCTGCCCTGGCCACGTTCATAGCCGTAAGTGATCCCATCGTCGTCGTAGAGCGCGAAATGCGCGTCGTGGCCGGGATAAACCCGAACCTCGCTCAGCGACTGATGCGTGGCCGTGCTCGCCACCTGGGCGCCCAGCGGCAGGATGGAGCCGGCGCGTACGAAAACCGGGATATGGTCGATGGGCGCGGCGGCCGTAATGGTCTGGCCGCCCGCGTATTGGCGGTTGGTCCAGAAGTCATACCAGCCGGTCCCCGCCGGCAGATAGACGCTGCGGCTGGTCATGCCCTGCTCGGTCACGGGCGCCACCAGCAAAGCCGGACCCAGCATGTATTCGTCGCCCAGGTTGCTGACGGCCGGATCGTTGGGGAAGTCCATGAACAAGGCGCGCATGAACGGTGCGCCGGTCTCATAGGTCTCGTGGCCCAGGCTGTAGAGATAGGGGATCAGGCTGTAACGCAGGCGCAGGTACTGGGTCATCACGCCCTCCGCCTGCTTGCCATAAGCCCACACTTCCGTGTGCTTGCGGTCACCGTGCAGGCGCAGGGTCGGCAGGAAGGTTCCGTACTCGAACCACCGCACCATCAGCTCCGGAAAGTCGTCATCAGCGCCGACCGTGTCGCGAGCGTCGGTAGGGTCGATCAGCAGCGCTCGTTCGGCCTGGTGCTCCCCCGGCAGGGGCTGCCAGCCTCCGATATCGTTGCCCCAGTAGGCCAGGCCCGAGGCCGTGAAGTCCAAACCCGTGGGCACCTGCCGGCGCAACGCCTCCCAGGTCGGCTGGATATCGGATGACCAGAACAGGGCTCCGGTGCGCTGGGAGCCGAGGTAGGCCGCCCGCGCCAGAATCAGGCTGCGCAGGTTCGGCCGATCGCGGCGCGAGCCCTCGGCCACGCCCTCGACATGCAGCAGCGGGAAGACATTGTGATAGCGGTCGCCGGAGCCAATCGCGTAAAAGAACCCGTCCGGTACCAGGTCAGGTTCGGTCTCATCGAGCCAAAACCAGTCGAAGCCGCGCGCGGCGATGTTGTCGCGGATCTTCGACCAATACCAGGCGCGCGCGTCGGGATTGGTGGCATCGAGCAGGGCGCCGGCGCGGTCGTTGCGCTCGGGCAGGCCATCAACGGGATTTCCGTTCTTGTCCTTCAGCAGCCAGCCCTTTTCGGCCAGAAGATTGAAGTAGCGCGACTCCTTTTCGAACCGCGGCCAGACGCTGATCAGGGTGTGATAGCCCGCATCGTGTAGCGCCTTGTTCATCGCGTCGGGGTCGGGGAAGGCCATCGGATCAATGTCCAACTGGCCCATCCGTGTCCAGTAGAACCAGTCGAGTACCATGACATCCAGCGGATAACCGCGGCGGCGATAGCCATCGGCGACGTCCAGAATCTCTTGCTGGCTGGCGTAGCGGGCCTTGCTCTGGATCAGGCCGAAGGCGGCCTTCGGCGGTAACGGCGTGGTTCCGGTCACCCGCCGATAGCCCGCATAGATCTCATCGGTCGTCTTGCCGGTGATCACGAAGAATGAAACACGTTCGCCGACCTCGGACTGCCAATGGGTCGAGCCGTTGACCGCCGCCGAAATGTGGGTGTCGGAGGGATTGTCCCAGACGATGCCGTAGCCGCGATTGGTGACCATGAATGGCACGCACACGGTCTCGCCGGCCGGTGCGTCGTAGTTGTGCTTGCAGTCGATGGTGCGGCCGCGATAGTCGAGAATGCCCTCCTGGTTCTGACCCAGTCCGTAATAGTGCTCATCCGGCGTCGTGCTGAAACTGACGCCCACCCGGTAGGTCTTCTCACCGGCGACCACGTGCGGAGCCTTCTCCCAACTGGTCATCCGGGTCAGCACTTGGCCATTGGAGCCGCGCAGGGTGATGAACACCGACGGCAGCGAGGGGGCGAAATAGCGGGCCATCTGGTCGGGCGGCCCGGGCCGGTTCGGTGGCCCGACTTCGACGCTGAGGCCCGCAGCGCTGAACCGGTCGCCGGCCTGGCCGGTGGTGCGGGTCCAGCCCTTGGTGTCGCCGTGTGCAATGAATCCGTAGCCGGGCTTGTCGGCGGCCCGGTCACGATCGTCGCTGATCGTCACGCGCACCACATTGGGAGCGTAGGGCTCAATGCAGACATAGGCCCCGTAGCGGTCGAGCACCGCCAGCGGCTCAGCGTGGGCCGTCGATAGGCCAAGGATCGAGAGAAGCGCATACAGTACATGCGTCAGGCTGGACGGGTTGCCGCAGCCTGTGGGATAACGAGGTGAGCTTGATCGCAACGATGAGGGCATGAGCACGGTGAACCGGTATTTTCTGAACCGGCGTCAGTTCAGCGCGCGTTGTTTGGCGTTCGGGTTGATGTTACCCGTTGTCAACGCTGTGCGCGCGGTGCAAGCGGGGCATAGCGTTTCGCTGCCGGATGGGACCGCCGTACCCGCGCTCGGTCAGGGCGCCTGGCACCTGGGGCAGGGGAGGCATCCACCGGCGGTTGAAGAGGAGGCGCTTCGCACCGGCATTTCGCTCGGTATGACATTGATCGATACGTCCGGAAATTACGGGAATGGGCGCTCGGAGCAATTTATCGGGCGCGTGATTGCCGCACAGCGCGATCGAATATTTCTGGTTTCCAAGGTGGAGGCCGATGAGGTCACCGGAGATGCCATCCCGCGTGCCTGCGCGGCAAGCCTTGCCCGGCTCGGAACGAGCTATCTGGACCTGTATCTGCTGCATTGGCCGGTCCCGAGCCCGCTGTTTTCGGGTGTCGTAGCGGCTTTCGAGCGACTGCGCGCCGCGGGGAAAATTCGCGCATGGGGGGTATCCAACTTCAACCGCAGCCAGATGGAGGATCTGTTCGGTGTCCCGGACGGCCATCGTTGCGCCACCAATCAGCTTCCCTACAGTCTCTATGATCGGCGCATCGAACGGGATGTGCTGCCCTGGTGCGTGCAGCACCAAATGCCGGTGATGGCGTATTCCCCATTGGGCGGCGACAACAGTCCTTTGGTCAACGATCGCACGCTGGCGCAAATCGGCGCTGCGCATGGGTGTTCGGCGGCCGCCGTGGCACTGGGCTGGCTCATCCACAGCGGAAAGGTGATCGCGATTCCCGAATCCGGTTCCCCGGCACACGCCCGGGCAAACGCTGCCGCGCTCGCCACGACATTCACGCCGGCCGACATTGCAACATTGGATGCGGCCTATCCAGTACCCTCTGAAACGACTGAACTGCTGCGCCGAATTCGCCGGCGGGTTTCAGGCTGGCTCTGACTGCCTTGAATCGCGACTTCCACCGCATGCTCGGCGAACCACCTGCACGGCAGCGCCGGCGCCGGCTGCTGCCCTGGCTTTGGGTACCGATCGCCGCACTCATCGGCCTCGGCCTGTCCCTGTCCTACTACGTTGATGCTCTCTGGTTCGACTCCCTGGGCTACGCCTCCGTATTCCGGACCCGCCTCGAGCTGCAGAGCCTGACCTTCATTGTGTTTGCCGTGCTCACCTTCGCAGTGCTCTACGGGGTGATCCGCGCGCTCCAGCCCGGCCGGCTCGCCGCGTTGATCGGCGACACGGTCTACATCTATCGGCAGCCGGTGCGGCTGCCCCTGCAGGCGTTGCTGGGGCTCATCGCCCTGGGCCTGCCGCTGCTCGTGGCGATTCTTGCCGGTAGCAGCATGATGGATCGCTGGACCCGCTTCGCGCTCTACGCGCATGCCCCGACGCAGGCCGGCGCACCGGACCCGATTTTCGGGCAACCCTTGAGCTTTTACCTTTTTACCTTGCCGGTCTGGCAGCTGCTCTCCGGCTGGTGGCTGACCCTGTCCTTGATCGCCTGCGCGCTGACGGCCCTTCTGCTGGCCCTCACCCGGGGTGCAGGCCTGTGGATCCATCGGCCCGCGGCACCCGAACAGGCGCGGCTGTGGCGCGCGCTGGCCTTAAGCCTCGCGGCGGTGCTGCTGGCGCTCGCCGCAGACGTCTATCTCGGGCGCTACGACCGGCTGTACCAGCAGGGCACTATTTTCTCGGGGGTCAGTTACACCGATGCGCACGTGACACTGGTGGGATTGCTCGGCGTGTGCGCCGCGCTCGTCGCGGGCGCCCTCATCGCGCTGCTGTGCGCCGCGGCGGCGTTGAGCAGGCGCTGGCTCATGGCCTCGGTGGTGCCCGCCGTCGTCGTCTATCTGCTGGTCAGCCTGACCGGCGGCTACGTCAGCAGCTTCATTGTCAAACCCAACCAGCTGGTGCGCGAGCGCCCGTTCATCGCCCACAACATCGAGATGACGCGACGCGCCTACGCCCTCGACCGCATCGAACCGCACCCCTTTCCGGCCGAGTCGACCGTCGAGTCCGTGGACCCGCAGCACAACCAGCCGACGCTCGACAACATCCGGCTGTGGGACTGGCGTGCGCTCCAGGACACGCTGCGCCAGATCCAGGAGATCCGCACCTACTACGATTTTCCGGACATTGACATCGATCGCTACCAGGTCGGGGGTGCCGTGCGGCAGATGATGCTGGCAACGCGCGAACTCAACGTCAACAAGCTGCCGGGCAGCAGCCGCAACTGGATCAACGAAAAGCTGATTTACACGCATGGCTACGGCGTCACGATGAACCCCGTGAACGGCTTCACGCCTGAGGGCCTGCCGTCGCTGGTGCTCAGCAACATGCCGGTGCAGAGCAGCCTCGACGGAATCCAGGTCACGCGGCCGGAAATCTATTTTGGGGAACTCACCAACACCGACGTGTACGTCAAGACGCGCCAGCAGGAATTCAATTATCCGCAGGGCGACACCAACAACCTCACGACATACCAAGGCACGGCCGGCATCCGACTGGGTGGCTTCCTGCGTCGCACGCTGATCGCGCTCGATCGAGGTGACATCGCCAAACTCCCCTTCAGCGATGATGTGACGCCGGATAGTCGTCTGCTGATGCGGCGCAACCTGCGTGAGCGCGTCGCGGAACTCGCACCGTTTCTGACCCTCGACCCGGACCCCTACGTCGTGGTCGGCCGCGACGGCCGGATCTACTGGTTCATGGATGCCTTCACGACCGCCGACTCCTACCCCGATGCGCGCGGCTTCCAGCTCGGCGATGAATCCATCAACTACATCCGCAACAGCGTCAAGATCATCATTGACGCCTACACTGGCGCCACGACCTTCTACGTCTTCGACCCGCAGGATCCGGTCATCGCCGCCTATCGGGCCGTGTTTCCGGCCTTGTTTACGGATGCCGCCGCGATGCCGCCGGACCTGCGCCAGCACGTGCGCTATCCGGAGCTGCTGCTGTCCGTGCAGGCGGCCGTCTACGGCCTCTATCACATGACCGATCCGGATGTGTTCTATAACCGCGAGGATCTGTGGAGCGTGACCACCCAGATGGGTTCTGCCGATGAACCCCAGCAGGTCAGCGAGCCCAATTTTGTGCTGATGACGCTGCCGGGTGAACACACCACCGAGTTCATCGAAATCCTGCCGTTCACGCCCGCCAACCGCAACAACCTGATCGCCTGGATCGCCGGCCGCAGCGACGGCGAGCACTACGGGCAGGCCGTGGTCTACGACTTTCCCAAGACGCGGCTTGTCGACGGCCCGCTGCAGATCGAGGCACGCATTGACCAGAACGCGCAGCTGTCCGGACAGTTGTCGCTGTGGAATCAGCAAGGCTCCCACGTGCGCCGCGGCAGCCTGATCGTCATTCCGATCGGCCACGCGCTGCTCTACGCCGAGCCGATCTACCTGCAGGCCGATCGCAGTCCGATGCCGGAGCTGCGCCTGGTGGTGCTCGCGGTCCAGGACCGCCTCGCCTACGGGCCCACTTTTGAAGCCGCGATGGCCGCGCTCTTCAGCGGAGCGGCGTCGACCCTGAGCGCCGCGCCGCCGGCCGCCGCCACGGTGGCCTCTGCCGGCCCCGCCGCGGTGGTCCCAGCCGTGACCCCGGCCTCCTCGCGCGAGGCGCTGATCACGGCGGCCGCCCGCGACCTCGCCGATTACCAGCAGCTCACGGCCGCCGGCAAGCTCGGTGAAGCCGGACAGAAGCTCGAAGCGCTGAAACATACGCTGGAGGCACTGCAGGCGCAGCGTCCCTGACATCGCCGTGGGGGCGGGCAGCTTAGTCAGCTCGTCGCTTCAGCGCTGCGGCGATCACCCCTTCGGCGTCGGCCCTATCCCATCGATCCTGAATCTCCTGATCGGACAGGCCGGCGATGCGGCCGAGCATCCAATACGCCGGCTGAGAATGGTCGCGGTCGCGCCAGTGGGCCATGGCCGAGAGCACCGGCATGGATCGCTTGCGCAGCAGGTCCAGAAGCCGCGGATTGCGGGTGCTGCTCAGCTCCATTAGCACGAAGGAGGACTTGTTCAAGTCGGTCCACGTCGGTGTGTCCAAAAGACCGACGAACGCCTGGTAGGGAATGGGCGGTGGAATCCGGGACCTGCTGAACACCATGAGCGCACGCATGGCATCGTTGCGCACCCCGGGATCGGAATCGGTCATCGCGCGCACCAAGTCGTTCACCACGGCCTGCCTGTCCGGCGCGTAACCGAGATACCGGGCCGCCATCGCGCGCTGCTCGGCATCCGCGGACTCGCGCAACACCTGGCGCAGGATGTGCAGGTTGCGCGCGGCCAGGGCGAGGTTCTGCTCCTGCAGGGCCCGGCCTGCGCGGGCCTGGGTCAGCAAAGAATAACCTTGGGAGTCGTCTTCCGCCGAGTGACCCTGGCTGATCGCCTCCATCAAGGCGCGATCCACGGCACGGCCGTGTGCCACAAGTTGCGCCGGCAGGCGTACAGCCCCGGTGGGGGCAGGCCGGAAATGAATCTCCGGCGTGCCATCCTCCTGCACCCCAACGAACAGATGGACGCCGCCGCCTTCCGCACAACAGATGAAGTCGAGCCGGGTATCCCTCAGGTGCGGCTGTCCAACGAGGGCCGCGCGGACGGTAGGGGTTAGCCGAGCCCCGTCACCCCTGGAGACCAAGTCACCCTCGTGGATCGGCAGGGCTTTGCGCAGAGCCTCGGTGTCGAGGGTCTTCTGGCCGTAGAAGTCGATCGTGGCGATGGGCCGCATTTCCAGAGAAGACGGCTGCGCTCCTATGGTTGTGGTAATCGCGAACAATGTCATAGCGCACGCAACGC
>DATHOA010000191.1:0-9307 GCA_035485475.1 Steroidobacteraceae bacterium | reverse complement strand
TGCCCGCCGATGCAGCGCGCACACCGAGGAGGCTGATCACAAGCAGCAGGCAGGGGCTCCCACGTTCCATGCATGGGAATCTAGCGCATTTCGGCGCTCCGTTTAGAAGAACCCATGCAGCTCGACGAAGTACTGTCGCGTGTGCTGTGTGTCGATCTGCGGAATCCCATCGTAGTAGCGCACACCGGTGCGCACCTGCAGGAACTGGATCGGCGTCAGCTCATACACCACGCTCCAGCGCGTTTGGCCGTTGTTCTGGACGCTGCGGTCGGGATCCAGGTACTCGGCGGTCACCTTGAGATTGTTGCCGCGCGCGATCAGCCAGTTGCCTTCCAGCAGCGTCGCGAGCGTGCGGCCCTGATCCACCCCCACGCTCTTGTCCTCGACCGCATCGACCTCCGCCAGCCAGCTGATCGGACCGGTGCGCAGGCCGCCGAAGAGCCCATAGGCGCCGCGACTGCCACCCAACTTGTCGTTGTAGTTGGCGGCCAGGCCCACACGCCAGATTGACTCGACATACTGGACCTGACTGCTGAACTCCTTGCGCGAGTCGGACACCGGCCCCCCGGCGGTGCCGTTGCTGACATCCAACTGGGCATCCCAATGCCCCTTCAGCCAGCCGAACTCGACACCCTGGTCGGGGGTCGTCATGTTGATGCCGCTGGCCTGCAGGACGAAGGCACTCTGGTCCTGCAATCGCCAGCCGAAGGGCAGATACATCTGGCCGGCCTTCACATACCAGTCGTGTCCCGGCGACCAATACAGGACGTACGCCTCGCGGTTCAATGCACCGCCGGGGGCAATCTGCTCATCCGCGTAGACGATGAGCCGCTCGGGAATCACCTGTGCTTCGACATAGGTCCGCACCTGTTCGAGCGAAAACTGCGAAATGGTCTTCGAGTGCGGCACCTCGGTGGCCTCCGCCTCGGTACGCAGATCACCGCCGACGCGCAGGAAAGTGTTCAAGCTCCCGGTCCAGGTATCCGCGCCCGTATCCAGGTGCGTGGCCGGCAGCGCGGTCTGGGCGAACACATCGCCATAGGCCCCACGCAGTCCGCCGCCGGTGGGATTCACATGACACTGGGTGCATTTCAATCCGGTCTGTACGGCCAGATACGGTTCGGCATACGCGCAACTCGCGGCAAAGCACACCATTGCCAGCAGGAAGCGCAGCGCCATCAACCTCGGTCGCTTGCTCATCAGGGCATTTCCACGGTGAAGGTGAAGGAATAATCGGCCGGCAGGGATTCACCATCCACGGCGGTCATTGCCGTGGCATCCCCGCCATGCACCGTGACGCGATACACGCCCGCTCCCAGGGGTGCCACGGGCGTCAGCAATACCGTCGCCGGGTTGCCTTGCGCCTGGGCGAGCAGCAACGGGACCGATACGGGCTGCGCCGTAATGTTCTGCAGGCGCACGGCCGCGTTCAGGAACGAAGTATCGGGCTCGTGGCTGAAGCCAATCGCGAGGCTCACCAGCGGCGCGGTCACCACACTGCCCTCGGCCGGCATGGTGGCGGTGACCTCGAGCGGTGCCGGCTGCGCACGCTCGTGCGCGACACTGGCGATGGTATTGGTCGTGGAGCTGGCTTGCGGCGCGCCGTTGCTGATCCACTGCGCGACGACATCGATGGTTGACTGCGCCAGATAGGGGCCGCCGTAGGGCATCTGCATGCCGACGATACCGGGGCTGTTCTGCAGCTTCTGGATTATATAACTGTCCGTGGGGTCCCCGGGTTTGACGCGCAGCGTCGTGGGCACTTCGGCACTGGGCACGCCCACCAGCAGCGCGTAGCTGTGGGCCTGATCCAGCTGCAGACCCTCCGGCGCGTTGGCGCCGATATGGCACTTCGTGCAGATCGGGGTGAAAATATTGTCCTGGATGGACTGAAAATCCGCGCTCAGGGCCGCCGGCGCGCTGGAGCTGGAGGGGGCGCTGGATCCCAGGCCGATCGGATTGCCGTTGGCGTCCAGCCCCACCCCGTTGCCGGCGCAACCCGCGAGCAGCGCGGCGGCCATGGACAGCGTCCCCGCCGCCAGCACACATCTTGGTCGGGACCAGTGGATCGCCATGGGTTTCCTCGCGCACATTGCTGCGTTCGTGCGTAAGTAGCCCGCTTGCGCCGCCAGGTTTCGCGCGGCGCAATTATTTTTAATCTATCGGTGCCTTGGACCTGCTGCGCCAACGCGCAGCTCTAGCCGGGAGGATGCCGCTCCTGGCGGTGTTCCTCATGGTTGCGCACCCAATCAGCCAGCTGTGCCGCCGGCATGGCCTTGGCCATCAGCCAACCCTGCACAAAGGTGCAGCCGTACTCGTGCAGCAGCCGCCAGTCCTCCACCGACTCGACGCCCTCGGCGACCGTGTTGAGGCCGAGCCGCTTGGCCATCTCCAGGGCCGAGCGCAACATGACCTGCACGCTTTCGCGCTCATGCACACCGTGCACGAAGGAGCGGTCGATCTTCAGTTCCGTGAACGGGATTCGCGCCAGCTGCTGCATGGAGGAGAAGCCGGTGCCGTAGTCATCGAGCGACAATCCAAAGCCGCGCAGCCGCAGCCGCGTCAGCACGCCGAGGGCCACGGACAGCTCGCGCAACAGCGAGGTCTCGGTGATTTCGAGCACCACCTGCTCGGCACGCAGACCAAAGCACTGCTGCAGGCCTGCGATCTCCTGCAGCAGACTCGGGCTCTCCAGCAGCAGCGGCGAAAGATTGATGGCAACCGACAGGTCCATGCCCTGCGCGTTCCACATGGCCGTCTGCAACATGGCCTCGTTCATCACCTGCAGGGTGAGCTTGTGGATCAGGCCGTGTTCCTCGGCCATGGGGATGAAATTGTCCGGATGCACCAGGCCCAGGGTGGGGTGATTCCAGCGGGCCAGGGCTTCCACGCCATGCACCTCCCCGGAGCTGAGCGCGATCTGCGGCTGGTAATGCACCACGATCTCGCCCCGGTCGATGCCGGTGCGCAACTCATCCGGGTTCACGGGCAGGGCGCGCGCCGCCTGCTTGCGCCGATCCGCCACACTGTCCCAGTTGCGCAGGATGTTGCTCAAGCTCTCGAGTCGCATGGGCTTCTGCAATGCACCCAGCAGGCACAGGCCCATGCCGACACCCATGTCCTTGACGGAATGCAGCAGCGATTGCTCGCGCGATGAGGCGACGATGATGGGGGACTCGACGCCGAGCTCGCGCAGCCGGGTCAGCAGTTCCGGGCCGTCCATGGTCGGCATTTCCAGATCGATGATCAGCAGATCCGGCGGTGTCGTCAGCGCCCCGAGCAGTGCCAGCGCTTCCTGACCATTGCTGGATTCACGGATATCGACAATTCCCAGCTCGTGACACAACGCAACGGCGTATGCACGCTGCGCTGCGCTGTCATCCACAATCAGGACTGAACGGATGGTGGGCAAACTGGCTTGCGATGGCATCCGTGCAGTCGACTCTGGTTGTTCACTTTGTAGGGCAGATCCGTCCATGACCCAGATTATGTCTTAAGCTCAACATGCAGTATTGGTGCAGAGCTTACCGGTCCGGCCGGCCAAACCAGTGGTCGCGGTTCACAGTCCATGCCCTCCTCGCTCATGCCGCGCTGCGCAAATCAAAGCGCGACCGAGGTGCGGGCTCACCTTGCATGAACCTGTCCGAGGCGCGAAGCTTGACCGGCACAACACACGAAGGGGACGCGAGCATATGAAGGACCTGGGCGGCCGGATCGCGTTCGTCACCGGTGGCAGCAGCGGCATCGGCCTGGGGCTGGTCAAAGTGCTGGCCGCCGAGGGGATGAAGGTCGCATTCACCTACCGGCAGGCACAGCACCGCGATGAGGCTCTCGAGTATTTTCGGCAGCACCCCGCACAGCGCGTGCACGCCATCCGACTGGACGTCACGGACCGGGCGGGCTTTACGGTGGCGGCCGATGAGGCCGAGCGGGTCCTCGGCGGCCCCGTGCAGCTGCTCATCAATAACGCCGGTGTCGGCGTACACGGCCTCATGGAGCACGCGACCTACGCCGATTGGGACTGGGTCATGGGCGTCAATGTCGGTGGCGTGGTCAATGGCCTCACCACCTTCCTGCCGCGCATGCTGGCCTCGGGCCTGCCGGGTCACATCGTGAATGTATCCTCCATCGGCGGCATCGCCGCACTCGGTTCGGTCGGCCTGTACGCCACTTCGAAGTTCGCGGTGGTCGGTTTGAGCGAGGCGCTGCGCACCGACATGGTCGGTCGACCCATCGGCGTCTCGGTGTATTGTCCGGGGCCGGTGCAATCCAATATTGGTGACAGCGCCCGCAGTCGCCCGCCGGAGCTGGCGCAATCGGGCTACGCGGCGCCCGGCAAGGAGCAGGGCGGCCCCACGCCCGAGTTCATGCTGCACGCCATGGATGCCGTTACCGCGGCCGGATATGTATTGGATGGCATTCGTCACAACCGGCTGTTTATCCTCAGCCACCCGGAATTTCGCGACGTGCTGACGGCGCGTAGTACCCTGCTGCTCAACTCCATTCCCGATGAGCCCATCAACCAGGCGCGTGCGAACTCGGCACGCTGGATCCTGTCGAATCCGGTGTACGAAAAGAGCGCCTAAGTGAAGGAACCGGTAGCCCGATGACAACCCTCAACACCTCCGGCACCGCCGATATCGTCTTCCTGGTCGACGTCGACAATACGTTGCTCGACAACGACCGTCTCATCAGTGATCTGATGCAGCACATCGCCACCGAATACGGGGCCCCCAACCGCGATCGATACGCGCAGATCCTGGAGGAGGTCCGCTCGCGGCTTGGCTATGTCGATTACCTGGGCGCCCTGCAGCAGTACCGGCTCGAGCATCTGGATGCGCAGGGCCTGCTGGGTATGTCCAGCTTCCTGATCGACTATCCCTTCGCCGAGCGCCTGTATCCGCAGGCGCTGCAGGTGCTGGCGCATCTGCAGACCATGGGCGAGACGGTGATCCTGTCTGATGGCGATGTGGTGTTCCAGCCGCGCAAGATTCAGCGCTCCGGCATCTGGGACGCAGTGGCCGGCCGGGTGCTCATCTACATTCACAAGGAGCAGATGCTGCAGGCCGTCGAGCGGCGCTATCCGGCGCGGCACTACGTGATGATCGATGACAAGCTGCGCATACTGGATGCGCTGCGCAGCCAATGGCACGACCGGGTCACGACCGTATTTCCGCGTCAGGGACACTATGCGCACGATACGGCCGCGCTCGCCGGCTTCGCACCTGCCGATGTGACCATCGAGCGCATCGGGCAACTGCTCGACTACGACGCCCGCGATCTGCTCGGCGCTTAAGCGGGTCGCGGCTCCTGCAGCGCTGCGGCCAGATCCGCGGCAGCCCCGATCAATACCGGCTGTTTCCAGGCCGCCAGTTGGCCCGGCGGGTGCTTACCGGCTGCCGGCTCGAACCGCAGCAGCGGCACCCATTGCCCATGTTCCCAGGTCAGGGCGCTGCAGCCCGCGGCGTGCAACAGGACCAGGCCCGCCGCCGCGTCCCACAATCCCGGCCGCGGCATATGCGCCAGTCGCAGCAGTCCGCAGGCCACCCAGGCAAACTCGACGGCCGCCGCGCCCAGTACGCGGTGGTCCCAGTTGACGGCGTAGCGGGACGTACGGCCATGATCGGCGGCCAGACCGCGCCAGTTGCCGGCCTTGCGGCGCTCGAGCGGGCGCCCGTTGAAAGACAGCGGACCCCCCGCATGGGCGTGATAGACCCCCGGCCCCACGATATGTGTCGATGCGCACCAGATCGCACCGGCCACCGGCCAGCCCTCGTGCAGCACACCGATTGAACACGCATACAGCGGCACGCCGTTGATGAAATTGCAGGTCCCATCGACCGGATCGATGACCCAGCTGGTGGCGGCGCCAGGCGGTCCGCTGGGCGGCTGCTCCTCGCCGATGATGGCGTGTCCGGGGTGCGCCCGCGCCAGCTCGCCGCGGATGAAGCGCTCCACGGATTGATCGACCTGGCTCACCGGGTTGGAGTTGGCCGCCCACTCCGGGCGCGTCTCCTTGAATTGCACCGTCAGCTCGCCGTTGACCGCGGCGGCGATCTGCGCGCCGGCGAGCTGGGCAAGCCGCAGTGCAGTCGCCTCAAACGCGGCGGCCTGCGCCGGCGGCAATGGGCACGATGACTGGGGCGTGACTTCCAACGGATGATCCTGCGGCCAATCCACTATGCTACACGGATGCTGCTCAACGCTGATGAATGGCAGGCGCTGCGCCTGAGCCTCGAGGTGGCGCTGTGGAGCCTCGTATGGAATCTGCCCATCGCCATCGCAGCGGCCTGGGTACTGGTGCGGCGGCAGTTTCCGGGTCGCACCCTGCTCGATGCCTTCGTCCACCTGCCATTGGTGCTGCCGCCGGTGCTGACCGGCTATCTGCTGTTGGTTCTGTTCGGTGCGCGCGGTCCGATTGGTGGCTGGTTGCTGCACACGTTCGGGGTGCACCTGATCTTCACGACCGCCGGTACGGTCCTGGCCGTGGCGGTGATGACATTCCCGCTGATGGTGCGCGCGATCCGCCTCACGCTCGAGGGCATTGATGCGGGGCTCGAGGAGGCGGCGCGGACCCTGGGTGCGGGTCCGCTCGACCGCTTCTTCAGCATCACCCTGCCACTGATGCTGCCGGGCATTCTCGCCGGCGCGGTCACGGCGTTCGCGGCCGGCCTGGGCGAGTTTGGCGCCGTCATCACCTTTGTTTCAAACATTCCCGGCACCACCCGCACCCTGCCGCTGGCGCTGTACACGGCGCTGCAGACGCCCAACGGCGATGCCACCGCCGCGCGTCTGGCCATCACCTCCTTTACCCTCGGGCTTGCCGGACTGGTGCTGTCGGAATGGTTGTCACGCACCTTGCGCAGGCAGCTCGGCCGCGGACCCGCCTGAATGCTCGAGATCGAAGTCAGCAAGCAACGCGGCGCATTCCTTGCGCAGGTGCAATTCACCAGTACCACGCCCGGCGTCACCGCACTGTTCGGCCGCTCCGGCTGCGGCAAGACCACGACGATCCACCTGATTGCCGGATTGCTGCGCCCCGACCGCGGGCATATCCGTATCGACGGCGCGACGCTGTTCGACGCGGCGCAGGGCATCGATGTCCCGGCGGAACAACGCGGCATCGGCTATGTGTTCCAGGATGCGCGCCTGTTTCCGCATCTGGCGGTGCGCGATAACCTGCGCTACGGGGAACGACGGGCGCGCGGGCGCGCGCATAACCTGCAATTTGACGCGGTGGTGGAACTGCTGGGGCTGGCGGCGCTGCTGGGCCGGCGGCCCGCGGGGCTGTCGGGCGGGGAACGCCAGCGCGTGGCGATCGGCCGGGCGCTGCTCGCCCAGCCGCGGCTGCTGCTGCTTGATGAGCCACTGGCCAGCATCGATGTGGCGCGGCGCGGGGAGCTGCTGCCGTATCTGGAGAACCTGCGCGATCACTTCCGGCTGCCGATGGTGTTCGTCAGCCATCAGTTTGATGAAGTGCTGCGCCTGGCCGGTGATGTGGTCGTGCTGGACAACGGTACGGTCGCAGCCCACGGCGATGTCATTTCAATGAGCCAGGCTCCGGCATTGCGCGCCATCATCGGCACCGAATCCCTCGGCGCCTTGGTGGAAGGCACCATCGGTGAAGTCGATGCGGCCTCCGGCCTGACACAGATCCGCGTGGGTGACGGGCAGTTGCTCGTGGAGGCCGGGGAGCTGCGCCGCGGTCAACGCGTGCGCGTGCAACTGCTCGCGCGCGATCTGATACTGGCCATTGCGCCACCGACCGGGCTGAGCGTGCGCAACAGCCTCGCCGCGGCCATTACCCGGCTCGAACCTGACGGGGAGCGGGCCTGGATGGTGTTCACCGATACGGGCGGCGCCACCCTCATGGTGCGTATCACCGATGATGCGCGCCAGGCCTTGGGGCTGGTCGTGGGTCAGCCGGTGTGGGTGCTGGTCAAGGCGGTTTCACTGCGCGGCCACGTTTTTTTGGGTCCGAATCACCCGTCGCAGCCGTGACCTTTGCAAGCGAGCGTGTCACGGCACGCCGCGGCGCCACCGGTGCAGGCTGCGGCGCCACGCCCGATTGCAGCAACCAATCGAGCTTCTGTGCGGCCGCGCCCATTGCGGCATTCTCGATTTCCCGAAACGTGGCGATCACATGCCGGCCAAATGGCGTGATGCGCGCGCCACCCCCGCCGGCCCCGCCCACACTGGCCGTGGTGACCGGCTGCCCCAGGGTGCGATTCAAATCTTCCAACAGCAGCCACGCGCGCCGGTAGCTCATTTTCAAAATCCGCGCCGCTTTCGACAAGGAGCCGCTGCGCTCAATCTGCTCGAGCAGGGCGATCTTTCCGGGACCCAGGGAACAGCCCGACCCGATATCGATGCGCAGGCGGACCCCAACCATCGCAGCAGAATTACTCATGGGCCTATTCTAACTTGCACGGCCGATGGGGGTGACCTATCGTTATGTATCTGAAGATATAACCGGCAAGGGGTCGCGACCATCATGGATCACAACACGACGCGACGCGCCCTGCTGGCAATGGTGCTGTCGCTGGCAGCGCTGGGTGCCGTGCCGGCCGACAGCCGGGCACAGACGGCAGCAGCTGAGGCTCAACCAAATCTTGTCGTTCTCGGCGCCTCCTCACTCACCGATGCGCTCAATGAGATTGGCCCCGCCTACACCGCCAAGACCCACCGCGGCGTCACGCTGTCTTACGCGGCAAGCTCGGCCCTGGCCCGGCAGATCGAGGCCGGTGCGCCGGCCGATGTCTTTATGTCAGCCGACACCGAGTGGATGGACTATCTGCAGACCCGTAATCTCATCGACCCCGGCACGCGCCGCAACGTGTTGGGCAACCGGCTGGTGCTCATCAGCCCCGCGGACAGCACCGTCACCATCAAGATCGCACCGCACTTCCCCCTGGCGAAACTGCTGGGCGATGGCCGGCTGGCCACCGGCAATCCGGACTCCGTACCGGTGGGCAAGTACGCAAAGAGCGCGCTGACCAGGCTGGGCGTGTGGAGCGAGGTGCAGGACAAGATTGCGGCGGCGGACAACGTGCGTGCGGCCCTGGCGCTGGTGGCCCGGGGCGAGGCGCCGCTGGGCATCGTGTACCGCACCGATGCGCTGGTCGAAAAGAAGGTCCGGATCGTGGCCGATTTCCCGGCCAGCTCCCATGAGCCGATCGTGTACCCCGCCGCAGCGACCGCCCGGGCCCATCCAGGCGCCGCCGACTTCGTCAAATTCCTGTCCTCGCCGGCCGCGCGGGCGATTTTTGCCAAATACGGCTTCGATCCTGCCCCAAAATAGTGCAGA
>DATHOA010000190.1:0-26137 GCA_035485475.1 Steroidobacteraceae bacterium | reverse complement strand
TCCACGCGCGTGAAGCAAGGCGCCTGGTACGGCTGGCCCTGGTACTTCATGGGCAACCATGAGGATCCGCGCCATGCCGGTGAGCGCCCCGATCTGGCGGGGAAGGTCACCTCCCCGGAGGTGCCCTACCAGGCGCATTCGGCGGCGCTGAACCTGGAGTTCTATACCGCGACCACCGGCGCCTCGGCCTTCCCCAAGGAGTATGTGGGTGATGGTTTCGCCGTGCTGCACGGCTCCTGGAACCGTGCCTTCCGCACCGGTCACAAGGTCGTGCGGGTGCGCATGAAGAACGGTGTGCCGACCGGTGAGTACGATGACTTCCTGGTCGGGTTCATTGTTGATGACGGCAACGCCTGGGGTCGCCCGGTCGCCCTGCTGGTCAATCGCGATGGCTCACTGCTGCTGAGCGACGATGGCGCCAACCTCGTTTATCGCATCGCCTACAAGCCGTAAACATTCTGACAATCATTCGAGGATTCCGATTTATGAGCAGGACGAGCATGAAGACCGGCGCACTGGCCGCCGGCCTGGCGGCAGCCACGGTGGCGACCCTGGCGCACGCGGCGTTGCCTTCGACCATCATCGTCGATGGCGAGAAGGTGTTCCCCGAGAGCATGACCTCCGCCGCGGATGGCGCGGTGTTTTTCGGCAGCATCGGCAACAAGATGATCTATCGCGCCGCCCCGGGTTCGGACAAGGCCGAGCCCTTTGTGCAGCCGGGCACGGATGGCGTGCAGAGCACCTTCGGCGTGTACGCCGACAGCAAGACCGGCACGTTGTGGGCCTGCTCCAACTTGCTCGGACCCCCGGGTGGGCCGCCCGCCACGCTGTATGCCTTTGACCTGAAGACGGGCGCCCCCAAGGGCCACTATCCATTCGTGACCGCCGGCGGGCTGTGCAATGACATTGCGACCTCGCCCGATGGCACGACCTACGCCAGCGATACCCAGAACATGCAGGTTGAGGTGCTGAAGAAGGGTGCCTCAGCACTCGAGGTCTGGGCGGGTGGTGATGGCGGACTGGGCCCGAAGGGTGGCGCGGTCGATGGCCTCTCGGTGCTCGGCAAACGCGTAATCGTCAACGAATTGGCCGCCAGCAAGCTGTTCAGCGTCGATATCGGCAAGGACGGCACGGCGGGGACGCCGGTGGAAATCAAGCTGGATCGCCCGATCTCGCGCCCGGACGGGATGCGCACCTTCGGCAAGTCCGCGGTGCTGATCGTAGAAGGCGGCGACGGCGGCAAGCTCGAGAAGGTCACCTTCGATGGCAACAACGGCAAGGTCGAGCTGATCAAGCAGGGTTATCCGGATGGTCCGGTTGCAGTGACCGTGGTGGGCACGACGGCCTATGTCTGCGAAGGTCAGCTGTCCGCGATGATGCGCCGCCCTGGCTCATCGGCCCCGGTTGCGGAGCCGAAGCCCTTCAAGGCGACGGCGGTCGAAGTCGGCAAGCCTTAGCAGCGAAGTCGGCGCCGCGCGGGTCGCTCCCGCGCGGCGTGTTCTAACTTGCGCGTTGCAGCGCCTCGCCGAATTCCGCGATGGCGCAGATGATGTGATAAAAACTGCTCGCCGGAGCAGGCTCCGCGACGAACCTGCCCTCCCGATCGATCTTGTCATGCCACAGGCCACGCGCGCCGTGGTCGAGGAAGCGCCACAGTCCCTGGGCAGCGCCGAGCGCGCTGCTCCAGTAATGCTCTTCACCGGTCAGCGCTCCGAGTCGCGAGGCCGCCTTCAGCCGCTCGGTCTGCGGCCATAGCCGCGCCGCCGGATCCTTGATGCGAAGCTCCGCATTGAGCGTGTTGATGGCAATGCCGCCCTTCACTCCATGGTTCTCGCCAATCGCAAACAGGCGCTCGGCGACCCGGCGCGGCGCACTTCCGGCGCTGGAGTCCTTGCACAGCAGCAGCCATGCCCATTCGAATTGATGCCCCGGTTCAATCGCCTGGCCGCGCGTGGATTCGGGCATCACCTGCCAGTGCTCATCAAAGATCTCGGCCAGGGCGCCGGTGCGCTGATCGATGAAATACTTCAGGGCGATGCCGCAGACTTCATCGGCCAGCGCCGCCCAGGCGGGGTCCGGGGATATGGCCTGCCAGGCCAGTGCGGCTTCAAACAAATGCATGTGCGGATTCGACAGCAACGGGGTGCGCTCGGTCATCTCGGAGTCAAAGCCTCCGCCGGGGCGATGCATGTGCTCCAGCAGCGCGGTGCGCAGCTGCACACCGTGTTTGATGATATGCGGTAACGCTCCCAGTACTTCCTGGCAGCTGGCCAGGGCGAGCAACGCGAACGCCTGGTCATACAGCACGACGCGGTCATCCTTGAGCACTCCGTCATGCTCAACCAGGGTGTGGAACAGCCCGTCGGCGCGCAGATAATGGCGAATGAAGAAATTCAGGCCGGCCTCAACCAGGGGGCGCGCATCCCCACGCCAGCCCAGACTCCCCGCACGCGAATAGGCGTAGACCTGGCGGGCCTGCACCCGGGCGCGGCGTGCCTCGTTGGGGACCACGCCTTGCGCACCGAGCCGTTCATTGAACGCACGCTGGACGGGGTCGAAGCCACTCGTAGCCCACACCGGATAGGCATCGTCGATGAGCCAGCTGACCAGCCGATCATGCATTTGACGTGCTTGGGCGAGACTCGAGGTGTTGTTCATGCTGAGGAAGCTTTTACCACTTTTCCTGAAATTCTCGTGGCCGTGCTTCACGTCCGCAGCAACTGGGCGGCGGCCACCGCCAGGGCGCCGAGCGGGCCCACCATCCGTCCCAGGGCCGAAGGCGCGATGAAGCGCTCGATGCCGGCTGCCATTTCATCGGTGACCAAATAGCCATTGAGACTGGCCTGCAGGCGCGGCCGGATCATCGCCAACAGCTGCGGCTGTCCGACCATCACGCCGCCGCCGAGGAAGATGCGACGCGGACCGGTGGTCAGCACCAGGGTGTGACACAGCTGCGCCAGGGCATGGGCGATGGGCTCCCAGAGCGGATCTGCCGCCCGCAGCGTGGCCGGATCCCGGCGCGCGCGGGCCGCGATGGCAGGCCCTGCCGCCAGGCCCTCCAGGCAGTCGCCGTGCAGGGGACACACGCCGGCAAAATGATCTCCCGGCAGCCGCGCAATGCGGATATGCCCCAGTTCCGGGTGATTGGCGCCGCCGGCCGGCCGGCCGTTGACGATCAACCCGGCGCCGATGCCCGTACCCACGGTCACGTACACATAGTCCGCCAACCCCTGTGCCCCGCCCCAGCGCCCTTCCGCGCACGCCGCGGCATTCACGTCGGTATCGATGCCGGTGGGGATCTGGTAGCGCCGCGCCATGCGTCCCAGCAGTTCCGTATCGGACCAGCCGGCTTTGACTGTGCGCGCCACCCAACCAAAGCGTGGTGAATCACGTCGCAGATTCAAGGGCCCGAAGGCGGCCAGACCGAGGGCTGAAAAAAGCCACCCTTGCGCACGCCAGTCATCCAGCACGGCCTCGATGGCGGCGAGCGTGGCAGCTGGTGCATGGGTCGGCAGTTCGACCTGCGCGCGAACGTCTTCAGGCCCAGTGCCCAGAATGCAAATGCACTTGGTGCCGCCGAGCTCAACGCCCGCGAGCAGGGGCAAGGACGCATCAGGTGCCATCGTGATCAGTGGGCAGCGTGGTCCAGCGCGAACGCCACGTACGAATGCGCTGCGATCCGCACCGTGACAGGCGCCCCGGGCCGGCTCGGCAACGCTTCGCCCGTTTCGAGATTGCGCAGCGTATCGAATGCCGGGGGCACCGCAACCTGCACCGTCACGGCCGCATCATTGAAGGACTCAACCACAAACGTGCTGTTGTCGTATTCGTACAGTGCGACCTTGGAAGGGCCATCCGCCACACGCACGGCAAGATCCGCGCTGGCCGTGCGCCGATAGGAGTCGAGAATGGCGGCCGGCAGCCGGTACAGGTCAGCGGCATTGTTCGGGATCGTGATCACGAACAGGTGTCCCTTGCCGTACGGGGAGTCGGTCACCATCGGAAAGCCATTGTCACCGGCGATCGAGGAGGCCAGCTCCCAGGTGTCATTGGTGATGAAGTGCACCTGGGGGATGAGCATGGGCTCACCGATGTCGAGGGTGGTACGTGCGGCCAGGAACTGTTTGACCAATGCGTCCTGTCCGGTCAGATACAGATTCGCGATGCGGTCTATGCCCCGGGACTGCAACTTGCCGAGCAGGCCGGAGGTGATGACGACATTGCCCCCAGCGCGCACCTGCCTTTCGATCAGATCCACTATCTTCGGATCGGCGGCCGCATCCTGCGTCAGCACGACCGTATGAGCCGTGGCCGGAAACTGCGGCTGCAGATCGATCGGAATGCCGATCATCCCCAGAAAGCTGGGCAGGAAGTCTTCTCCCAGCGATGCGAATGGCCGATACACGGCGACGCCTTGTGGCTTGCCCAGCCGACCGATCACGGCATCGACGTGCTGCAGGGCCAAACCGGCCGGCACCGCGTAGGTCGGGGCCGTCGCACCGCGCCCGGCGGCCGCGTAGTAACTGTTCATCATGGCGTCGTAACTGAAACTGGTCGCCTCACCGCCTTGCCAGGCGCCGCGCAGCGTCGCCGCGAACACTCCCAACAGCTGGCGATAGTCGAACAGGGTGATTTCGGGGGCCTTGGCGAACAGCGTCACCCACAGTTGTTCGGCATAGTTGTCCAGGCTGCGCACACCCGGAGGATCCACCCAGCCGCCGTGGTTGAAGCCGGGTCGCAGGTTGTCGAAATAGCGCACGATCGCGTAGCCATTGTAGGCCTGCAGATGCTGGGGACTGGACACCGCATCGCGGGTCTCGGTGCCGGTATAGACGCCGTCGTAGAGGAACGGCTCCTGTTCGAGGTCGAAGCCCATGTCCTGGAAATGCTCGTACCAGTTCGGGAACTTGATGACGACCCGTACCTTCGGATTGATCTTGCGGGCCGCTCCCACCACCAGATCGCGCGCCACTTCGCGCATGCGCTCGAGTCGATACTGGGTCCAGGTGCGGTTGCCCCGCGCCCGGATCTCCTCCTCGGACTTGCAACTGGTAAAGAAGAAATCATCCAGGATGATGTCATCGAAATGCCGGGCCGTTTCCTCGGCGACGTGCTTCACCCAGGCCCGATCCGCGGCGTTGGCATAGCAGAAGGTCTCGAAGCGGTTGCCCTCGTTGCGGGTCCAGGTGATGCCACCAAAGGTCTGGATGCCGCGGGCCGCGAAAAAAGCCTTGGCCTTCTCGAGGGTAGCGCCGTCCACGAGCAGCTTGTCGCGATGGGTCTCCAGATACACCTTGTTGACCTTGACCGCGCGTGAAATGACCTCCCAGGACTGCTGCAGCCACTGATCATCCTTCATGCGATCAACTTCATACGCGCGCACGTACACCGCGGCATTGAAGCTGTGGTAGTGATCGCTCGAAGCTGAGCCGGGGGGCACCGGCGTCTGCGCCACACCTGAGCTCGCCGCCAGGACCGCGAGTACGCCCGACAGCCAGGCCCGCACGCGCACCTGCGCTACCACCCCGACGGGGAGTTGTAGGGCGCCAGGAATCCCATCGCCTCGATCTGATGAATCTTGCCGCCACTGATCTTGAAGATATGCGCGGCCGGCAGGTCGAACGCCGGGTTGGCCACCGTACGCTGCGTCACGCCCGGTACACCCTTGATGGGGAACACGTGGTTCTTCATGCTGTGATGGAAATGCGACAGCCCGAAGGCCAGTCCGGTGTACGGGTCCACGGCCACGACCCGGATGTTATCGATGTTATCGATATAGGCCATCATCCCGGTGCTGAACTGCCGGGTGCAGTCCATCGCGCTGTAATTCGGCTGGGGTGTCTGGGCGGTCACCGGCGCGCGGCTGCCGCTGGACTCGCGGCCGTTCTCATGGCGCTCGCAATCACGCGCCATGGGTGCCAGCTCGCCATCATTGAAATCGAGGGCGTCGTAGTACGCATAGGCGATGCCCTTGATTTCATGGCGCGGCATGCGCATTGCTTCCGGTGTCACCTTGGCGAAGATCGGCCGGGCGACCTGCAGGTTGGCCAGGCTGTCCGCAGTGAGGTCGCGGGCAATCACATGCTCGGCCTGGATGACATGTCCCTCGAACACCTGCAGGCGCAGGCCCAGCAAAATGGGCTTGCCGCCTTCCTGCATGACGCCCATGAAGCCGACCTGACCGGACACCGGATCGGGGACATATATCTTGAAAGTCGTGGGCACCGCTGAGGCCGTCTTCCACAGTCCATCGCCGATCTTCGTGGCTTTGACGTTCTCGACGAAACGCGCATCGGCCGCAAAGGCGATCCGGCCGGGATCATGGGCCACCAGCGCGGCCAGGTAGTCATCGACCAACCGCTCATAGCAGGACCGGGTCCTGCAGTTGATCACTGTATCGGCCCGCACCAGCGCGGGGCCCAGTGCCACGAGCACGGCGATCAGCAGTGTCAGCGGCAGGTTCTTCTTATGCATCACAGCCCCCTCTTCGATTCGATGCGCGTCGATGCGCGCGGCGCGCTCACTCCAGCGACGGTCTTTCGATGAGCTCGATCTTGTAACCGTCCGGATCCTGGACAAACGCGATGACGGTGGTGCCACCCTTCACCGGACCCGGCTCGCGTGTGATCGTACCGCCCGCGACGCGGATGCGCTCGCAGGTGGCTGCGACATTCTTCACGCCGATCGCGAAATGCCCGAAGGCCGTGCCCTGCTCATAGGCCGCGACGCCGTAGTTGTAGGTGAGCTCGATTTCGGCGGAGCCATCGGCATTGCCGGCACCGTAGCCGACGAAGGCCAGCTTGTAGTTGTGGGCCGGCACGTCAACCGTGCGCAATACGGACATGCCCAGGATGTTGGTATAAAAATCGATGGCCCTGGGCAGGTCACCCACACGCACCATGGTATGCAGTAGCTTCATCAGCGCCCCTTATTGATAGCCGAACAGGCCCCGCGACTTGATGGCGTGGGCAACCTCCGGAGGCACCATGCTTTCCCACTCGGTGTTGCCCGAGTTGATCTTGCTCAGCACGTCAGGGGAATAGATGCTCAGGTAGGTGTGATTCGCATCCTGCAGCTGGACGATACAGCGGCGCGAAAGCAGGTAGCCGTAGAGCTGCCGCAATGAATCGCCCACATCCACGTCATCCACGGTCACCAGCTTGCCGGTTTTCTGGTCCATGTAGGGATAGATGTACAGCCTGAGGTTATTGCGGAACAGCCGACCGAAGCTCTCCAGGATGCCGCCATCCAGGCGGGTGTAGTACGACTCGTCGAAAATGGCCTCGAGATTCATCGCGCCCATGGCCAGGCCGACGCGCCGATGGGTGTAGCGGAACAGGTAGGCGGCCAGGCGATAGTATTCGGCGAAGTCCGAGATCATCACGGTGTGGCCGGTCGCGGCCAGGACGTCCGCGCGACTGATGAAGTCCTGCAGGTCCACGGTACCGTCGTGGGTGAGACTGCTCATGGTGATCTCCATGAGCGAGACCGTCTCCCCGGGTGCCACATCGGGCCCTTCGGCCTCGAAGGCGCGCAACGCCGAGCGCGCCAGATCCAGGTTGACGTAGGTAACCGGGCGAAAGCGTCCGCGCTCCACCAGCACCGGCTTCTTGTGCAGCACCTCCGAGGGCTGCAGCACCTTGCCATCACTGGAGAACATGGCGGCGCCGGTCAGATGCAGCTGTACCAGGCGCAGGCTCATGACCCGGTTGTCGACCTGCGCAAACTCCGGGCCCGAGAACTCGATGAGGTCGATCTCGATGCGATCCGTGGTCAGGCCATCCAGCAGCGACTCGACCAGGCGATCCGGATCGTCATCGAAGTACTGCGCGCCGTAGATCAGATTGAGGCCGACGATACCCAGGGCCTCCTGCTGCAGGGCATTCTCCACGTCCAGCATGCGCACATGGATGATGATCTGGCTGCTGTCGGCCATCGGCCGCGGCTGAAATTTGATCCCCAGCCAGCCGTGGCATTCGTTGTTGCCGCGAAAGCTGCGCGCCGATACCGTGTCAGCGAAGGTGAAGAAGGCCGTGGTGGTGCCGCGGCCCTCCACCAGGCGCTCGATATTCAGCCGCTGCTCGTAGTCCAGCATGGACTGCAGCCGTTCACGGCACACGTAACGGGTGCAGGGGCCATAAATGGCATCCGACACTTTCATGTCGTAGGCCGAAATGCTTTTGGAAATCGTTCCGGCCGCGCCGCCGGCGCGGAAAAACCAGCGCACGACCTCTTGCCCGGCGCCGATTTCGGCAAAGCTGCCGTAGCAACCAGGATCGAGGTTGACCTTCAGCGCCTTCTCGCGCGGCGTTACCGGGTGTTCATCCATTGGGCTCTCGTTCGGGCACAGGTTGGATCCGCCCTAGAATAGCCGAGATGTACCACGTTGGCGGCATTTTCAATGTCATTCTGCATTGGAATATCAATGGGTTGCGTGGTTCGTCCCGGCACCGGCAATTTGGGGTATATTTTCCGCCGCTATTTCGCTCGCCCCCCAAGGAGACGGCCCATGAATGCCCAGCTGCAGACCTATCCGGCTTCCGAATTCAACCTCTTGATCAACGGCCGACTCATCCCCGGCGCCTCGACCTTCGACGTCACCAACCCGGCCACCGAAGAACTGCTGGCGGTTTGCCCGCGCGCCGATGTGGGCCAACTGAACCAGGCCGTCGCGGCCGCCAAGGCCGCCTTTCCGGCCTGGTCTGTCACACCGATTGCCGAGCGTCGCCGCCTGCTGCTGAAGTTCGCCGACGCCATCGGCGCCTCGCTGGAAGACATTGCAAGGGTGCTGACCCAGGAGCAGGGCAAGCCCCTCGCCGGCGCCAAGTACGAAATCGGTGGTGCGATCCACATGATCCACACCTTTGCCGCCATGGACCTGCCGCCCAAGGTGCTGAAGGAAGGCGAAGGCAGCCGCATCGTGCAGCATCACGTGCCGCTGGGCGTCGTGGCCGCCATCACGCCCTGGAACTTCCCGGTCATTCTGCTGATGATCAAGCTGGCCCCGGCGCTGCTCGCGGGTAACACCGTGGTCGTGAAGCCCGCCCCGACCACGCCGCTGTCCACGCTGCGCTTGGGGGAACTGTGCGCGAAGATCTTCCCGGCCGGCGTCGTGAATATCATCACCGACGTGAACGACCTGGGCAATGCGCTGACCTCGCATCCGGATGTCGCCAAGGTCGCCTTCACCGGCTCCACCGCGACCGGCAAGAAGGTGATGGCGAGCGTCGCCAGCACCATCAAGCGCCTCACCCTGGAACTGGGTGGCAATGATGCGGCCCTGGTGCTGGATGACCTGGATCCGAAGAAGGCTGCCGCCAGTCTGTTCGCCGGCTCCATGGTCAACAGCGGCCAGGTGTGTCTGGCGATCAAGCGTGCCTATGTGCCGGATTCCATGTATGACGCCGTGTGCACGGAGCTGGCGAAGCTCGCCGATGCGGCCGTGGTCGGCGATGGCATGGACCCGACGACGCAGTACGGCCCGGTGCAGAACGCCACGCAGTTCAAGAAGGTCAATGAGTACATCGAGGATGCGCGGGCCAACGGCAAGATCATTGCCGGCGGCAAGCCACACACCGGCCGTGGCTACTTCGTGCGCCCGACCATCGTGCGTGACATTCCGGACAACACGCGCCTGGTGCAGGAAGAGCAGTTCGGTCCCGTGCTGCCGGTGCTGCGCTACAGCAGCCTGGACGATGCGATTGCCCGCATCAACAACAGCGAGTACGGCTTAGGGGGCACCGTGTGGTCATCCAACGACAAGCGTGCCTATGAAACCGCCCTGCGCATCGAATCGGGCACCGTGTGGGTGAACAAGCACCTGGACCTGCCGGTCGATGTGCCGTTCGGCGGCGCGAAGCAGTCGGGCTTCGGCGCCGAAATGGGTCAGGAAGGCTTGGAGGAGTTCACCCAGTCCAAGGTCATCAATCAGGCGATCTGATCGTACCGAAGGGCGGTGTCCGTGACGGACATCGCCCTTTTTGTTCGGCTTTCACTTTGCAATGCAAAGTACTCTGCTATATCATGCAGGCAAGCAGCATCCGCAAGGTTTGGCACCGTGTCGTTCGAAACCCTCGACCAGAAAATCCTGCGCGGCATCGGGGTGCTTGTGCTGATCGGCGTACTCGCGGTCGGATTGCTGGTGGCCGGAGTCTGGTTCGAGCATCGGGCGCCGTTGGAACTGCCCAGACCGACGGGTGCTTTCGCGGTTGGGCGCACCACCTTCCACTGGGTCGACGACGCTCATCCTGACGAGTTTGCGCCGCTCCCGGGCAGCCCGCGCGAGCTGCTGGTATGGGTGTGGTATCCGGCGCGGCCGGGCGGCGCTACGCCGGCGGAATACCTGCCGGGGCCGTGGCGCGATGCGCTGGCCCGCAACGGGGGCGTGCTGATGTCCGAATTTCTCACCCGGGATCTGGCTCAAGTTCGGGTGCACAGCACCGAGAATCTCGATCTCGCCCCCGCTCAACAGCGCTACCCGGTGGTAATCCTGCGGGCCGGACTTGCGGCACAAGTGACCGGCTACACGGTGCTGGCCGAAGACCTCGCCAGCCATGGATACATCGTCGTGGGCCCGGATGCGGCCTACCGAACCACCGTGGTTGTCTTTCCGGACGGGCGGCTCGTGCTGCGGCCGGCCCAGTACGATCTGGAACGCATGCCCGAAGTGATGCAGGAGTCCTTTGCCACGCAACTTCAGAAAATGTGGAGCACCGATGTCGGCTTCGTGGTCGACAAGCTCACGCAGCTGGATGCACCGCGCTCCGGCCGCTTTGCCGGACGTCTGGACCTGCAGCATCTGGGAATCTTCGGCCACTCGCTCGGAGGTGCGACCGCCGCTTACTTCTGCCACGAGGACAGGCGCTGCAAAGCAGGCATTGATCTCGATGGTGCGCTGCATGGACCGGTCAGTGACGAGGGCTTGCAGCAACCGTTCATGTTCGTGCTCGAGGACCACCATAGGGTCGCTGATAGCGCCGATGTGCTGAGCCGGATCCAATCCATGTACGCACGGTTACCGGCCGACTCGCGCCTGAGAATCTCCCTTGCCGGGTCCAACCACTTCAGCTTCAGTGATCAGATCCTTCTCAAAAGTCCCCTGCTCCAGGCCATGATGCGCCGGGTGGGCATCATGGGTGGACTGCAGGGAGCTCGCGGGCTTGCCATTACCGCCGACTATGTGCGCAGCTTCTTCGACGTGTACCTCAAGGGACAGCCGCGGACGACTCTGACGGCTCTGGCCCGCCGCTACCCCGAGGTACGGGTGGAATAGCCGCACAGCCGCGGCGCGTGGCGTCAGCTGCGTCAGCTTCCCCGCAAGGCGATGGCCACCGGCAGCGTGGCCGCGCGGATGGCCGGCAGAAAACCGCCGATCAGGGCGATGGCGAGCGCCCAGAAGATGCTGACCACCAGCAGATGCGGCGTGACGCTCATCTGGAAGGTCAAGCCGCCGGCATCCACGACATTGCCGTTGAACAGCCACCAGGCCGCTGCGGCACCGATCACGGCGGGGGGAATGGCCAGCAGCAGGCCCTCGGCCAGGACCGACCCGACGATTGGACCGGCACCGAAGCCGATGGCCCGCAGGGTTGCAATCTCCACGGTGCGCGCGGCCACCGCCGCGTACAGGCTGCTGAGCGCGCCGCACACCGCTCCCAGGCCCATCAGGCCGCCGATGAAGTAGCTGACGAAATCGAGCACGTCGCGCAGGCCCTTGATGACGGCTTCGTTGGCCGCAGAACTGGTCATCACCTTCGCTTTCAACGTGGGATCGGAGGTCACCGCCTTGCTGAGCACATCGAATGAGGCGGGAGTCTCGAGGATGGCCGCAACGGAAGAATAGGTGGCCTGGGGAAAGGCCGCCAGCAACGTGTCGGCATCCCCGACCAGCGCGTCGTCAAAGAATCCACCGTTGCCCTTGAACACACCGACGATCTTCCAGGGACTGCCGTTGACCTTCACCACATCCCCCACTTCCACGTCCTTGAAACGGGCGCGGATGACGTCGCTGACCAGCAGTTCGTGCAGCCCGGGCTGAAAGAACCGGCCCGTCTTCAGTTGCACCTCGGGCCAGATCTCGCGCCACTGGGTGTTGGCCGCGAACAGTCCAATGCTGCCGTGCTGGTTCTTGCGGGTCACGCCATCGACGATTTGTGTGACGCTGCCGGAGGCCATCGGCCTGCCCTGGGCATCGCGCCGAATGCCCGGTTTTTCCAGGATCTTGGCAACATCGGCGACGGTCAGCGTGCTGTTCATGGCGGATTGGGCGCCATTCGCCATGACGATCACCTCCTCATCGCGCACGCCCTTCTGCGCGAAGGATTCCAGTCCCTGTCCCAGCGCCAGCATGGCGACCAGCACGCCGATCACGGTGCTGATGCTGATGACGGTGACCAGGGCCGCGCCCAGCCGCTGTGGAATGCTGCGCAGTGCAGTGGCCGTCAGCGCGAAGAAGTGCCGAAATCCGCCCATGGAATCTCCTTCAAGATTTGGCCTTCCAAGGATTGGCCTTCAACGATTGGCCAGCGCGTCGACCACGTGCAGCCGCAGGCCACGCCAGGCCGGAATCGCGCCGGCGGCCAGCGCCAGGACCACGGCAAATGCGAATCCGCTGACGACGACCCCCAGCGGAATGGAGCCCAGGCCGATCAGGGAGCGTGCCAGGGGCAAAATGCGCGACGCGAGCCCCAGGCCCACGGCGGCTCCGCTCACACACAGCACCAGCGTCTCGACGAGGATCAATATCATGACCAGCCGATCCGAGAACCCGAAGGTCTTCAACACCGCCAGTTCCGGCGTGCGCTCGCGGATCGATTGCATCATCAATGCGCCGGTCGCGAACAACAGCACAAAGAAGGTCGCGCCGATGACACGATGGACCACGGTGTTGATGTCCCCGAGCGAGGCGACCTGGGCCTGCGCCAGCTCCAGCTCAGATTGGGTGAGCGTCTCATTCGGGGAATTGAGGAAGTGTTTGTCGATGGCCGTTTCCACATCCGCGGCGCGCGCCGGGTCGGCGATGCGCAAGGTGGCCACGGCCATGGTATTGGCCTGCGCCGGCGCCAGCGACTCATTGACGTAGTGGTAGTTCGCCAGAATCAACGGGGATGAGTCCGGGGTATCCGTGTTCGCATAGGTCCCGACGATGTCGAACGTCCAGTCCGGGCTGCCGTCTTTTTTCCGCAGTGACTGCAGCACGATGCGCTGCCCGATCTTCCACTGGTACTTGCTCATGGTCTCGGCGCCGACGATGGCCCCGTCCTGCTGCTGCTTCATCGCGCTGCGTGCCGCCGGCGCGACTTCCCATTCGGGATACACCGCCAGCATCGAATCCACGTCGGTGGCGAGAATCGGCACCTGCTGATCCGGCTTCTGCCAGGTGGCCCCGAACTGGAACCGGGAAGCCGCGGCGATGACCCCCGGCGTACTCTGCACCGTGGACATGATGGCAATGGGGAGCGGCGTGCCGAAGCGCTGGCGGCTGCCCACGAACAACCGGTCCGCGTGCGTCGCGGTAACAGCCTTATTGATGGCGCCGTTGAGGCCCTGCAGCACGCCAAACAGGGTGAAGGCGATCACCACCTGCAGCAGGATGAGATTGGAACGGCCGCGATTGCGGCGGATCCCAGCCCAAATCAATGCGGCGAATTTCACAAGCCACCTCCTGAGTGCACGCGCGGCGTGCGGCTACCGGTTCCCCGCCGGCGGCGCGCCAATCAGGTGCGTATCACTCGGCCCCACGCCGGTAATCACGATGACCACGGGGTCATCACGCGTCTCGGTGTAATGCGCCGTCGCCGCAGGCTCGGTGTAGTAGCTGCCAGGGGGCAGCATCTTGAGCGCATCCGCATCGCGCTTCTCGCCATAGCCCACATACAAGGTCCCGGACACGACGTACACCATGCGGTTGTCGCGATGCGTATGCGGCGGCACCATCGTGTGGGCGGGCAAAGTCACCTGCACGGTATAGACGCCGGCCTTGGTGGAGTCACCATTCAGCGCCAGTGAGGCTGGCCCCGGCCTTCCGGGATTCTTTGCCGCCTGTGCGGCCAGCGCCTGGATATCCGCCGGCGCCAGCCGGATCTGCGGCTCGGCAACCTGCGCTTCGGCCACCGTCGTCGTTGCCGCGACCGGCTCGATGCGCAGCAATGCGCCGTCGTCCTCATCGGTCACGGCATACAGCAGACCATCGGGGCCCTGGCGCACATCGCGGAACCGCTGATGCAGCTCCGTGAACAGGGTCTCGCGCCGCAGCTCTTCCATTTTCGGATTGAACACCAGTCGTTCCAGGCCCCCCGTGCGCGGAATTTCACCGCGACGCGCGCTGGTCACGAACAGATTGCCGGCCCAGGCCGGAAACTTATCGCCGGTATAGAAGGTCAGTCCACCCGGCGCAATGGAAGGCAGCCACACCACCAGCGGCTGATCGATGCCCTCCGCGACCGGGGATTCGGAAATGCGCGGCCCCGCATAGTCGCGTCCGAAGCTCACCTTGGGCCAGCCATAGTTGTGGCCGGCCAGGATCACATTCAGTTCATCGCCGCCATTCGGGCCCTGCTCGGCATTGAGCACGACACCGCCGGGGCTGACGGTCAGACCCAGGTGATCGCGGTGTCCCAGCGAATAGATCTCGCCACGGGCGTCGGCCTTGCCGACGAAGGGATTGTCCTTCGGGATGGTGCCGTCATCGCGCAGCCGCAGCACCTTGCCGTACACGGTGTCCAGGCGCTGCGGGGCATCATCGAACGGGCCGCCCGTGGTCATGTAGACCATGCCATGCCCGTCAAAGGCCAGGCGCGACCCGCTGGTGCTGCCCGAGCCGCCGGCAAACAGCTGTTGAACGTGGGTCAGCGCATGCCCGACCAACTCGCCACGGAACAGCGAGATCCGGCTCTCCTGCCGTACCGGCGGCTTGGCATCGGCCGGCGGCGGGTTGCCGGCCTGATTGAACGTGAAGTACACCCAATGGTTGTGCGCGAAGTCCGGATGCAGGGCGACATCCTGCAGACCGGCATTGCGAAAGGCGGCCGTTGCCGGCAGTCCCTCGAGCGGCGTCGGATCCAGCTGCGCCACCCCGCCCGCCGCGTTGTGGATCAGACGGATCCCGGCGCCCCGCTCCGACACCAGCGCATCGCCGGAGGGCAACAGCGCCACGGCAAAGGGGTGGCGCAGGCCGTGCGCCACGACCACGACCCGCACCTTGTGCTGCTCCGCGGTATCAAATACGTATGCCGGTTGGGTCAGTGTGACAGCGTCTATCCCCAAGGGCGCCTGTTGCGCGTGCACCGGATGAAAACAAGCGCCCAGACTGACGGCGGCCAACAGCTGCGCACCACGCAGCACCCAGAATCGCACTCGCATCGCGCCCTCCCCCGTTACAGACGAACCCGTGAGGCGCGAGTGTACTCTATGGCCGCAGCTGTCCGCGCATGCCCACGAATACACCGAATGCCGGCTGCAGGAAGCCGACCGGGTCCTGATAGTGCCGGTCGAACAGGTTGTCGATGCGACCGAACAGGGTCAAACGGGAGCGCAGCGCGAAGTTCACGGCCAGATTCACCGTGGTATAGCCGGAGGCCGTCAGTCGCGGAATCGAGAAATCGCGATTGCCGTCGATCCAGCTGCCCACGTACAACACCGTGCTGTCCACCGACAAGGCATCCGTCAACTGCCAGGCGGCGTTCAACGTCGCCTTGTGCTTGGGGCGACGCAGCAACTCCTCGTGCAGCACCTCATCGTCGGCCTGCGTGAAGGTGTAATCCGCCCGCAGATGCAGCGCCCGCAGCGGCTGCCAGGCGATGAAGCTTTCCACGCCCTGGGTGAGCGCGCGGCCGACATTCGCGTATGTCGTGCCAGTCACATCTGTTGTGATGAGATCGCGGATATCGTTGCGGAACCAGGTCGCGCCGACCTGGACGGCCTTGTCGAACAATCCCTGCTCGATGCCGAGGTCGTAGCCAATGCTGGTTTCCGGTTTCAAATCGGGATTTGCGAAAAAGAACGGCGGAAAATTCTGATACAGCTCACCCAGCGTGGGTGCCTTGAACCCGCTGCCCGCGCTGGCCGAGAAGCGCGTGTCGGATGCGGCAATGGCGTAGGTCGGCGCGAACCGCCAGGTTACCTTGCTGCCAAAGCGAGTGTTGTCGTCGTAACGCACATTCACGGCGGAGCTGAGGTGATCCCCCAGATGGGATTGCAGTTCCACCGCGCCGGCATTGTCGGTGACGTCGGCACTGATCGGTTCGTGAACGGCATCGCGCTCGTTCTCCGCGTCCAGCACCAGAATCTCATCACTGGAAAGCCGCACCAGGCCCTGCCAGTCGGTCTTGACTCGATCGCCGGTATTCACCGAGGCGCCGAGCGTCGGATCCAGGTTCAAGGTCCAGGCACTCGAATAGGCGACACCCAGCGTTTGATCCAGCATCCCGTCAAAGCTCACGAGGTGGCCACTGAGGCGCGTGTAGTACTGCGAAGTGTCCGTCTTGCTCGGTTCAGCCGCCGGAAAGCTCGGAAAGACCAGCGGATCATCACTGGTAAAGGCGTAGTGCGCATCGGTGAAGCGGCCCACCAGGTTCAGGTCAAATCCCGGCAGCACCGTGTAGCCCAGGCGGGTGGAGACCGTGACATTGTCGTCGTAGTCATTGTTGCGCGCCTCACCCGGCTGCAGCAGATCCAGCGGCGTCACGGGCGTCGAGCCTGCATGCAGATGCTCAATATTGGCCGCGTACTGGAACTGGTCGGCCGAACCGCTCAGTGCCAGTGTCTCGTTGTTGGTGCGGAAGGTGCCGCCTTCGACACTGCCGGCAATGTTGAGCGGCCCCTTCCCCGCACGGGTCGTGATGCTGATGACGCCGCCGATGGCGTCCGATCCATACAATCCGCTTTGCGGGCCGCGCAGGATCTCGATGCGCTCAATGTCGGAGGCCAGCAGCTGGCCGAAATCGAAATTCGCCAGGGCATTGCTGGGGTCGGCAACGTCGATGCCGTCGATCAGCACCTTGGTATGATTGGAATTCGTGCCGCGTATGAAGACCGAGGTCTGGCCCCCCGGTCCGCCGGATTGCACGACATTCAGGCCGGGCACGAGCTGCAGGACCTCGGTCACCGTACGCAGCTGCTCGGCGGCAATGTCCGCGGCCGTGATCACGGTGACACTGCTGCCGATCTGCGCGGCAGGCGTCGCAACGCGCGTGGCCGAGACGATCACGTTCTGCAGCGTTTGGTCCGCGCTCGCGGTGTCATCCGCGCGGACTGCTGGAACGAACAGGATTACACAGGCCGCTCCGAGAGCCGGAGCCATTGAAATTTTGGGCACGATATTCTCCGCAACAACGACACGACAAAGTCGTCGCAGCGGATTACCCGCAGCTCATGACACACCCCGGCCAAAAGCATGGACGACGGCACAGGGCTGGTCTCCTGACTCCCGGGTCACAGTTCTCGTCCGCCTTCCCGAAGCCGTGAGGCCCAGTGGCATTTAAGGACAATCACTCGCCGGTTACAGTTGCGGGGGCAGCCGCGGCATCGCACCGCGTTCCCATTCAAATCCCCTTGCGGGGAACCCTGAGCGTTTACTAACCGGGGCAGTATACCAGTCGGCGCTCTTTTGTCCCTAGCGCTTGCCTCAGGTCTTGCCGACCGCGCCCAATGCCGCCCCCACAATCTGCTGCGCCTCAGCAAAAATTTGCTGCAGATGCTCGGGACCGCGCATGCTTTCCGCGTAGATCTTATAGATGCTTTCGGTGCCGGAGGGGCGCGCGGCAAACCAGCCGCTGGCCGTGACGACCTTGACGCCGCCGATGGCCGCATCATTGCCCGGGGCCTTGGTGAGCACCGCGTCGATCTTTTCCCCCGCCAGCGTCGCGCTCTTCACCTGCTCGCCGGACAGCTTCGACAAGGCCTTGCGCTGCGCGGCATCGGCCGGTGCATCCACCCGTTCGTAGGCCGGATTTCCGAGCGTCTGGGTGAGCTCGTCGTACTGCTGGGAAGGATCCTTGCCGTCGCGCGCCGTGATCTCACCGGCCAGCAATGCCAGGGCGATCCCGTCCTTGTCGGTGGTCCACACGCTGCCGTCGCGACGCAGCAATGCAGCCCCCGCGCTCTCTTCGCACACAAAGCCCAGCGTGCCGTCGACCAGACCATCGACAAACCATTTGAAGCCCACCGGCGTCTCATAGATTTTGCGCCCCAGTTTGGCCGCGACCTTGTCCAGCATCATGCTGGTGACGACGGTTTTCGCGATCGTGGCCTTGGCACTCCACTTGGGCCGGTTCGAGAACAGGTAATGCGCGGCCGCCGTCAGGTAGTGGTTCGGCGGCATCAGGCCGGCACTGCGCGTGACAACGCCATGACGGTCGTGGTCGGTGTCGCAGGCGAAGGCGATGTCGAATCGATCCTTCAAGCCGATCAGGCGCTGCATGGCATTGGGGGAGGAGGGATCCATGCGGATCTTGCCGTCCCAGTCCAGCGTCATGAAACGGAAGGTCGGATCCACCGCATCGTTGGTGATCGTCAGGTCCAGCTTGTATTGATCGGCGATCAGCGGCCAGTAATGCACCCCGGCACCACCCAGCGGATCCACTCCCATGTGCACTCCGGAGGCACGGATCGCATCCAGGTCGAGCACCGCCGGCAGGTCATCGACATAGGCGTGCAGATAGTCATGCTGGTGCGTGGTCGCAAGCTTGCGCGCCTGGTGGTATGGCATGCGGCGCACGCCCTGCAGCTTATTGCCCAGCAGTTCGTTGGCCTTGTTCTCGATCCACGAGGTGACGGCCGTGTCGGCGGGGCCGCCGTTGGGCGGGTTGTATTTGAAGCCACCGCTGTCCGGCGGATTGTGCGATGGGGTGATGACGATGCCATCGGCGAGGGCCGCCGTGCGGCCGCGATTGTAGGTCACGATGGCGTGGGAGATCACCGGCGTCGGCGTGTAGTCGGTGTGCTCATCCGGCACCATGACCGTTACGTCGTTGGCGCCGAGCACTTCCAGCGCGCTGATGAATGCCGGTTCGGACAGTGCGTGGGTGTCCATCCCCAGGAACAGCGGGCCGCTGATGCCCTGCTGGGTCCGGTACAGCACGATGGCCTGGGTGATCACCAGGATATGCGCCTCATTGAACGAGCGCTGGAAGGAGCTGCCGCGGTGCCCCGAGGTGCCGAATGCCACCTTCTGGTCAGGCATTGCCGGATCGGGCGCATCCGCGTAATAGGCGCAGACCAGCCGCGGCACGTTCACCAGCATGGAGGCCGGCGCCGGTTTCCCGGCCATCGGGTTTATTGTCATCTGTCGCACTCCCGTGAGTTTTCACTTGCGCACCGGGGCTGCGCAGGCGAACATTTGGCTGATTGTCGCATTTGCGGCAGCAGTGCGTGGATGCGGGTTTGTCCTACTTTTGGGCAGCCGCGCTGAAGTCTTTGGCGCGCAGGCGAGCCTCGCTCTCCTGAACCCTAGCCGACCACTCCTTATATACATTCCGGGCCGAGCGCGCCGACCGCGCGGCCCGCAGGCGTTTTGGACGTTTTTATGATGGACAAGAGTTACTTACGACATGGCATCATTTTAGGGCTGCTTTCGGCAATCGGCCCTTTTGCCATCGACATGTATCTGCCGGCGCTGCCCTCCATCGGGCGCAGCCTGCATGCGAACGCCGCCACGGTGCAGCTGAGCCTGACCGTGTTCTTCATCGCCGTCGGTGGCGGACAGCTGCTGTATGGCCCGCTGTCGGACATGTACGGCCGCAAGCTGCCGCTCTACGTCGGGCTGGTGCTGTTCTGCCTCGGCAGCATCACCTGCGCGCTGGCGCCCAATGCACAGCTGTTCCTGCTCGGACGCTTCGTGCAGGGCCTGGGTGCCTGCGGGGGCATGGTGATCCCGCGGGCGGTGGTGCGGGATCTGCATTCAGGGGTTGACGCCACCCGGCTCATGTCGCTGCTCATGCTGGTGTTCAGCATCTCCCCGCTGCTGGCGCCGTTGACCGGCAGCTTCGTGATCCAGGCCGTCGGCTGGCGCGGCGTGTTCTGGATGGTGCTGGGGGCGGCCGTCATCGGTTTCGGTATTCTGACCACGCTCAAGGAGTCGCGACCCAAGTCCGCGCGCGCGGACAGCAGCCTGATGAGTGCGTTCCACTCCTATCGCCGGCTGCTGGCCGACCGGCACTTCATGGGCACGGTGCTGATCGGCACCTGCGGGATGGCGAGCTTCTTTCTGTACCTGTCGAACTCACCCTACGTGATGATCGAGCACTATCACTTGAGTCCACGCGGCTTCAGCCTGCTGTTCTCCGTCAATGCCGCCTCGTTCTTTGTCGCCGCACAGTTCAACAGCAGGCTGGCGATGCGTGTTGGCCTGAAGACCCTGGTGCGCCGTGCCTCCACCGGCTTCGCCGTGGCCATGTTGCTGCTGTTGGGCCTGTTTGCCGCGGGCGTCGATCATCTGGTGGTGATGGTGGCGCTGCTGTGCTGCGCCTACGCCTGCCTAGGCATGACCGTGCCGACGTCCTCCATTTTGGCGCTGGAGGATCACGGCGCCATTGCCGGCACGGCCTCCTCGCTGATCGGCACACTGCAATTTGGCTTGGGTTCCCTGGTCATGGCGTTTTCCGGCACCTTTGCCAATGGAGCACCGCTGCCGATGATCGCCGGCATCACGCTGTGCGCGGTGCTGTGCATGACCTTTGGCCGCATCACGCTGCGCGCCGGTGCGCGCACGGCGATCGCGACCGCCTAAGTGAACAGCGGCAGTGCCCGCAGCTCCTCGGTCGGCACCCGCTCCAGCGCCAGGCCGGCACGGCGCCAGCCCCGCAGTCCGTCATCAATCACGGCAACCCGTAGTCCGAGCTTCAGCAGCTCCCGCGCCACGCGCACGCTGGTGGCCTGACGCGCACAGGTGCAGTACAGGTAGATCTGCCGATCCTTGGCAAACTCATTGAGGCTGACGCGCAGGGCGTTGGGATCAACACGCCGCGAGCCGGGAATGCGCACGGCGCCGGGATCAAAGTAACCATGACTGCGCACGTCGAACACGAGCGCCTCGCCGGCCGCGAGATCCCGGGCGACGATCGCGGCCGGGGCATGGGGCACCCCGCGTCCCAGCCGGCGCGCCCGCAAGCTGGTCCACAGCAGCCACAGCGCGTAAGCGGTCACCAGAATCAGCACCAGCGCCGTGGTCATGTGGCCGAAGCGCTCGTAGAAGCGGATGACCTGGGAGACCGCGCCGCTGCACAGGAAACCCAGGACGAAGTAGGTACCGATGTACAGCGCGCATCCGGCCATATCCAGCCACAGGAATGACCACCAACCCATCTGCATGCTGCCGGCCAGGGGTGGCGCCATGGTGTTGATGCCGGGCACAAATTTCGCGACCACCAGCAACGAGCGGCCGCGCCGGTGAAAGGTATCGGCGGAGGTGACGACGCAGGACTCCGGGTTCAGTGATATCAGGCACAACGTGCCCAGCAGCCACCAGCCCGTGCGCCGTCCCAGCAGGAACATCACGGCATCACCTGCCAGCATGGCAAGCAGCGCGCTGCCCAGCACGGCGATGCCGGACACATGTCCCGTCGCCGCCTGCGCGGCGGCCAGAATCAGCGCAACCGCGCCCGGGATGGGCAGCCCAATCGCCTGCAGGAACATGGCGAGCGAGAGAAACGCGAGGCCGTGCTGCGCGAGCTGCATCTGTCAGTTACGCCTACTTCAGTGACTTGCTCTTGGTCTCGATGGACTTGAGGAGATTCTTCCAGGAGGCATTGAACGACTCGGCACCCTCGGATTGCAGCTGCGCCGCCAATGCCGAGACATCCACTCCCGCCGCCTTGACCGCTGCCAGGGCCTGCTCGCAGTTGCCGCCATCGGCAGCCAGCGTCCCTTTCAATGCCCCATGATCACCGAAGGCGAGCAGCGTTTCCTCGGGCATCGTGTTCACGGTGTTCGGGGCAGCCAGTGCCGTGACATACAGGGTGTCCGGCGCGGCAGGATCCTTGACGCCGGTGCTGGCGAACAGCAGCCGCTGCGGTCGTGCGCCCAGATTCATCAGTCGCTGCCAGCGATCGGTTGCCATCAGCTGCCGGTAGGCGCGGAAGGACTGGTGGGCCACCGCGATACCCAAGGTGTTGCGCAGGTTTGCCGGCAGACGCTCCATCGTTGCCTTGTCCCAGCGACTGACGAACAGTGAGGCGACTGAGCGCACATCCGGGCTCAGGCCGGCCGCCACGCGCCGCTCCAGGCCGCGCAGGTAGGCCTCGGCGGCGGCCTGATACTGCTCGGTGGAAAACAGCAAGGTCACGTTGACGGGCACGCCCTGGAAAATGGCCTCCTCAATGGCTGGAACGCCTTCACGGGTACCCGGTATCTTGATGAAGAGATTCGGCCGACCCGCCTTCGCGTGCAGCTTGCGCGCAGCCGCCAGCGTCGCTTTGGTGTCGTAGGCCAGCAGCGGCGAGACTTCCAGCGACACGAAGCCATCGACCGTGGCCGTACGCTCAAAGATCGGCTTGAACAGATCCGCCGCGCGGGTGAGGTCCGCGATGGCCAGTTCGAAGAACAGGTCCTCGACCGCGACGCCCTTGGCCGCCATCGAACTCACGTCGGCATCGTATGCGGCACTCTTGCTGATCGCGTGATCAAAGATCGTCGGATTGGACGTGAGCCCGGTTACGGACAGCCCGGAGTTGATGTAGTGCGCGAGCGTGCCGTTATTCAGCAGGTCGCGGGTGATGTTGTCCAGCCACAGGCTCTGTCCCAGCTCATTCAGCTTGCGCGGCGCATCGGAGCGCGTGCTTTCGGTCGCCATATTGATCACTCCGTAAAGGTTCCCGTTCGTTCTCGCGCGGCCTACCGCTGCCACAGAATATGATTTGCTTCCAGTGGCACGGCGGCGCCCGCTAGGCGCGGCACGACTCGGGCAGTGTAGTCACTGGCGGGCCGGTTTGCCGGCACGACCACCCGGTACGCGCTGCTCCCATTGGAATTGCCGCCAGTGGCCGGCGGGTTCTGCAACGTCATGTCATACACCTGCGGGCCGGCGCCGTCGACACCATTGGCGTACAGCTGTACCGCAATGTCGGTGGGGGCCAGTGCGCCCAGTTGCACCTGCGCGTCGAATTCAAGTCCGGCCGCCGCGGTGGTGACCTGCAGTTTATCGAAGCGCAACTGGCCCCAGGAGGAGTCCAGCCGCTGGCGCCATTGCAGTACCTGCCTGCCACCCTCGCCTTTGACTTGGCCTGAATCGCCACTGCGGCGCAGCCACTCCTGCGCGGCCGGCAGGTAGTAGCGCTGCGTATAGTCACGCACCGCGCGGTTGCTCGAGAACTGGGGAGTCAGGCTCGCCATGCTCTCGCGCATACGCGCCAGCCACGCGGTGGGTATGCCGGCCGCGTCGCGGCCATAGAACTGCGGGACGACTTCGCGCTCCAGCAGGTCATACAAGGCGCCGGCGTCACGGTCGTCCCACACCGTATCGTCGGTATGCGTCTGCGCATCACCGATGGCCCAGCCGACCTCCGGTTTGTACGCCTCGGCCCACCAGCCATCCAGTTGCGAAAGATTCACGCCACCATTCACCAGCACTTTCATGCCGCTGGTGCCACAGGCCTCCCAGGGGCGCCGCGGAGTGTTGATCCACACGTCCACGCCCTGCACCAGCTCCTCGGCGACCCCCATGTCGTAGTCGGCAAGAAAAATGACATGGTTGCGCGCATCCGTACCGCGGATGAACTGCAGCCACTGCCGGATCAGGGCCTGCCCCGGCTCATCGGCCGGATGGGCCTTGCCGGCAATGATCAGCTGCACCGGACGCTCCGCATTCGACAGCAGGCGCAGCAGCCGCGCCGGGTCGCGCAACAGCAGATTCGGACGTTTGTAGGTCGCAAAACGCCGCGCAAACCCCAGGGTCAGGACCTTCGGGTCCAGCAGCTGGCGGGCGCTTTGTGCAACTTCCACACTCTCGCCGGAAATCAACAGCATGCGCGACAGATACGCGCGCGCCGTGTCGATCAGGCCGGCGCGCGCCTCATTGCGGAAACGCCACAGGTCCGCATCGCTGATCCGGCGGATGCCCGCCGCGGCAGCGCCATCCGATGATTGCCAGCAATCATTCCCGCAGCCGCCCTGCCACAGGTCTTCGGCCAGCCGCGAGCCCCAGGTGGGCATGTGCACGCCATTGGTGATGTGTCCCACCGGTACTTCGTCCTCCGCCCAGCGCGGGAACAGGGTGCCGAAAATCTGCCGGCTGACCTGCCCGTGCAGGCGGCTGACGCCACTGACCGCACCACTGCCGCGAATCGCGAGGTAGGCCATGTTGAAGCTCTCCGACCAGTCCTGTGGGTTGGCACGACCCAGCGCCAGGAACTGTTCGGTGGTGATCTTCAGGCGGTTTTGCGCGTAGCGTCCCAGGTACTGCTCGATGAGCTCGGGTGCGAAGCGGTCGAAGCCCGCCGCCACCGCCGTGTGCGTCGTGAACAGGTTGCCGGCGCGGGTCGTGGCAAGCGCCGTCGCGAAATCCTGACCCGTGAGCTGCATGTACGCGCCGGCGCGCTCCAGCACCGCGAAGGCCGCATGACCCTCGTTCAGATGGCATACCTGCGGCTCGATGCCCAAGGCGCCCAATAGCCGCCAGCCGCCGATACCCAGGACCATCTCCTGACGCAGGCGCTGTTCCGGGCCGCCGCCGTACAGTTCATCCGTGATGCCGCGCCAGGCGGGAAAATTGGCCGGATCATTGCTGTCGAGCAACAGCAGCCGGGTGCGGCCCACTTGCGCCTGCCAGGTCCGCAGCCACACTGAAGTACCCGGCAGATCGATGCGCAGACGCAGCCAATCCCCGCTGGCCGTGCGCAGCGGGGTAATGGGCAGTTGGTCCGGGGCATTGTAGGGAAACAGCGCCTGCTGGCCCCCGGAGCGGTCAATGAGCTGGCGGAAGTATCCTTGTTGATAGAGCAGTCCCACGCCCACCACCGGCACGCCCAGATCGCTGGCGGATTTCAACTGATCACCCGCGACATTGCCGAGGCCGCCGGAGTAGATGGGCAGCGCCTCGCTCAGCATGAATTCCATGCTGAAGTAGGCGACCTGCTTCAGCGCGCTGGTCGAACGGTGCTGATCAAACCAGGCCGGAGCATCGAGGGCGGCGCGCCGCCGGCTCACCACCTTGTCAACCTCGAGCCGAAATGCCTGATCCTCCAGGGCCTTGTTGATGGTCTGCGCCGACACCGTCTGCAGCACCGTCCAGGGATTGTGCGTGAACTCCCACAGCTCGGCATCGAGGTGTCGCCACAGGTTGGCCGCGCCATGATCCCAGGCGGTGCGCAGATCCAGCGCAAGCTCGGTCAAGGCACTCATGCTGTCGTCCGGTGATTTCATTGCAGGTGCAACCCGTATGGCAAAGTCCGCGGATTTTACCCGCAGATATCGCCCTTAATTGTCATCCTTTGACCGAAATAGCATAGGATTTGCGCGCCCGAGCAGCCCATAGCGATAATGGCTGTCACAACACTTCAGGATCATTACATGCACCCAAAACTTGACGGACCGGCGCTGGACATCCTGTTCCGCACCGCCCGCACCCGCAATGCCTGGAGCTCGCAGCCCGTCAGCGACGCGCAGATCCGTGAGCTGTATGAACTTTTCAAGTATGGCCCGACTTCGGCCAACAGCAGTCCGGCCCGATTTGTCTGGGTCCGCTCACAGCCGGGCAAGGCGAAGCTCGCCGCGTTGGCCTCCGAGGCCAACCAACCCAAGATCCTGGCGGCGCCCGTGACGGTCATCGTGGGCTACGATCTGGACTTCGGTGAGCAGATGCCGAAACTGTTCCCCGCGCGCGGGGAGGCCATGCGGGCCAACTTTGCGAGCAATCCGGTAGCCTCCGAAACCGCGGCGTTCCGCAATGGTAGCCTGCAGGGCGCCTACCTGATACTCGCGGCGCGCGCCCTGGGGCTTGACTGCGGTCCGATGTCCGGTTTCGACAATGCCGGTGTCGATCGCGAGTTCTTTGCCGACACCCGCATCCGCTCCAACTTCATCTGCTCGCTGGGATATGGCACGGATGAGAAACTTTTTCCGCGCAACCCGCGCCTGACATTTGACGAGGCCGGTCGGTTCGCCTGAACCGCCCGGGACTGACTATGAGTTCACTTTCACTGCGTGA
>DATHOA010000189.1:0-9766 GCA_035485475.1 Steroidobacteraceae bacterium | reverse complement strand
TGCTCTTTGTTTTGATTAGGTCCGACCAGAGCGACATCCCCCACCCCTGGGCAAGATCAGCTTAGCAGAGTGATAGTCGGTGCAATTTGCCTAACTGTTCCGGTCCATCACTCCCCGCGGTGCACAAAACAAAAAACCCCGCACGAAGCGGGGTTCTGGAATATCGACCGGATTCGAACCGGCATTTCAAGGACCTTCAATCCCGAGTCCTACCGTTAGACGACGATCTGAGCGACCCATAATAGCAGGTCGGCACACTGTGCCCCTTTCGTACCCCGATGCCCCTTGGTCGGGCCTATTTTCAGCCTGTCTCACCAACGTAAGTCATTGATTTATTTATGATCGGTCTAGTTCGTAATGATGGGGTCCACAGTTCGATTCTGTGAGTCGGCACCAATATATCCTCTGGATTCCACTGTATTTTTACGCGATCACCTCCGGCGACCACGTAAATGGCGGCTGCTACCGCAATTGCACTGGACCATCGACAGGCTGATCGATGGGGATGGCTAGGGGATGCGTTCGCAACTGGCATCGGTGGTTGGCTATAACAGCGGTGCATATTCGCGAAGGCGGGCCGCCAATTCGGCAAGACCATGACGTTCAAGCGTTGCGAGATACTCTGTGATTGCAACGGTCGGATTCACCAAGCTGCTGCGAATCCGCCGTACTGATTCGAGCACCGTGGCGGGCGCGAGATCGAAAAGGTGGACAAGAAATGCGTCCGGATGCTGCACATCGATCGCGTATCGTTTGAGAATCGCGACGGGAAAGTCCTTGAGGTTGTAAGTCACGATGACGTCCGCACGGCCGCGAATGGCGGCAGCCAGCACGTGCCGGTCATCAGGATCTGGCAGCGTGAGCGTCGGGATCAAATCCTCGAAGTCTGTGATCAGTGCGTCCCGAACATGAGCGTCCATCAGATGTCGCGTGCGCTCAAGGCGTTCGCGGGACAGGTCGGGCCGACTGTTGAGGACGGCGCGGATCCATTCCTCGTGAATGGCATCCGTCCAGCGCGCCCGGAATTGATTGGCCACTGCCAAATGCAGCAACAGGTCGCGGACCGGCGCTGGGAAGAGCACGCAGGCGTCGTAGAGTGCCGTGAACGCCATGGCACTCAGTAACCGAGATTCAAGTCCTGCGCCTCGCGGGTGAGTTGCGCCAGAGCATCCAGGCGCTGCTCGTCTTCGCGGCGCTTAAAGTTCATCAGATCGTCGAACAACACGCGCCGCCGCGTGCCCACTTTGCGGTAGGGGATGGTGCCTTTTTCAAGCAGACCAACCAGGTAAGGTCTGGAGACGTTGAGCAAATCCGCAGCCTGCTGCGTCGTGAGCTCGGCGTTGATGGGAATGAGGGTCACAGCCCGCCCCTGGCTCATTTCCCGCAGGATGCTGTGGAGCAGACCGACCGCTGCGCGTGGCAACACCACATGCATTCGGTGCGCCGCATCTCCGACCTGCAGCAACGCATGATCCAGATGTTCGGCCACCTCCCCAAGCGTCCGGGCGGCCTCCCGGGCCTGAGCGACGTCTTCTGCAAGTGGGATTGTGGGTTGTGGTGCTCGAGTTGCTGGCGCAGTCATGGCATGGCCTCCTGATCAGGAAGTGTACCGGATTCGCGCCATAAGCGAAATAAACGAAACTAACGAATTGACCGAAACATGGCTCCGGGGGTGCTCCTCTACCGATAACCGAGGAAAATGCGGCAATCATGCTGCGACAATTGGCGAACGTCGGATATGTTAAGGTATATTCATAGAATGGCGCCAAGGCAAACAGGCGTGTCAACGCTCAATCGCAGGGCTGGCATCGTTGGGTGGCAGCCGGCCCCTGACTGCGAACTGTTGGGGTTCCGAGCCGAAATCTTTGCTACGACGTTTGCACCACCATGCGCCACTTTCGGCTACTTCCGGCCCGTGTCGCAAGGCATGGGCCAGTCCGTATCCGATTGCTTTTCCTCGGAACTGGCACTTGTCTCCAGACTTCGTAATGATGGGGTCCACAGTTCGATTCTGTGAGTCGGCACCAATCTTCCCCGAATTATCAAGTGCTTGGCCAATGCCGGCATTATCGTCCGCGATTGACGAAACCACGCGGCTATCGATCCGGGGATCAGATACCCAAAAGCGCCCTGATATCCGGCCAGGACCGATCACCGTTCTCACGCATTTCTTCGATCAGTTGCTCGGGCATCCATTCGATGAAGCCGGAGTAGAAGGAGGGGCGTCGACGCACCCGCTCAAACCACGCTTCGACCTTTGGCAGACGGCCTCCAGTCCACATGGCCTCCATCGCCAGCGCGGCGAGGCGGTTGACATAAGGCGCCATGGCGATGTCCGCCATGGAGAAGGCGTGGCCGACCAGCCAGTCTTGCCCGTCCAAGGACTTTTCCATCTTGTGCAGATAGGTGTCGTAGAGCCGGATCTTGTCGGCCGCTCCCGGCGCCGAGAGACCGTCCTGGATGTAGTGCCACTTGAGAGTCCGGGCGACGACGCCTTCGCTGGCACCCTTGCTCAGGTAATCGTCGAAGCTTCCCACCCCATTGCGCAGGATGGTGTGCCGGTGCGAAACGACGTAAGTGATGGCCGAGCAAGCCGGGTGCAACTCCTCATCCACGACCTTGGTCCAGAGACGGACGCGGGCACGTTCCACCGGCGAGGACGGATAGATCGGATGCACCGGGAAAGCTTCCTCGACGTACTCACAAATGACCGTCGACTCCGGGATGATTTCGCCATCGTCGAGGAGCACCGGGACGACCGCCTTGGGATTGACCGCCAGGAACTCGGGCTTGAACTGTTCGCCAGCGAGAATATCGACGTAGTGCCCCGTCCAATTCAGCTGCTTCTCGGCCAGAGCAAACCGAACCTTGGCTGCGCACGCGGACGAACCGTGGTGGTATAGCTCTAGCACTGGTATTTCTAAGGAGGCGATGCAGCCGGACGAGAACACCATTCGGACGCTTCGATCGGTCATGCCGGTGTTCCCGGCATAACCTTCACACATCGGCAACAGGTTCAGGTTTTACTGAGTCCCGACTTTCTTGAACGCGAATTCGCCACTGGTCGGCGCATTCGGATCTCCGAGCTGATCAGTGTAATGCGCCACCGCTGAGGCGGCGGCCTTGCACACCGAAGCAATCGAACGGGCAAATGAGTCGAGCGACAGTCCGTCATCAAAGCGAATGGCGGTGACGCGCAGCATTCTCGGACACTCGGATGGTGGCGTTCCTTCGAGCTGGTACTCGACGAATTCGCGGTTCAAGGTGTCACGCATCTGCTGCCAGAATCGCGTGCGCGCCGTCTCTTCGAGCGTCTTGAACACTTCCATGTGCACCGGGGATGCCGACAGGCCGCACACCAGCATGACCGCTCGCGGGACGGACTTCGGATTGACGGCGCTGAGCACCAGCGGGTTGGGCCCCGCGATGGTGAATTCCAGGGCCCAGTTGCTGGCCGCATCCGTGCGGCGAACGCAGGTCAGGCCCAGATCTTGCAGCCAGCCCTCAATAATGGTCGGCGTGGTGAGGTCGCTTTTATTCAGCATCGCGAGGCGCTCCAGAGATAAATGATGGTCGGACAATCAATTGTGCATGATATACACCAATTTGTCATCTGAATGCACAGGAGAGGCTGTTGCATTACTATTTGCCGGTGTCCGGGAAGGGGTAGGCGACATGGAGTTTGATCGAGCCGGGTTTGACCGCGACGTGGGTCTGCGGCTGCAGCGCACCCGCAAGGAGCGCGGGATCACGCAAGAGGAGCTGGCGAAGCGCCTCGGTCTGCCGCGGCCGTCTTACGCAAACATCGAATCCGGAAGACAGCGTGTGCCGCTGGATGTGGTGTGGCGGGCGGCCGTGGTGCTGGACGTGTCGATTGCGGCACTGGTGCCCGAACCGCTGTCGCGGCGCCGGGAACCGGCGCTGACGAACACCATGGCTTTTGGGACCGCAACCGTGCCGACCGAATCCATGGGCTTCTTGCCTTGGCGCAACCTGCCCGAAGATTCCGCAACTTAGGGCGAACTCGGGTGTTCTTAATTTGTCACAACTGAGTTCCACGGCGCTGACTTGACGACATCTCGGTGATATAGTTATATATAACACCATATGACTTGGGTGCCGCGGCGCAGACCGCAGCAGGGGAATGACTTGGGCCCACTGACAGAATCAAATGCGGCGCAGAACGAGCAGCCTGTCGCGTGGATCGGACGCCAAGATGCGCCGAACCTCCAGGAACATGCCGTGACCGTGCCGCCTTCCAATGCCTGGACCCCAGCCCGTCGGGGCGTGGTGGGAGTTGCGGTACTGCTGGCCGTCGCAGCGCTGGGCGCGGCGATCTACTTCGGGACCAAGCGCGGCAGCGACTCCACCACCACCGAAGGGGCCATTCCCCTGGTGAGTGCCACGATTCCCGGCGTGTCGGCCATCACCACGACGGTGGCGTTCACCGGAACGATCAATGCGCGTTACGACATGCCCATCGGTACCGAAGGGGAGACCGGGCGCGTCGCCGCGATCTATGTGGAGGCCGGCGATCACGTGAAAGCCGGCCAGCTGCTCGCACAGGTGGATGAATCCATCCTGCAGCCGCAGGTCGACCGTCTGGCCGCGAGCCTGGAGGAGGCCAAGGCCAACTCGGGTCTGGCCGCCGCGGAATACGGACGTGCCCAAGGAGTGGAAGCTGCGGGTGCATTGTCCAAGGAAGATATCGAGAAGCGTAAGGCCGCCGCGGTGACGGCTGCCGCCGAAGTCAAAGTGGCCGCGGCGCAGCTGGCCGAATACCAGGCGCGTCTATCGCATACGCAGGTGCGCGCACCCGTTGATGGTGTCGTGCTGACCCGCGCGGCGGAAGTCGGGCAGATCGTCACGCCGGGTGGCAATGCCATGTTCCGTCTGGCGCGCGGCTCGGAAGTGGAAATGCGCGCGCTCGTGGCCGAGCAGGACCTGCCCAGTTTGCGCATCGGCCAGGCCTCCGATGTTTATCTGACCGGCGTCGAGAAGCCCTTTGCCGGCAAGGTGCGGCTGCTGGGCGCCATCATCGATCCGCAGACCCGACTGGGGGAAGTGCGTATCCAGCTGCAGCCTGATCCGCAGCTGCGCCCGGGCGCCTTCGCGCGCGGCGAAGTGGTCGTGGGCAAGGGTGAGCGGCCGGTATTGCCGCAGACCGCGGTACTGTCCGATGAGAAAGGGACCTATGTCCTGATCGTGAACGCCAGCAATCAGGTGGAACGACGCAATGTCCACGTGTCCGACACCAACGCCAAGGGACTCGTCATTGCCTCCGGACTGAGCGGCAACGAGCGCGTGATCATGACGGCCGCGGGCTTCCTGCGAGTGGGCGAACGCGTTGAAGTGGCGGCGCCAGTCCAAAGCACCCAAAGATAATGCGCAATATTTCTGCTTGGGCCATCCGCCACCCGGTATTGCCGGTGGTGTTGTTCGTCGTGCTGACCTGCGTTGGCATCGTCTCCTTCATCCGCCTGCCGATCAACCAGAACCCCGACATCGACTATCCGATCGTGGACATCTTCATCTCCCAGCCGGGCGCGGCCCCGTCGGAGATCGAGACCCAGATTCTGCAGAAGATCGAAGGCGCGGTTGCCGGCATCGGCAATGTGCGCAACATTTCCTCGGTGGCCAGCGAGGGCAGTGCCGAGACCGACATCGAGTTCCAGATCGGTACGCCCATCGATCGGGCGGTCACGGATACGCGCGATGCGGTCTCCAAGGTGCGCTCGGATCTGCCGCAGGGCATCCAGGAACCGCTCGTGTCGCGGGTGCAGGTGGCCAGCGGCCCCATCGCGTATTTCGCGGTGAGCACCACGCAGATGAGCGAGCAGGAGCTGTCCTGGTTTGTCGACAATGCGCTTACCAAGCGCCTGCTCGCGGTGCCCGGGGTCGGTCAGGTGAGCCGTGGCGGAGGGGTGGATCGGCAGATGCGCGTGGATCTGGATCCGGCGCGCATGCAGGCACTGGGCCTGACCGCGGTACAGGTCAACCAGCAGTTGCGCGACCTGAACCTGGATGCGGCCGGGGGCCGTGCCCAGGTGGGGGGCGGTGAGCAGACCATTCGCGTGCTGGGCGGCGCGCAATCCGCGGTGACGCTCGGTGATGTGCAGATCAATCTGCCCATCGGCGGCACCGCCCGGTTGCGCGACTTCGCCGAAGTGACCGACGGCGTCGCTGAGGTGCGCACGATCTCGCGGTTGAACGGCCGCCCGGCCATCACCTTCGCGGTGATGAAGAGCAAGGGCAACTCCGATGTGGAGGTGTTGAAGCTCGTCGAGGCCGAGCTCGACAAGGTCTCCAAGGAATACGGCAATGTGAAGATCGCGCGGGTCTTCACCACGGTGGAGCTGACCAAGCGCACCTACCGCACGGCGCTCGAGGCCCTGATCGAAGGCTCGCTGCTGGCGGTGGCGGTGGTGTGGATCTTTCTGCGGGATGTGCGGGCGACGGCGATCTCGGCGCTGGCGATTCCGCTGTCGGCGATTCCGACCTTCGCCTTCATGGACGCGATGGGCTTCACGCTCAACCAGATCAGCCTGCTGGCCCTGTCACTGGTCGCCGGGGTGCTGGTGGACGATGCGATCGTGGAGATCGAGAACATCGTGCGCCATATGCACATGGGCAAGAGCGGCTATCAGGCGGCCATCGATGCGGCCGATCAGATCGGTCTGGCGGTGGTCGCGACCTCCTCGGCCATCATCGCCGTGTTCCTGCCCGTGAGTTTCATGGGTGGCATCGTCGGGCAGTTCTTCAAGCAGTTCGGTCTCACCGTTGCGGCGGCCGTGTTCTTCTCCTTGCTGGTCGCACGTTTGCTGACGCCCGTGATCGCGGCGTACACGTTGAAGAGCGACCACAAGGTGCACCCGGACGGCGCGGTGATGAAGTGGTACCTGCGGCTGCTGGCCTGGACCATCGCCCACCGCTGGAAGACGCTGGGAATCGGCCTGGTGGTGTATGCGCTGTCGGCACTGGCGTTCAACTACCTGCCGACCTCGGTATTCCCGGCGGACAATAGCGACAGCTCGGCGCTGAGTATTGAACTGCCTCCGGGGGTGCGACTGGAGCAGACCGCCGCGATCTCCGCTCAGGCCAGCGCCATCATCGGCAAGTACCCGGAAGTGAGGAGTATCGTCGAGTACGCCGGCGACAATAATGATGTGCGCCTTGCCACACTTTATGTGGAGCTGATACCCGCCCGCCAGCGCCATGAGACCTCCTCGGAGTTCGAGGACAAGGTCATGACGGAGCTGCGCCGCATACCGGATGCGCGCATGCACTTCCAGAGAAACAGTGCCTCCGGTGGCGATGCGGACCTGAGCCTGTTCCTGACGGGTGAGGATCCGGTGCTGATGGACCGCACCGCAGGACAGGTGCTCAATGAGATGCGCACGCTGCCCACCCTGCGCGACCCGCGCATCAATGCCGACCTGCAGCAGCCCGAGATCGTGATCCGACCGCGCCTGGACCTGGCCGCGGCGCTGGGCGTGACCGTGGGGAGCATCAGTCAGACCATCCGCATAGCGACGCTCGGGGATCTGCCGCAGAACGGCGCGAAATTCTCCTTATCCGATCGGCAGATTCCGATCCGCGTGAGCCTGCTGGAGAGCTCGCGACGCGACCTGTCGACCTTGCAGAACCTGCCGGTACCCACGACGACCGGTCGCACCGTGCCCTTGAAGGCGGTGGCCGATATCAGCTTCGGCCAGGGCCCCAGCACCGTGCGGCGCTACAACCAGAGCCGCCGCATCGAGCTGGATTCGAATCTCAACCATTCGGAACTGGGTCCGGCCATGAAGCTGATCGACGCCTTGCCGACCATGAAGAACCTGCCGCCGGGCGTGCGCGAGGTGGACACCGGCGATGCGCAACTGCAGAACGAGCTATTGGCCAGCTTCGGCCTCGCGATGGGCACCGGCATCATGATGGTGTTTGCCGTGCTGGTGCTGCTGTTCGCGCGCGTCTTCCAGCCGCTGACGATTCTGTCGGCGCTGCCCTTGTCGGTGGGCGGCGCGGCGGTCGCGCTGCTGTTGACGCACCTGTCGTTGTCGCTGTCTGTGGTGATCGGCTTCCTGATGCTGATGGGCATTGTGGCCAAGAACTCGATCCTGCTGGTCGACTTCGCCATCGAGGAGATGCGCATCGGCACCGATCGGACCACGGCGTTGCTGGAAGCCGGGCACAAGCGGGCGCGTCCCATTGTCATGACCACCGTGGCCATGATTGCGGGCATGTTGCCGGTGGCCCTGCAACTGTTCCGCGGGGAACTCTTTCGCTCCTCCATGTCCATCGCGGTCATGGGAGGCCTGATCACCTCCACGGCCCTGACGCTGGTCATCGTGCCGGCGGTGTTCACGCTGGTCGATGACGTGGAGCGCTGGATCGGGCCGCGCGTGTCGAAGCTGCTGATTTCGCATGAGTCGCGTCCGCCCACGGCTGCGAAGGTCCCGCCGCACGCGGTATCCTGACGGGCATGCGCTCCGCGTGGTGGGTCCGGCTGCTGGCCGCACTGCCCTGGTGGGTCATGAACCCCTTCGCCGATGCCCTGGCGTGGCTGTCCTGGCGGGTGGTGCGCGTGGAGCAGAAGCCACTGCGCGCCAACCTGCTGGCCTCCTTCCCGGCGCTGAGCGAGCCGCAACTGCAGCAGATGATGCGCAGCTACTACCGCAACTTCGCGCAGGTGCTGGTGGAAGTGGTGCGTTCGGTAAGCCTGACGCCCGAGGAATTGCGGCACCGCGTGGTACTGGAGGGCTTCGACCCGGTGCGGGCGGCACTGGCCTCGGGCAGTCCCGTGCTGCTGGTGGCCGCGCACCAGTGCAACTGGGAGTGGATGCTGCTGGCCCTGTCCCTGCAGCTGGGCTACCCCCTGGAGGCGGCCTACAAGCCGCTGGTGGATGGCTGGGCGCAACGCGAGATGCTGAAGGCGCGCAGCCGCTTCGGTGCCCGGCTGGTCCCCGCCCAGGAACTGCTGGCGCATATTCTGCGCGGCGGCCGCACCCCGCGAGCCATTGCGATGGTGGCCGACCAGGAGCCACGCACCAGCGAGCGCCGGCACTGGACCCAGTTCATGAACCGGGAGACGGCATTCTTCATGGGCGCCGAGGAAATCACCCGCGTCACCAAATTCCCCGCGTTCTTTGTCGGCCTGCGCCGCACTAGCCGCGGGCATTACACCGTCTCGGTCACGCCGCTGGCGCAGGCGGGTGAGAAGCTGCCCGGCGGTGCGCTGACCGAGCGCTACGCCAGGTTGGTGGAGGCGCAGATCCAGGCAGCCCCGACTGACTGGCCGTGGTCGCACAAGCGCTGGAAGCTGAAGAAGTCGCTGTACGCGGGTAAGGTGGAGACGCCATGAGAACACTCTGTCTACTGGCAATGGGTGCCTTGAGTCTCGCGGTCGCGCCGTTCGGTGTCGCGGCCACGGGCCCGGTGCCCGATACGATGCGCGCCGCCGCGTTCGACAAGGCCGGCGGACCGGAGGTTTTGTCGCTGCACCAGCTGCCGGTGCCTTCGCCGGGCGCGACCGAGGTGCTGATTGCCGTGCACGCGGCGGGAGTGGCCGTGTGGGAGGCCGATATGCGCCAGCACATGAGCAGCCGCGCACCGTATCCGATGGTCCTCGGCAGCGATGGCGCGGGCAGGATCGTGGCCATGGGATCCGACGTGCATGGGTTCAAAGTCGGTGACGCGGTATACGGTACGGGCATAGGTTTCTACGCCGAATATGTGAAGGTCCGGGCGGACCGCATTGCACGCGTGCCAA
>DATHOA010000188.1:0-8905 GCA_035485475.1 Steroidobacteraceae bacterium | reverse complement strand
TCGTCATGAAGTTCCTGGACGGCCGACAGCGTCGATTCGATCGGCGTGGCGCTGTCAGGCGTCACCAAATAGAGGATCTTGACCTTATCGGTCTTCAGGCGCGCCAGGGATTCCTTGAAGACTCGCTTCAGGTTCTCAGGTTCGTGGCCGCGAGTGTTTCCGGAGTGAACCTGGCCGGGAGTGTTGCCGGAATGAATCCGCGTGGCGATGCCGAACCATTCGGCGGCGCTGAGATCACCCAACATCCTTTCGCAGGTTCCATCGCCATAGACAGAGCATGTGTCGAGTTGGTCGTGGCCAGATTCCAAGACGGCACGAAGCATTGCGTCTGCGGTCGCAGCGTCATGAACCCGGGCTCCATACCCGCGGTAGCCAAGCGTCATGGTGCCGAAGATGATGTTAGTGATGGGTGCCTTGGGCATTCCATACTCCTTGCGTCATTGAGTGTGGCTACACGCTAACTGATTTTGATCGTGGCGATAATCGAGATAAACTGATATGCGGTATCTAGAGAATCGTGACAATGTACAAGAGCGGATTGGTGGAGCTTGAGGCTGTGGTCGCCATCGCCAGGCACGGAAGCTTCCGCGCTGCGGCACTCGATCTGGACATGTCGCCCACAGCGATCGGCAATGCCGTTGCCAGTCTCGAGCGGCGCCTTGGCGTTCGCCTATTCAACCGCACGACGCGTAACGTCGCCCTGACGAGTGCGGGCCGCGAGTACGTCGAGGCCATCGCGCCGTCGCTGTCGGATATCCGCAATGCCACACAAGCGGTCGCCAATCACGGCCGCAAACCGACAGGCACACTGCGGTTCAGTTGCTCGCTGGCTGGGGGACGCCAGCTGCTGATGCCCTTCATCTTCGAGTATCGTCGTCACTACAACGAGATGAAGATCGAAATCGTCACCGAGGGGCGGCTGATCGACATCATCAAGGAGGGGTTCGATGCCGGGGTGCGTCTGCCTGAGGCGGTTCCGCTCGACATGATCGCGATCCCGCTGGTTCCATACGCACGGCATGTTGTGGTAGGCGCGCCAAGCTATTTCGCAAAAAGGCCGCGACCCACCGCGCCGGCGGAGCTGAGGCATCATGAATGCATTCGCACTCGCTATCCGGGTGGCGCTCTCTACCGCTGGGAGTTTGAACGTCGTGGCAAGGCATTGAGGATCGATGTACCAGGGTCCCTCACACTCGATGAGCCCGACATGATCGCGCAGGCGAGCAGGGCGGGTATCGGCCTTGCCTATGTCAACGAGTCGATCGTTGCTGACGACATCGCTTCAGGCAGGCTGGTTGAAGTTCTAAGCGAGTGGACGCCCTCGTATCCCGGATATTGCCTGTATTATCCAGGACGCCGCCACATGGCCGCGAGCCTGCGCGCCTTTATCGATCTGGCCCAGGAGATTGTCTCGCGGAATCGCGCGAAAGCGTCTTGACGGACAGCGCACCAGTGGTCCGAGTTCGATTGGGCTTTGCGAAGTTCGAGCAAGTTGAAGCGGCCGAGCGGCGACGTGAAAGGGCCCGAGGAAGGTTTCGATCGATGTCAGGAGGTACGTATGGCGGACTTGAACAACAAGGTCGTGCTCATTACAGGGGCATCGAGCGGGATTGGAGAGGCAACCGCCCGCGTGCTGGCCGCCGGCGGCGCGAAGGTCGTGCTCGGAGCCCGTCGAATGGACAAACTTAAGAGCATCGCCGAAGACCTGCAGCCTCGGGGCGACACTGTCCGCCATCGTTCCTTGGATGTGACCAGCCTTGACGACATGAAGGCGAGAGCTGACGGTGGGTGCATTGGAATCACCGCCACTTAGCAGCCATTCGCAGCCGGCGGTAAGCTAACGCCCACGTCTTGCGATTTATCACGACGCTTCTGTCGCCGATCGACTTCACCCGCGTCGTTGGCGGCCAGGCGACGGAAAAGCTCACCGCCAAGCGCGCAAAGTAGCCCACGCAGCGCTCACTCACTGAAAAAACGCGAGCAGCGGCTGCTAGGCAGCCGCTGCTCGCAGGGGATCGCCGTGCATCGCCTCTAGTGAGAGGCTAGTGCGGGAGATCCGGCAGTCGCGAAATCGAGCAGCCACTTGCCGTGAACCTTGCGCGCCTGGGCAGTTCCGGGCTCGTCGCGCAGGCCGATCGAAGCGTCCGACATTTTTGCACCCGTGGCGACATCGAAATAGTGGCACTCGAAGTAGACGTCCGCGGTGTTCCCATGCACCTCAAATCGAGTAAGAAAAGTCGGAGTCAATGAAGTCCAGTTGTGGCCCAGCACGAATGTTCCGGCGTGGTTCGCGAAAAAGTCACAAAGAGTTAACGAGCCGGGCGCACAGCTTGGGCTGTTTGGCCGGCCTCTGCCGTTATAAATCGTCGTGCCGACCACCAGGGTTCCGTCCTCGGTCCACAGTTCCAGCATATCGCTTAGATGTGCTGCCTTCGTGGGCGCATCGATGCCCGCGCCGGCCGCGGCGCCGTGGAAGGCTGCTTGCAATTCATAAAGTTGGGCGATCGCCTTGCTGGCAGGTTCCTGCGATTCGTCGTCGGCGTACGATGCAACAGAAACGGCGAGGGAGGCCGCTGACGCGACGGTAACTGCGATCATTCTCGCGATGCGATAGGAATTCATGAGTTGCTCCAGGTAGTTGTTGGTTCGTTGCCCGCAGCCACGGCCGCGAGTCTGTTCCAGAGTGTTCATGGCGACCCTTAGTTGCCTGAGACTTGCGGTAAGAATTGGGTAAGAGCCCGTGAAGAGCGTCCGTGGTTGACGGACCGGTGGGTCGTCCGGCTGGGGAGGAGGCACTGATTGTGCAAAGCAACACGGTTCACGGGCGGAGCGGCGTTCAGTGCGGTTACTTGTTACGACGACGCGGCCGTATAGTTGCCGAAGTGCGGGAATTGGCCATCGCGGGGGCCCGGTCTTGGATTCCACGGTCCAGCTTTCCTACGAAGTGTACGAAGCCGGCGATCTGTGTATCGACACAGCCCGGCAGCGCGTGACGCGTCATGGTGTCGACCTGAAATTGCCGCGTCTCTCCTTCGAGTTCCTCGTCGCGCTGGTCAAGGCGTATCCGCGCATGCTGACGGTTGACGAATTGCTCGACAGCATCTGGGCTCCCGCCGTGGTGAACCCGGAAACGGTCTCGCAACGCGTCAAGCTTCTGCGTCAAGCACTTGGCGAGGATCCAGCCGAGCCACGGTATATCGTCGGCGTTCGCGGTCGCGGCTATCGGATGGGCGCGACGGTCACGCGCCGTACCATCGAAGCCGGGGCCGCCCCAAAGGTGGGGCGGGATTCCAACCACGCGCGGTCAGCAACGCTCGATCTGATCGACCGGCAGTCGGGATCACGCTGGAGATGGCTGTTGGTTGCGGGAATTGCGTCGCTGGGAATTGCGGGAGGCTACTGGCTGGTTCACGGCCGCGTAGCCCGCCCGCGCTCTGAATTGGCCGCGACGGCCGCATCAAGGGCCGCTCCGTACGTACCGTCGATCGCGGTGCTGCCCTTCGTCAACACCAGCGGCGACGCGAAGCAGGAATATTTTTCGGACGGTGTCGCTCGGGAACTGACGGAGCGGGTTGGCCGGCAGCGCGGTTTGCGCATGGTCGGCGTGGGTTCTGCGTACTCACTCAAGGGCAAGAACGAGACCCCGCAGCATATCGGTGCCTTGTTGGGAGTCGATCACATTCTGGAGGGAACCGTACGACGGGCTGGGAGCGAGCTGCGTATTAGCACCGCATTGCTCGACTCGACCAATGGCTCGCGCCTATGGTCGCAAACCTATCTGGGCAAGCTCGCAGACGTATTCGCGATGCAAGAGGAGATCGCCGCGGCGGTTACTTCCCAGCTCGGCGTTATATTGCGGCCGGAGAGCGACATTTTGAGCCTACCCGGCACCCACGACGCCGCGGCGTACGATGCCCTGCTGGCCGCCAATTCCGAGGGGGGACTGACCGCCATCGCACACCTGGAGCACGCGGTGCGTCTCGATCCGAAGTTCGCGCTGGCGTGGGCCTATCTCGCCGACGCCCTTGAGACGGCTACCCAGACCGAGGCCGTACTGGACGCGGACTATCGAAAGCGCGCGCAGGCGGCAATGGCACGGGCGCTGGAACTTGCACCCGGGGAGCCTTGGCTGTTGGCCCACGCGGCCTACATGTCGGTGTACGAGAACCGGAATTGGATGGCCATGGAACGCCTCATTAAAGCGTGGCGAGAGCGCAGCGGTGACGCTGACTACGCCCCGGTCTTCATGCTCGCGAACCATATGATGAACGTCGGGCGCGTGGGGGATGCAAGCGCGCTGCTATGGCGCGCGCAGCGCGAGGAACCCTTGCTGTTCGACCCCTCGCTTCTTCTCATCGAGGCCCACCTTGAGCGCGGCAATCTGCAAGCCGCTGAGGCCGAATACGAACACGGCAAGAATCTGATGGGCGATCAATGGATGAAAGATGCCGGCGTATTGGAACGCGCCATGGTGCGGCGCGATCGGGCCCAAATCGAGCATTATCTGCGCGTCTATCCGGGCACGTGGTCCAACGTGATCCGGGCGGGACTGGATCAGCCGCAGACCGCGCTTGCAAGGATACGGGCAGAAGTTCGGGACCCTCATCAGGGCAGTTTGCTGACGGGATACCTTGCCGAGTGGGCCGTGTACTTCGGTGATGATCAGCTCGCGCTGGAGGGACTGCGCAAGGCATTTGGCCCTGGAGCGAACGTTTTTGTGCTCTGGCGGCCGCTGTTCAGGAATGTACGGCAGCTACCCGGGTTCAAGACTCTGGTGCGAGACCTTCATCTCATCGACTATTGGCGCGCGAGCGGTACTTGGGGCGAATTCTGCCACCCGATTGGCCAGGACGACTTCGCCTGTTCTTAGGCGGACCAGGGAAATTCAGGAGACCCCGAGTCAATAAGCCGGCATTCATCAGGACGTGCACATCGCTCTGTACCGCCGTACGTCGCGGTCGCTGCGCCGCGCAGTTTACCGGACTGCCATCGGACCCTGTCCGGCCATCAGCTTGAGCAACGCCCAAGGGCTTTGGCGTAATGGTTTTCCAGAGGATCTCCTCTGAGGCGAAGGAGATATGCGCGCCTTGGCGCTGGCCACGGAACGCAGCGGCTGTTCGTCTCTGTTACCCCTGCTGCAAGCCCATGATGGGGCGGAAACTGCCCTGATGCGGGCGTCCATACTTTCGCCAAATTCAAACGAATTCAGTGCCGTTCCAGTAGAATTTACTGGAGATGCCCGCAACTTCGGTTCCCGGTGTGGGACCTAAAAAGAGAATATAAGATATTGATTATAAAAGATATTTCCGGTCTGGTGCCCAGGAAGGGACTCGAACCCCCACGGTGTTACCCGCTAGTACCTGAAACTAGTGCGTCTACCAATTCCGCCACCTGGGCCAGGAGCCGGACACCCTTCGGGACAAAGGACCCTAGGGAGCGGCGCAATTTACGCACGGCTTGGGGAGCTGTCAATTGAGCATGCGCAGGGGACAGTTCGGCAAGCGCAAGACACACGGCGTACCGAAGGCCATTGCCAGCGGAAGTCAGGGCGCCCATCGCACCAAAAGTGGCAGCAGCGAACCCAAACGCGACGCGCGCGGCGCGACTGCGCTGAAGTACCGCTCGGGCGACAGTGCCGAGGGCATTGTCAGTGCCAATCGCGCCGGATACGGCTTCGTGCGCATCGAGGGTCTGAAGGACAGCGTGTTTCTGCCACCGGGCCAGATGCGCGGTGTCATGCATGGCGATCGGGTGCGGGTACGTCTGGCCAAAGACTCGACCAATCGCTGGCTGGGTGAGGTCGAGGACATCGTCGATCGCGGGGTCAAGGCATTCCTGGGCACTGTCGAAATCCAGGGCCGCCAGGCGGCGATTATCGCGGCGGATCGTCGGCTGCAGCTGCGCTGCATCGCCTCGCTCAATGAGCTGGAAGGTGCCCGCGACGGGGATTGGGTGATCGCGAGCATCGTGCGTCACGCCACCGCCACCACGCCGCCCGTGGCGCGGGTTGCGCGGCGGCTCGATCCGGAGCGTCCCGTGGAGATGGCCACCGAATCGGCGATCGCGCGCTTCGACCTGCCCAGTGACTTCCCGCCCGCGGTGACCGCCGAGGCGGATGCGTACGGTGACCGGGTCGATGTCAACGAAAGCGCGCGGCGTATCGATCTGCGCGAGCTGCCGCTGGTGACCATCGATGGCGAGACCGCGCGCGATTTCGATGACGCGGTGTATGCGGAAAGCCACGCGGATGGGTTCCGCCTGATTGTGGCCATCGCCGATGTCAGTTTCTATGTGCGGCAGGGGACGGCGCTGGATGCCGAGGCCCTGCGTCGTGGCACCTCGGTGTATTTTCCGACCCGGGTGATACCGATGTTGCCGCCCGGGCTGTCGGATCACCTGTGCTCCCTGGCCCCACACGTCGATAGACTGTGTCTGGCTGCGGACATGATTGTCACGCGCCAGGGCGCGCTGAAGGCGGCGCGCTTCTATCCGGCCGTGATGCGCTCGGCCGCGCGCCTTACCTACAACCAGGCGCAGGACGCGCTGCTCGATGGCAAGGCCGAGGCTCGCGAAAAGATCGGCCCGCTCGTGGAGCGACTGCTGCCATTGGTGGACGTGTACCGCGTGCTCATCAAGGCGCGCCGTGCCCGCGGTGCGCTCGACTTCGATGCTCCGGAGGCGGGCTTCGATATTGACGCGAACCAGCGGATTCACGCCGTCACGCTGCATGCGCGGGTGGAAGCACACAAGCTGATCGAGGAGTGCATGATCCTGGCGAACGTGGCCGTGGCACGCGAACTGGGTCATACGAAATCCCCGACCCTCTACCGCGTCCATGGCAAGCCGGATGAGGAGAAGCTCGACAAGCTGCTCGCGACCCTTGCGGTGCTGGGGATCGAGGCGCAGATACCCGAGACCGTCACGCCGCGCGATATTCAGGCCATCACCCGCAGGCTGAAGGGTTCCGCCGAGTTGCCCTTCGTGGAATCGCTGGTGGTGCGCTCCATGCCACAGGCCGTGTATCAGCCCACCAATATCGGCCACTTCGGACTGGCGCTGGGGGAGTACGGACATTTCACATCGCCCATCCGGCGCTATCCGGATCTGGTGGTCCATCGCACGCTCAAGGCGCTGGTGTCGGCGCAGGATGGCAGTGGCGTGGAGTACGACGCGGAGGCGCTGTCCGTGCAGGGTGCGGAACTGTCGCGCCTGGAGAAGCGGGCAGACGAATCGGACCGCTATGTGTCTGCGTTCCTCAAATGCGTCTGGCTGCGCGAGCGCATCGGTCAGACCTTCCGGGGCCTGATCACCACGGTCGTGGAGTTCGGCTGCTTCGTGCAGCTTCTGGATGTCGCAATCGATGGGCTGCTGCACCTCGACAACTTGCGCGACGATGAATACCTGATGGAGGACCACGGCCATGGCTGGCGCGCCGTGCGCAGTGGCCGCAGCCTGCGCATCGGTACGGAGGTGCGCGTGATCGTCACATCGGTCAATCCGATCGAGGGACTGATCGACCTGGACCTCGTGCCGGAAAGCGGCGCCGCGGACAATGCGAAGGGCACCAAGGATGCCAAGGGTGGCCGCGAGCGCCGCCGTTGAGCGAGTCATGAGCAATCGCGAATGGGTGTACGGCCTGCACGCCGTGCAGGCATTGCTGAAGCGCCATCCGGATCGGGTGCTGGAGTTGAAGCTTGCGGAGCGGCGCGATGATCCGCGCATGCGTGCCATCGAGGCGCTGGCGCGCGAACACGGCACCCCGGTACAGCGGGTCGATGTCCCGGCACTGCACGCGGCGGTCGGGGATGTCGCGCACCAGGGCGTTGCGGCCGCGGTGGTGTCGCTGGCCCCGTGGTCTGAAGGTGATCTGCTCAGCGCGCTCGGCGCGACGGCGAGTCCGCTGGTGCTGGCGCTGGATGGCGTTCAGGACCCCCACAACCTCGGCGCCTGCCTGCGCACGGCGGATGCCTGCGGCGCCCTGGCGGTGGTGGTGCCCAAGGATCGCGCCGCCACGCTGAGCCCCGTGGTGCGCAAAGTCGCGGCCGGCGCGGCCGAATCAGTGCCCCTGGTGACCGTGACCAACCTGGTTCGCACCCTGAAACTGCTGAAGGAGGCGCAGCTGTGGGTGACCGGGGCCGATGCCGACGCGACGGCGACCGCCGCCGAGGTGGACTTCACCGGGGGTACGGTGCTGGTCATGGGCGCGGAGGGTGCCGGGCTGCGCCACCTGACGCGTCAGACCTGCGACCATTTGGTGCGGCTGCCGCAGTTGGGGTCGGTGGAAAGCCTGAATGTGTCGGTGGCGGCCGGAATGCTCCTGTACGAAGTTGTGCGGCAGCGCAGCAAAAAGTAGTCCGACTCATTGCGGGCAACGCGCCGTTTCAGTATATTGCGCGACCCCCAATTACGGGGGACAGGCCGGTTCAGCACCCGCAATGGGGCGGTTCCGGTTCTCCTTGCCACACCGGCAAATGCCTTGACCGGGTGGCTTGAGTCCAAAAGGAGGACTAATGAGGCATTACGAGATTGTGTTCCTGGTTCATCCGGACCAGAGCGAACAGGTTCCGGCGATGGTCGAGCGCTACAAGTCGATGATCGCCAATGGCAGCGGCAATGTGCACCGTTTTGAAGATTGGGGTCGTCGCCAGTTGGCGTTCCCGATCGCCAAGGTCCACAAGGCCCATTACGTGCTGCTCAACATTGAATGCGACCAGAAGACGTTGAACGAACTGACCGGCGCGTTCCGCTTCAGTGACGCGGTGCTGCGTCACTTGGTCGTGCAGATGGACAAGGCCGTCACGGAGCCCTCGCCGATGGCGCGGGGCGAGGATGAAGAAGGTGGCGGTCGCCGTGAACGCGGCCGCGATGACTCGGGTTCGGACGACGATGACGCGCCGGCCGTTGG
>DATHOA010000187.1:0-15995 GCA_035485475.1 Steroidobacteraceae bacterium | reverse complement strand
CCGAACACGAACATGGCGTCGGCACCCTTGAACAGCTCCGGATGCGCCTTGATGAAGGTGCGGTAGCCCATGTCCATGCGCTCCTCGTCACCCTCGGCAACCATGATTACGTTCACGGGCAGCTTGCCGGTCACCGCCTTGATCGACATCAGCGCGTTCCACTCCGACATCTGCGGGCCCTTGGAGTTGACGGCGCCGCGACCAATCAGCACCTTCTTGTAGGGCTTCTGCTCGATGAGATCACCGGCGAAGGGCGGCCGGATCCACAGGTCCGGCTGCGTGATCGGCATGGTGTCGTACATCCAATAGAAGACGATGGTTCTCTTGGCGCCCTCATCACACTTGCCGTAGACCACCGGATTGCTCTGCTGGCCCCACTCCGCGATGCCGGGGTCATAGACCCTGGTGTGCTGGCAGCCCAGCTGATCGAAGAAGCCCTTGACCATCTGCGCCGATTCCTGGATGCCCTCGCCCGTGTTTGAAACGCTGGGCTGCTGGATCCAGTGCTGCAGGTTGCGCACGTGCTCATCGATGTGCGTATCGATGTATTTGAAGATCTTGGGCAGGTCGGGATTCTTCACCTGGCTCATGTCGATGCTGATCTCGGTATCGCCCTGCGGGCGGATGCCGGTGGCGCCCTGCGCGGCCGCCGCGTGGGCCACCTGCCGACCGGGCGCCATGGACTGCGCGAAGGCCGTCGAGGTCAGGACCGCCGCACCCACTGCGAGCAATGCAGTGCGCACGTGATTGCGGATCAGATGCAGTGTTTGATTCTTCATGCCTTTCACCTTCATATCTTCCCGTATCACTTGAATTCGACCTTGAAGCCGAGCGTCCAGGAACGGCCCAGGTAGTCGTACAGGGAGGTGTTGGTCTGCGGGTACGCCGGGGTGTTCTCGGCGCCGTAGCTGGTATTGCTCATGTTGGCAATCCGCGGCGGATCACGATTGAGCAGGTTCTTGGCCATGAAGAACACACTGGCGGTCGCGCGGTCATTGAGGAATATCTGCTTGGTGATGGAACCGTCGAAGTAGAACGCGCTGGGCGCCATGGTGATGTTGGCGGTCTTGTCGTTGCCCTTGCCGGGCGTACAGGCCGAGATGCACTGCAGGTAGACGTCGGTGGCGTCATTGAGGCTGCCGCTGCTGACCCCGCGCATCACCAGGTCATAGGACCAGGAGTCCTTTGTGTACATGGCCTCCAGGCGTCCCAGCCAGTTCGGCGTGGCTCCGGTATTCGTCCCGGCCAGGTTGATGGCCTGCACGTTGTTGTCCGTCGTAAAGGTGATGTAGTGCGTGGCCAGGGCGTGAACGGTCAGCTTGCCGGAGAGCTTGTCCCACAGGCTCGCCAGGTCCTTCTCGTAGGTGGTCTCCAGATCCATGCCGCGCTCGGACAGGCTGTACAGGTTCTGGTAGACCTGCACGATGACCGGCGTGCTGGCACCACTGCTGGGCAGTCCGTAGGCATTGAGCTCCAGGTATTTGCAGTACTGCGCCCCGACACCGCCGGCGTAGCAGGCATTGACCTCCTGCTGGGCGGAAAGATCGCTGATGAGGTTGCTCATCTCGATGTCGTAGTAGTCGACCGAGGCCTGGAAGCCCGGTACGAAGTCGGGCTGGAACACCACGCCATAGACATCCGTTTTGGCGGTCTCCGGCACCACGCTCGTGGAACCTTCCAGCTTCTGCACGAACAGCAGTGCAGCGCCGTTGTCCCAGGGGTTCGTCACGGAATTGGTACGCGCGGTTCCAGGCGAGAACAGCTCCGCCAGGTTGCCGGCGCGGATGTCGGCCGAGCGCGTGATGCGGAAGGTGACATCGGTGATCGGCGAGTACGTGAGCCCCAGCTTCCAGGAGTCCGTGTCACCGGAGGTGCTGTAGCGGGTCTCGCGGATCGCACCGTTGAAGTCCAGGCCCGTGTACAGCGGCACCAGGGTCTCCGCATACGCCTCGGCCACCGTATAGCTGGCATTGGTGGCGACGTAGTTGCCGTACTTCCAGTAGTTGCCGTAGGTCGGGTCATAGATGGGATCGACATCGCCCGAGACGGCCTCGCGCCGCCCCTCGGCGCCAAAGGCCACCGAAATCGGACCCGCCCACCCCTTGATATCGTTGGTGGTCAAATCCGCCGCGCCCTCGTCGAGTTCGAAGGTCTCGTGGCGGGTGGGATCGCCCGCGACGTACGCCAGTGCACCGGGAAGTTGCGCCGCGCCAAGACCAAAGACGTTGATCGGCACACAGCCGGCGGCCTGGGCTGTGGCAGAGGCGCACACCGGACCGTTGGGACCTGCCACCGCATTGATGGCATTGGCGAAGTTGGTGTTGTTGGTGGTGCCGGGCAGCGTCTCGATGTCATGGGTCTGGGCGAACGAGCCGTGCGTGTCCCATTTCCAGCTCATGTTGAACACGTTGAAGTGGCCGTCCGCACCGAGCATGGCGCGGTCGGAGGCACGGGTGTCGTCGGACTGCGCGGCGGTGAGGAATCCAGCCCCGGTCGTGCCCAAAGTGAAGGGGGTGGTGACTTTCGCGGCCAGCGACGGATACAGGGTCTGCAGGAAGTAGTTGCTGGGCTGGATGGTGATGGTCGAGCCGGTGTAGGTCGGGGCGTCGTAGAAGCTGAAACCCCAGTACCGCCCGTAGGAGGCCTCGACGTAGACCTCGGCGTCATCGCTGAGGTCGAAGCTGGCCCGGCCGAAGGCATTCTGGCGCTTCTGGGTCGGGACCAGGCCGGTCTTGCCGAACTGGCCGCTGTCGGTGTACTGCCAGTCACCGCCCTGCATCCACTGGCCCGTGGCGGGACTGCCGTAAGCGAGCTGATTGATGCTGGCCGCCCCATTGGCGCCGACCTGGCCGAAGTAGGTGCCCTTGAGCGCACCCGAGGTGATCAGGCCGCCCGGGGTGTAGGTCGAAAGGCCCAATCCCGGGCCGGCGATGATCTGCGGACCGCCGGCGGCGATGTTGGCCGCGGAGTTGGCCATCGCAAAGTAGCCGCTCTCATCATATGAGGGCACTGCGGTGAGGATGCCGTTGTCGCCGTACAGCTCGCCGCTGAAGATTGCATGTCCGCGGCCATCGGCGAACGCGGTGCCCGCGGTCAGCGTGAACCGGCGGGTCGGGTCCCCATAGTCCTGGTACTCGCCGTACTGGTAGGAGGCCTTGATGCCGGTGTACTTCTTGTCGAGGATGAAGTTGACCACGCCGCCGACCGCCCCGGAGCCATAGGCGGCCGAGGCGCCACCGGTGGTGACGTCGATACCCGTGATCAGCGACTGCGGAATGGTATTGACGTCGACGAGACCCTCGATGGTCGAGGGCACCCAGCGCTGCCCGTCCACCAGCACCAGCGTGCGGTTGGTTCCGAGGTCGCGCAGGTTCAGCGCCGCAACCCCGGCCTCGCCGTTGGACAGCGCACCGGACGAATTGTCTGGCGTGCTGCTACCGGCCAGGGCGGGCAGCGTCGTCGCGAAGTCGATGATGTTGGCCGGCGCGGCCGCATCGAGGGAGGCCGCGGTGATCGCGGTCACCGGCTGCGGCGAGTTATAGCCGCCGCGCGCGAGATGCGAACCGGTGATGACGACCTCCTGCACCGCCGTATCATCCGAGACAGCGGTGTCCGTGGCGGTGGCAGCCGCCGTGGCATCAGTCGCGGTGGCAGCCGCAACCGTTGTAGTGCTGGCCAGCTGCTGCGGCCCGGCCGCAGCGGACTGTGCGTGGGCGGACGTTCCAAAGACGAGAGACTTGCCGGCCAGCAGCAGCGCAACCGCCGCGCCAACCGAAAGACCTGTGTGACCGTTCGAGCGGTCGCTGTTTGATTTCGACATGCGAATGGATCTCCCAAGCACCTTATTCAGCTGCCCAATGTGGATCGATTTGCGCTAGCCGGCCGCCAGGTCACTTAAGACCGGACGTGGTTTTCCGACTGCGACAGATCGATCGCCAATAAACCGGACGTATTTTTGGTCTTAGCCGTGTCCTACCGCGGCCGGGACTGCGCAACAGGCAGCCCCGGATCGAGGTATGGGCACGTGACTTGCGGACATGTGGCGGATCAATGCACTTCCGCCATTTTTAAAGGTCTTCATCTCTTGCTCCCAGTGCAGCGGTGAACTTGAATGACGGCGCGTCCCGTTCAAGGGTGTCTGCGCCGCTCCCGCTGTACTGGTACCTGAGAGTTTCCGCACGCTAGTGCGTTGCCCCTTCGGTGAATGCGCGTACTGCGCGCGCATTTCTCTTCATTCGGCTTGCAGCCTTGCAGTACGTGTACCTGAGCGATTATGGGAGTTTGCGCCTTCGGTGGAACCGGGAACCTTTGCGGTCCCGCTTCTCTCTTCTGCGAAGCTGTTTTCGTCAATTTAGTTAGAGCTTTGTTCCGACTTCCCTCCAATGAGCACACTTCAGTGCGTTTGCAGCTGTGCATCTGCTCATGTGCAAAGGTGCAGAAACCGTGCCACCGGGGCGCGTCCGAGGGCATGCAGCACATTTCGCCTATATTTACCGGGGTTTCGGCGCAGTATCCGTTTTCAGAATAGTTGGCATGAATGAATTGTGCTCATCAATGCATGGCACATGTGGTGCGACGCCACAGGTTTTCGGGCCAGGTTGGGGCGCGTCTGGGACACAACCCTGGCCGTACCGCATGCATCATTTTGGGGAGCGCTCGAGCAGCGCTCTTGCGCATCGAAATTCGTTTGACAGATGTGCGCATTGGAGAAGAGACTCTCCACCGACATTACTTCTCAGGATTGTTCAGCGGCCAATTTTTAAAGCCAATCAGCGGGAGAGACCGGAACAGATTCCGGCGCCGAAGGAGCAACCGCCCCGGAAACTCTCAGGCAAAAGGACCGCATATCAGAAATCTCTGAAGAGTGGCGCACGCTGTGCGCCCGCCGACGGAATAACAATCTCAGGCGTCAAAGACAGAGTGGGCAAGAAGCCAAGAATTGGCTTCAAGAAGGCCCATGTCTCATTCATCGATTGTCGTCATCGGCGCCGGCATCACCGGCGTCACCACTGCCTACGCGCTGCTGCGTCGGGGCTACGCGGTTACCGTGGTAGACCAAAACCATCACGCGGCCAGCGAAACATCGTATGCCAACGGCGGCCAGCTCTCGGCCTGCAATGCCCCGGTGTGGAACTCCTGGCCCACTATCTGGAAGGGTGCAAAGTGGATGCTGAATCCGCGCGCGCCTCTGCTATTGAACCCCGCGTTCAGTTTTCACAAATACATCTGGTTGGCGGAGTTCGTGGCAGCCGTACGCCATCGGAAAATCAACACCCTGGAAACAGTGCGCCTGGCGATCGAAGCGCGCCGGTATCTGTTTGAGATTGCCGAACGCGAGCACATCGAATTCGACTTGGAAAAGCGCGGCATCCTGCATCTCTACCATGATGCACAGTCCTTCAAGGAAGCTGAGCAGACCAACGCGCTGCTGCGTGAGGGCGGCCTCGAGCGCTACGCGGTGACCGATCAGGAGATTCACTGCATCGAGCCTTCGCTGGCTGCGAAATTCTACGGCGGCTTCTTCACGCCTTCCGATTCCACCGGCGACATTCGCAAGTTCACCCGCGGCCTCGCCGAGGCCTGCGCCCGCCAGGGCGTGCGCTTCCTCTTCGGCAACATGGTCCGCGGTATCAGCAACACGAGTTCAGGCGTGCGCGTGCAATTGGCAAATGCAGCTGGCGATGCGCTGCCGCCGGCGGACGGGGACGCGGTGGTGATATGTGCCGGTGTGGGCAGCCGGCGTCTGGCCGGCATGCTCGGTGACCGGATCAACATCTATCCGGTCAAGGGCTATTCGATCACGGTGTGCCTAGAGGATTCGAGAAGCCAGCAGGCAGCCCCATGGGTCAGCTTGCTTGACGAGGACGCCAAGATCGTCACGAGTCGTTTGGGCATGGACCGGTTCCGGGTCGCCGGAACGGCCGAATTCAATGGCTACAACAAGGACATCCGCGCTGATCGGATCGAGCCTTTGGTGCAGTGGTGCCAGAAGCTGTTTCCGGCCATGAGCAGCGCCACCGTGATTCCCTGGGCCGGTCTGCGTCCGATGACGCCCAGCATGATGCCGCGGGTGGGGCGCGGCAGAAGGCCTGGCATTTACTACAACACAGGCCACGGCCACCTGGGTTGGACGCTCGCTGCGGCTACGGCCGCCGTGATTTCGGAGCTGGTTCTGCAGGATCTCACGCCATTGCCGATCAGACTGCAGGAGGCCTAGACCCTGCGCCCTGCGTTGGCCACCCCCTGCGCGAGCACCGCTTCGATGAAGCTGGATTTTGCCTGCGTGTAGGCGGCGCGGTCGTTGCGATGCTGGGCCGCCACCGATCGCTTCAGGTCCGCGTACCGATCGCGCAGCGCTGTATCTGCCCGCAACGCATCGCGGAACATCAGATGTCTGGTGAGCTCGTTTGAGCCCGCAACGACAACGTAAAGATGATGTCGCGGCTCCCCTGGCGTGCCGCGGAATGCTTCGCGCCCGGGTATTCCGAGATCCCCCTCATGCACGTAACCGAGGGTAGCCAGACGCTGTATGACTTCCGGCACATCGTCTTGCCGCGCCACTACCACATCTATATCGATGACCGGCTTGCCCGCAAGACCGGTGACGGCGGTGCTTCCCACATGTTCGGCTCGCAGTGCGCGGCCGCTCACGGTGCTCAGAATCCTTGCAGCCAGATCTGTGAAGCGCCGCGGCCATGCGGGATCATAGTCCCGAATCTCCATAGCACTCGGATTCTACGCCAACGCTCCCCCGGCCAAAGGTGATGATGCACGCTGCTGATCCATGCGCGAAAATGTCTTCTCCTGCCCCAAAATCGTCGGCCACGGTATACGATAAGCAACTGATTTGAATAATAATATCGATTCCCACACCCCCGTCATGCAGCAGTATCTGCGTCTGAAGGCGCAGTACCCGCAGGTGCTGTTGTTCTACCGGATGGGGGACTTCTACGAGCTGTTCTTCGAGGATGCGCGCCGCGCCGCCGCACTGCTCGACATCACGCTGACCGCGCGCGGCCAATCGGCCGGACAACCGATTCCGATGGCCGGTGTGCCGGCCCATGCCGCCGAAGGGTATCTGGCGCGGCTGGTACGCAAGGGTGAAAGCGTCGCGGTGTGCGAGCAGATGGGGGATCCGGCCAAATCCAAAGGCCCGGTCGACCGACAGGTGGTGCGGGTCATTACCCCCGGCACGGTCACCGATGCCGCGTTGCTCGATGATCGGCGCGAGACCCTGCTCGCCGCCGTGGTGCAGGAGGGCGAGAGCTTCGGCCTTGCCTGGCTGGACCTGGCCGCGGGACGCTTCACGCTGCTGGAATCCACGGGAATCCAGACCCTCATCGGGGAACTCGAGCGCTTGCGACCCGCAGAACTGCTGGTCAATGAGAACGCTGCGCGCGAGGCCCTGGAGCGTCCGGGCACGGCGCTGCGCCCGCGACCGCCCTGGCACTTCGAAATGCAGACCTGCACCCGCGCTCTCAATCAGCAGTTGGGCACTCTCGACCTGCAGGGATTCGGCCTGGCCGCCGATTCGCTTGCCGTGTGCGCCGCCGGCGCCCTGCTGCAGTACGTGGGTGAGACGCAAAAGGCCGCTGTGCCCCATATCCGCACACTCAATGTGGAGCATCGGGGCGAGGCGTTGATGCTCGATGCGGCGACCCGTCGCAACCTGGAGCTGGATTCCAGCCTGTCGGGCAATCCGGACGCCACGCTGTTCGCGCTGGTCGATCGCTGTGTCACGGCCATGGGCTCACGGCAACTGCGCCGCTGGTTGAACCGCACGCTCACCGATCACGGCCAACTGCGCCAGCGCTACCAGGCCCTGGCCGCACTGATCGACCGGCGCCGCTTCGAATCCTTGCGCGATCCCCTCGCGGGTATCGGTGATGTGGAGCGCATCCTGTCGCGAGTCGCGCTGCGCTCGGCGCGGCCGCGCGACCTGGCGCAATTGCGCTCAGCCGTCGCGTTGCTGCCGCAACTGGCGGCCGCTGCCGCCGGACCGGCTGCGGATTCACCGCTGCTGAACGGCCTATTGGCGAGCACCGGGCATCACGGTGACATCTACGCACTGCTGGTGCAGGCCATCGCCCTGGAACCCCCGGCGCTGCTGCGCGAAGGCGATGTCATCGCCCCCGGCTACGATGCCGAACTGGATGAACTGCGCCACATCGCCACCCATACGGATGCCTTCCTGCTCGAACTGGAGCAGCGCGAACGCGAACGTGCCGGCATCCCGGGTCTGAAGCTGGGTTTCAACCGCGTCCAGGGCTTCTTCATAGAGGTGTCGCGCAAGGATGCGGAGCGCGTGCCCACGGACTATGTCCGGCGCCAGACGGTGAAATCCGCCGAACGCTTCATCACGACCGAATTGAAGGGCTTCGAAGACAAGGTGCTGAGCGCCCGCGAGCGCTCGCTTGCGCGCGAGCGCGAACTGTTCGACACAGTGCTCACGCAATTGATTGCGCAGCTGGGTGCGCTGCAGGCCACCGCTGCCGCGGTGGCGGAGCTGGATGCCCTGGGGAGTCTTGCCGACCGTGCCTGCTCCTTGCAGTGGACAGCGCCAAGGCTCGTGACCGAGCCGCGACTGCATATCGAAGCGGGCCGCCATCCGGTGGTCGAGAAATTCCTGGGCAGTGGCACCTTCGTGCCCAACGACCTGGACCTGGATGAGCGCCGGCGCATGCTGGTCATCACCGGCCCGAACATGGGGGGCAAGTCCACTTACATGCGCCAGACGGCGCTGATCGTGGTGCTGGCCCATATGGGCAGCTTCGTGCCCGCGGACCTGGCGGTCATCGGTCCGCTGGATCGAATCTTCACGCGCATCGGTGCCGCCGATGACCTGGCCGGCGGCCGTTCGACCTTCATGGTGGAAATGACCGAGGCGGCGAATATTCTCAACAACGCCACGGCGCGCAGCCTGATCCTGATGGACGAGATCGGCCGCGGCACCAGCACCTTCGACGGCCTGTCGCTGGCCTGGGCCATTGCGCGTCATATCGCGACCAGGACCCGCGCCATGACCCTGTTCGCCACGCATTACTTTGAATTGACGACGCTGGCGACGGAACTGGAGGCCTGCGTGAATGTGCACCTGGATGCCACCGAACACGCCGATGGCATCATTTTCCTGCACGCCGTCAAGGAAGGCCCGGCGGATCGCAGCTATGGACTGCAGGTCGCGCAGCTGGCCGGCGTGCCACGCGAGGTCATCGCCCGCGCCCGGCAGTTTCTGGTGGGCCTGGAGAATCAGCGCGACCGCCACCGCCCGCCCAGCCCGCAGGGTGAACTGCCGCTGCTGGACCCGCCGCTCGTCTCGCCCCAGGATGATGCGGCGCAGGCGCTGCGCGCCGCCCTCGCGCAGATCAATCCCGATGAATTGTCGCCGAAAGCCGCGCTCGAGGCGCTTTACCGGCTGCGCGCGCTGCTGAAGAGCTAAGGCCCGCTACGCCGGCGGCGGCGCTGTGCGCACCCGGATGTGCAGCTCGCGCAGCTGCTGCTCACTCACCTCGGAGGGCGCATCCGTCATCTGGTCGGCCGCCGTCTGCGTCTTGGGGAAGGCAATCACATCGCGAATGCTGTCGGCACCTGCCATCAGCATGGCGAGCCGATCGAGGCCGAAGGCGATGCCACCGTGCGGGGGCGCACCGAACTTCAGCGCATCCAGCAGGAAGCCGAACTTCTGCTGCGCGGCCTCCGCGCCGATTCCAAGCAGCGCAAACACCGCCGACTGCAGCTCCTGGCGATGAATACGCACCGAGCCACCGCCGATCTCCGAGCCATTCAGCACCATGTCGTAGGCCTTGGCGAGTGCGCTGCCCGGATTGGCGGCGAGTGCCTCCGGGTCCTCATTCAAGGGCGAAGTGAACGGATGATGCATGGCCACCCAGCGCTTCGCATCGGCATCCCATTCAAACATCGGGAAGTCGACCACCCACAGGGGACGCCAGCCCGCCTCGACCAGCTTGAGGTCCTGGCCGACCTTGATGCGCAGCGCCCCGATCGAATCATTGACCACCTTGGCCGTATCGGCGCCAAAGAAGATGAGGTCGTTGTTGCGGGCACCGGTGCGCTCCAGGATGCCCGCCACCGCCGCATCGCTCAGGAACTTGATGATGGGTGACTGCAGCCCATCGCGGCCTTTCGCGATGTCATTGACCTTCACATACGCCAGGCCCTTGGCGCCGTAGCGCGCCACGAAGGTGGTGTAGTCGTCGATTTCCTTGCGCGTCAGGGCATTCCCGCCCGGTACGCGCAGCGCCGCGACGCGTCCGGTGGGATCATTCGCAGGTCCTGCGAACACCTTGAAACTGCAGTCCTTGACCAGGTCCGCGACATCCACCAGTTCCAGCGCAATGCGCAGGTCCGGCTTGTCGGAGGCGTAACGGCGCATTGCCTCCGCGTAGGTCATGCGCGGTATCGGGTCGGGCAGCGCAACCTGCATGACTTCCGTGAACAGGTGGCGCAGCAGACCTTCCATCGACGCCATGATGTCGTCCTGCGTCAGGAACGAGGTCTCGATGTCCAGCTGCGTGAATTCGGGCTGGCGGTCGGCGCGCAGGTCCTCGTCGCGGAAGCAGCGCACGATCTGGTAGTAACGGTCGAAGCCCGCCACCATCAGCAATTGTTTGAAGATCTGCGGCGACTGGGGCAGCGCGAAGAACTTGCCCGCGTGCGTACGGCTGGGCACGAGATAGTCACGCGCGCCCTCCGGCGTCGACTTGCCCAGCACCGGGGTTTCAAGGTCGATGTAGCCGTTGCCGTCCAGGTAGCTGCGCATGGCGCGCGTGATGTGGTGCCGCTGGCGCAGCCGCTTGATCATCACTTCGCGTCGCAGGTCCAGGTAGCGGTATTTGAGGCGCACCTCCTCGCTGACGTGCTCATCCAGCTGGAAGGGCAGCGGCTCGGAGCGATTCAGCACCACCAGCTCGCGTGCCAGCAGTTCGACCTGGCCGGATTTCAGATTGGCATTGACGGTTCCGGCCGGGCGCGAGCGCACCTTGCCTTTGACCTGGATGACAAATTCACCGCGCAGGCGCTCGGCCTCGCTGAATACATCCTTGGAGTCCGGATCGAACACCACCTGCAGCAGGCCTTCGCGGTCGCGCAGATCAACGAAAATCACCCCGCCATGATCACGGCGACGATGGACCCAGCCGGCGACGGTCACCTCCTGCGAGGTGAGCTTTTCATCGACATTTCCGCAGTAATGAGTACGCATAGGGCGGCGGATGTTACGGACCGACCGGCAAATGAGCAACCGGGGGCTCCGGCAGCACGACCCCGCAGGTGACAATCATCTTCATCGCCGCATCCACTGACATCTGCAGCTCGAGCAACTGGTTCTGCGGCACCAGGATGATGAATCCGGAAGTCGGATTGGGCGCCGTGGAAATAAAGACGCAGCGGACACGCTGGCCGGTGCGGTTGCTGACCTCGGCCACATCCTCCGCCGTCACAAAGCCGATGCTCCAGATTCCGGGCCGGGGATATTCCACCGCGACGACCTGGCGGAACGAATTGCTGGAGGACAGCACGCTCTCGGTGAAGCTTTTCACCCCACCATAGACGGAGCGCACCAGCGGAATGCGCTGCATCAGGTCTTCCCAGTACCCGACCAGCTGCCGACCGATGAGGTTGGTGACGAGCAGCCCCGTCAGCAGGACCACGATGAACGCAAATAGCACACCCAGGCCGGGCAGATGGAACCCCAGCAGGGTCAAGGGCTGGAACCGGGTCGGCAGCAGCACCAGCGTGCGGTCCATCAGCGTCACGAAGAAGCTGATGACCCAGACGGTGGCGATGATCGGCAGCCACACCAGGACGCCAGCCACCAGCAGCCGGCGCAGACTGACGGAGCGCTTGCCGGGCTTTACGGCTCGCAGCTCATCGGCCACGACGCTTGCTGGCCTTGGTTTTGGCTTTGGCCTTCGGCGCGGGCTTGCGCGCCGGTGCCCTGGCAGCCGGCTTGGCGCCCGCCTTCGCGGGTTTTCCCGCCGCGGACTTGCTGGCCGAGCGGCTGGCAACGCCGCTTGCGCCCGAGTCGCTGGCGCTGGCCTTCTCGGCCGGCTTGGAGTCGGACTTGCTGTCACCGGCCTTGCTGCTGCCGGACTGGCCGTTACCGGATTGGGCATCGCCGGCTTTCGCGTCCGCCGGCGGGGGCGTCTCGCGCGCCTTGGCGTCCGGGCCGTCGTCGCCGCCGGCCAGATTGCGCTTGGATTCCTTGTCGGACTTGAAGTCCGTTTCGTACCAGCCGCCACCCTTCAGCCGGAATACCGGCGCGGAGATCAACTTTTTGAGGGTGCTCTTGCCGCAGGAGGGACATTTCTTCAGCGGCGTATCGCTGATCTTCTGCATGACCTCGGTGTAGAACTTGCAGCTGGCGCACTCGTATTCGTAGAACGGCATGGAAAGCAGTATACAGGCTATGCCGCCTGTTCGGCCGACCGGCTGAAGGCCAGCCGGCCGTCCCGGACGGTCACCTGGATGGTGTCACCCGGCGTGAAGTCGCCCCGCAGGATGTGCTGCGCCAGCGGATTCTCGATCTGCTGCTGGATGGCCCGTTTCAGCGGCCTTGCGCCATACACCGGGTCGAACCCCGCCTCACCCATCAGGTCGCGCGCACTCTCGTTCAGCACGATGTCCAGATTGCGCTCCTGCAGGCGCTTGCGCAGGTACACCAGCTGGATGTCGACGATCTTGCGGATCTGTTCGGTGCTGAGCGGGTGGAACACGACAATGTCATCGATCCGGTTGATGAACTCCGGCCGGAACGACTGCTGCACGATCTCCATGACCGCAGTGCGCATGCGCGAGTAGTTCTTCTCGCCCGCGTACTCCTGGATGACCTGTGACCCCAGGTTCGAGGTCATGATGATCACGGTGTTGCGGAAATCCACGGTGCGGCCCTGCCCGTCGGTGAGCCGGCCGTCATCGAGCACCTGCAGCAACACATTGAACACATCCGGGTGGGCCTTCTCGACCTCATCGAGCAGGATCACGGCATAGGGTCGCCGCCGCACCGCCTCGGTCAGATAACCCCCCTCCTCGTAGCCGACATAGCCGGGAGGCGCGCCAATCAGGCGTGCGACCGAGTGCTTCTCCATGAACTCGGACATGTCGATGCGGATCATCGACTCCTCGGTATCGAACAGGAAATCCGCGAGCGCCTTGCACAGCTCGGTCTTGCCGACGCCCGTCGGTCCCAGGAACAGGAACGAGCCATTGGGGCGCCGGGGATCCGACAGGCCCGCACGCGAGCGACGGATGGCATCCGAAACGATGCGCACCGCGTCATCCTGGCCGACCACGCGCCGCTCGAGCGCGCTCTCCATGCGCAGCAGTTTTTCCTTCTCACCTTCGAGCATCTTGCTGACCGGAATACCGGTCCACTTGGAGACGACCTCGGCGATCTCCTCCTCGGTGACCTTGTTGCGGACCAGCTGCGTGTCCTGGTTTTCGGCCGCCACGGCCTGCGCCAGGCGCTTCTCCAGCTCGGGCAGGCGCCCGTACTGCAGCTCGGCCATCTTGCCGAGGTCACTGGCGCGGCGCGCGCCATCCAGTTCCACCCGCAGGCGCTCCATTTCCTCGCGAATGGTCGCGGCACCCTGCAGCGCCGCTTTTTCCGACTTCCACACCTCTTCCATGTCGGCGTATTCACGCGACAGGCCCTCGAGCGTTTCATCGAGGGTCCGCAGGCGCTTGCGCGAAGCCTCGTCGGTTTCCTTTTTCAGCGCTTCGCGCTCGATCTTCAGCTGGATCAGCCGCCGCTCGAGTCGGTCGAGCACTTCGGGCTTGGAGTCGATTTCCATGCGGATGCGGGCCGCGGCCTCATCGATCAGATCGATGGCCTTGTCGGGCAACTGCCGGTCCGCGATATAGCGGTGCGACAAGGTCGCCGCAGCGACGATCGCCGGATCGGTGATGTCGACCCGGTGATGCACTTCATAACGCTGCTGCAGGCCGCGCAGGATCGCGATGGTGTCTTCGACCGAGGGCTCGTTCACCATGACGCGCTGGAAGCGCCGCTCCAGTGCCGCGTCCTTTTCGATGTACTTGCGGTACTCATCGAGCGTGGTCGCGCCGATGCAATGCAGCTCGCCGCGCGCCAGTGCCGGTTTGAGCATATTGCCGGCATCCATGGAGCCTTCCGCACGGCCCGCGCCCACCACGGTATGCAGCTCGTCGATGAACAGGATGACCTGGCCTTCCTGCTTGGCCAGATCGTTCAGCACACCCTTGAGCCGCTCTTCAAATTCGCCACGGAATTTCGCGCCGGCAATCAACGAACCCATATCGAGTGCCAGGATGCGTCGATTGCGCAGCCCCTCGGGTACTTCGCCATTGACGATGCGCTGCGCCAACCCTTCGGCGATCGCGGTCTTGCCCACGCCCGGCTCACCGATCAGCACCGGGTTGTTCTTGGTGCGGCGCTGCAGGACCTGGATGGTGCGTCGGATTTCATCGTCGCGACCGATGACCGGATCAAGCTTGCCCGCCTCGGCGCGGGCGGTGAGATCCACGGTGTACTTGGCCAGTGCCCCACGCTGCTCCTCGGCATTCGCGTCGGTGACTTTTTCGCCGCCGCGCACGTCGGCGATGGCCTTCTCGACGGCCGCCCGGGTCAGCCCCGCATCCTTGAAGATGCGCCCCAGGGTGCTGCGATCCTCGAAGGCGGCAAGGACGAACAGCTCACTGGCAATGAATTGGTCCTGGCGCTGCTGTGCGAGCTTGTCGGTCACATTGAGCAGGCGTTGCAGGTCGTTGGAAATATGCACATCCCCGGCGGTGCCCTGCACGGTCGGCAGCTGGTCCACGAGATTGAGCAGGTCCGAACGCAGTTTGGTCAGATTGGCGCCGGCTTTGAGCGCCAGGGGACGCACGGTCCCGCCCTGCTGGTCGAGCATCGCCAGCAGCACATGTGCCGGCTCGATCAGCTGCTGATCCCGACCCACGGCCAGGGACTGGGCATCCCCCAGTGCCGCCTGAAACTTGCCCGTCAGCTTATCCATCCGCATGAGGAAACCTCTCGAACCTTCAAGTTATCTGCCCCCGTTTGTGGGGGTTCCGGCCAGCCAGATCAAGGCCGCCATCCGCCCCGTGCGGCCGTCGCGGCGAAAGGAAAAGAAGTTCTCGGCATCGCTGAACGTACACCACCGGCCGCCATGAATGGCGCTCAGCCCGCAGGCCGCCAGCCGCTGCCGCGCCAGGGCCACCAGGTCGCACTGCCAGCGCCCGCGCGCATTGGCGATAAAGGCTGCCTCGGCCTTGGCCGCGCCAGCCGGACCGGCGGCACCTACCAGGCGCTCACGCACCTCCGCGCCGACCTCGAAATGCGCCGGACCGATGCCCGGTCCGATCCAGGCCCGCAGCTGCCCGGGCGGCACGTCCATTGCCGCAACGGTTGCCTCCAATACCCCCGCCGCCAGACCGCGCCAGCCGGCATGCGCCGCTCCCACCACCGAGCCGTCACCGGCGGCGAGCAGCACCGGCAGGCAATCGGCAACCTGGATCACGCACACCCGTCCGGGGCGACGCGTGACCACCGCGTCGGCCGTGAGGTTCGCCTGAAGCTGCGCGTCCAGCCGCAGCACCTCGGCGCCATGCACCTGCGTCAGCCAGGCCGGCTCGGTGGGCAGATCGAAGCGCGCGGCAATCCGGCGCCGATTCTCGGCAACGGCCGGGGGCGCATCCTCGACATGGGTGCCGACGTTCAGCGCTGCGTACGGGCCCACGCTGACCCCGCCACCGCGCAAGGTGAATGCCGTCCGCACGTTTTCCGGGACCGGCCAGTCCGGCACCAGACCGGATGGCGCTGCGGCCGCCGGACTAGCGCCGGACCTGGGCATGGGAGTCCGCGCTGGCTTTGATGTGGGCACGCTGGTCCAGCGCCAGCGCGGCGACCAGCTCCTGCATGTCCGTCGGGATGGGCGCGTCCCAGGCCAGCGTCTTGCCCGTGAAGGGGTGTTGCAGGCTCAGCTGCGCCGCGTGCAGGG
>DATHOA010000186.1:0-15158 GCA_035485475.1 Steroidobacteraceae bacterium | reverse complement strand
TGCGGGTGCCGGTGGTGCCACCGGTGCCGGGTCCGCGGGCCCGAAGGACGACGTGGTCGACGCCGAGTTCGAAGAGGTGAAGGACAAGGATCGCCGCGCTTCGTAAGCCATAAGCGGTATCCTCGGGTCGAAACAATGCCGCCGCGCTCGGGCTCCCACCGCTGACACCGGTGGGCCAGGGCACGGCGGCTTTGACGTGTTTAAGGGTTCGGCAGGGCGGGCATGTCTAAGCGCGATTATTACAAAGTACTGGATGTCGCCAAGACGGCATCCGAAGCGGACATCAAGAAGGCCTATCGCCGCCTGGCGATGAAATTCCATCCGGACCGCAATCCGGGTGATCACGAGGCCGAGGACAAATTCAAGGAATGCAAGGAAGCCGCCGAGGTGCTCGGCGATGCACAAAAGCGTGCCATTTACGATCAGCATGGCCATGCGGGTCTGGAAGCCGCGGCCGCACGCGGTGCCGGCCAGCGCGGCGCGGATGCCTTCAGCGATATCTTTGGCGATGTGTTCGGCGACATTTTCGGCGGTGGGCGGCGCGGCGGCGGCGGCCGCTCCCAGGTGTTTCGCGGCGCGGACCTGCGCTATGAGATCGAACTGGAATTGGGTCAGGCCGTGTTCGGGCACGTGCTTGAAGTCGAGCTGCCGAAGCTCGAGGAGTGCACCACCTGTCACGGTACCGGGGCGGCGAAGGGCAGCGCGCCGGTGACCTGCGAGACCTGCGGTGGCAACGGGCAGGTGCGTGTCTCGCAGGGGTTCTTTCAACTGCAGCAGACCTGTCCGCACTGCCGCGGCCTGGGCACGATCGTGCGCAATCCCTGCGATACCTGCCTGGGACAGGGCCGCGTGCGGCGCGCCAAGAAGCTGTCCGTGAAAATTCCGGCCGGCGTCGACAGCGGCGATCGCATCCGCTTGACCGGCGAGGGCGAGGCCGGGCGCAACGGCGGGCCGGCCGGCGACCTGTATGTTGAAGTGCGGGTCCTGGAGCACGCCATCTTTCAGCGCGAAGGCGAACACCTCTCGTGTGAGGTACCCATCAGCTTTGCGACGGCGGCGCTGGGCGGTACGCTGGAGGTGCCCACCCTGGACGGGGACGTCACCATCAAGATCCCACCCGAATCGCAATCGGGGCGGGTCTTTCGCCTGCGCGACAAGGGCGTGAAGCCGGTGCGCGGTGGGGCGCGGGGCGATCTGTTCTGCAAGGTCATGATCGAGACACCCGTGAAACTCTCCGCAGAGCAGCGCGAGCTGGTGAAGCGGCTGGATGAATCACTGCGTGGCGGCACGCACCATGCGCCGCGACAGAAGGGTTTCCTGGAAGGCGTGAAGAGTTTCTTCTCCAAAGGCGAATAGGTTTATGAGCGGTACCTTGCGCGTTCTCATCATCGGAGCCACCGGCCGCATGGGCCAGGCGCTGGTGCGGGTATCGAAGGAGCGCCCCAACGTGCGCATCACCGGCGCGGTGACGCATGCGGGCAGCGCGCATCTGGGGCGCGATGTGGGTGAGCTCGCAGGCGTCGGGCGCTTGGGTGTCACCGTGACCGCCGATGTGGCCGCGGCGCTGGCCGAGTGTGATTGCGCGATCGACTTCTCGCAGTCACCCGCCACGGCCTCAAACCTGGCCGCCTGTATTGTCGCGGGCAAGCCGCTGCTGGTCGGCACGACCGGCATCGCCGCGGAACTGAAGCCGGAGATCGAGCGCGCGGCGCGGCACATCGCCTTGCTGATAGCGGCCAACACCAGCCTCGGTGTCACGCTGTTGCTGGAACTGGTGCGCCAGGCCGCGCAGACCTTGCCGCTGAACTTCGATGTGGAGATCGTTGAGGCTCACCACCGCTTGAAAAAGGACGCGCCCTCGGGCACGGCACTGGCATTGGGTCACGCCGTCGCGCAGGCGCGCGGTCAGGAGTTCGACGCCGTGTCGGCGCATCAGCGTGACGGGCTGCGCCGCGAAGGCGACATCGGATTCGCGGTGGTGCGCGCCGGGGATATCGTCGGTGACCACACCGTGGTCTTTGCCGGAACAGGCGAGCAAGTGGTTTTGTCGCACCGCGCTACGGACAGAAACGTTTTCGCCCGGGGGGCCCTGGAGGCGGCCGCGTGGCTGGCCGGGCGGGCGCCCGGACATTATTTCATGCGGGATATTATTCTTTAGGATCAGTATGTTACGACACGAATGTGGGGCGGTCGAGGAGCTACATACAGTACCCGCCGAGCCCATTTGGGAGCACAAAAAAGTCTTGGAATCGCATGGACACACCGGGTGGCGGCCCGTAAGATTTACTTCTAATCCGCGAGGGTTAGTCCATGCAAGGCGGGAGGATGTTCCAACAAGAACTCCTCCCGCTTTGTTTATCTGCAGCACGCGCGCGAACGCACCATGACATATCTTCCTGCGGTGCTGGCGCTGGCGGACGGTTCGATCTTCCGTGGCCAGTCCATCGGAGCACCAAGCAACACCACTGGCGAAGTCGTTTTCAATACTGCATTGACCGGTTACCAGGAGATCCTCACCGATCCGTCCTACGCCAGGCAGATCGTCACGCTCACCTATCCTCACATCGGCAATACCGGCACGAACGCTGAGGATCTCGAATCATCCCAGATCTATGCCGCGGGTCTCGTGATCCGCGATCTGCCGCTGCGCGCCAGCAGCTGGCGCATGGTCGAGCCGCTGTGCGAATTTCTGACCCGCGGCAAGATCGTCGCCATCGCGGGGATTGATACGCGGCGCCTGACCCGCCTGCTGCGCGAGAAGGGTGCGCAGTCCGGATGCATCGTCACCGGTGAACAGGTCGACGCCCAGGCCGCCGTCAAGCTCGCCGGCAAATTTCCGGGACTGAAGGGCATGGACCTGGCGAAGGTCGTGTCCACCAAGCGTCCCTTCCAGTGGAACGAAGGCAACACCTGGCAGGACACGGGCCGCCAGAACATCCGCGCGCACCAGCGCCTGCACGTCGTCGCCTATGACTTCGGCATCAAGCGCAATATCCTGCGCCTGTTGTCGGACGCCGGTTGCCGCATGACCGTGGTGCCGGCGCAGACCACCGCGCGTGAGGTGCTGCAGCTGCAGCCCGATGGAGTGTTTCTGTCCAACGGCCCGGGCGATCCGGAACCGTGTGACTATGCCATCACGGCGACCCGCGAACTGCTGGAGGCCGAAATGCCGCTGTTCGGCATCTGCCTCGGTCACCAGCTGATGGGACTGGCCGCGGGCGGCACGACCGTGAAGATGAAGTTCGGCCATCACGGCGCGAACCATCCGGTGCAGGACCTGGAGAGCGGTCGGGTCATGATCACCAGTCAGAATCACGGCTTCGCGGTCGATGAGTCCTCCTTACCTGACAATGTCAGGGCGACGCATCGGTCATTGTTCGATGGCTCGCTGCAGGGGCTGGCGTTCAAGGATCGTCCGGCCTTCAGTTTCCAGGGTCATCCGGAAGCCAGTCCCGGACCGCATGACGTGAAGCCCCTGTTTGAACGTTTCAACCAGCTCATGCTCAGACGGTTGCAGAACCAGCTGCGGCAGAGCGAGCAAAACCCGCGGCGCTAGGCTGCAGGAGCTTCGAGAATTGCCTAAGCGGACAGACATCCAGAGTGTCTTGATCATCGGCGCCGGTCCCATTGTCATTGGGCAGGCGTGCGAGTTCGACTATTCCGGCGCCCAGGCCTGCAAGGCGCTGCGTGAGGAGGGTTACCGGGTCATCCTGGTGAACTCCAATCCGGCCACGATCATGACCGACCCGGAGATGGCCGATGCCATCTACATCGAGCCGGTGAACTGGCGCACGGTGGCGCGCATCATCGAGAAGGAAAGACCTGATGCGCTGTTGCCCACGATGGGTGGCCAGACGGCGTTGAATACGGCGCTCGATCTGGTGCGCGAAGGCATCCTGGAAAAGTACGGCGTGGAGCTCATCGCCGCCTCGCGGGCGGCCATCGACATGGCCGAGGACCGCGAGCAGTTCCGTGATGCCATGCGCGAGATCGGCCTGGAGACTCCGCGCTCGCGCATCGCGCATAACCTCGAGGAAGCCAACGGCGCCATCGGGGATATCGGCTACCCGGTGGTGATCCGTCCCTCCTTCACCATGGGCGGCAGCGGTGGCGGCATTGCCTACAACCGCGAGGAGTTTGAAACCATCCTGGCGCGCGGCCTCGATGCCTCGCCCACCAGCGAAGTACTGCTCGAAGAGGCCGTCATCGGCTGGAAAGAATACGAGATGGAGGTGGTGCGCGATCGCAAGGACAACTGCATCATCATCTGTTCGATCGAGAACCTCGACCCGATGGGCGTGCACACCGGGGATTCCATCACCGTCGCGCCGGCCCAGACGCTGACGGACAAGGAATACCAGCGCATGCGCGATGCCTCCATCGCCGTGCTGCGCAAGATCGGCGTCGAAACCGGCGGCTCGAATGTCCAGTTTGCCGTGAATCCCCAGGACGGCCGGCTGCTGGTGATCGAGATGAACCCGCGCGTGTCCCGCTCCTCGGCGCTGGCCTCCAAGGCGACGGGATTTCCGATCGCGAAGATTGCTGCGAAACTCGCCATCGGCTACACGCTCGATGAACTGCGCAACGACATCACGGGCGGCGCGACCCCGGCATCCTTCGAGCCCTCGATCGACTACGTGGTCACGAAGATTCCGCGCTTCACCTTCGAGAAGTTCCCGGCCGCGAATGATCGGCTCACGACCCAGATGAAGTCCGTGGGTGAGGTGATGGCCATTGGCCGCACCTTCCAGGAATCGCTGCAAAAGGCGCTGCGCGGGCTTGAGACCGGATTGGATGGTTTGGGGGAGCAGCTGAGCCTGCCCCTCACTGATGAGACCTCAGCCAAGCTGGAATACGAACTGCGGGTGCCGGGTGCCAACCGGCTGCTGTTCACCGCGGATGCATTCCGCGCCGGCTGGTCGTTCGAGAGGATCCAGGAGCTCACGCACATCGATCCGTGGTTCCTCGCGCAGCTGGAAGATCTGGTGCTGGAGGAAAAACAGGTCGCCGAGCGCGGCATGAGCGGACTGTCCACCGAGCGCCTGCGGGCCCTGAAGCGCAAGGGCTTCTCGGACGGCCGACTCGCGCACCTGGTGGGCGTGGTCGAAAAGGCGGTGCGGCAGCGCCGCCATGACTTCGGTATCCGGCCCGTGTACAAGCGGGTGGACACCTGCGCGGCGGAATTTGCGACCTCGACGGCCTACATGTACTCGACCTACGAGGAGGAGTGCGAGGCCAATCCCACCGACCGCCGCAAGATCATGATCCTGGGCGGCGGACCGAACCGCATCGGCCAGGGCATCGAATTCGATTACTGCTGTGTACACGCGGCGCTGGCGCTGCGCGAGGATGGTTTCGAGACCATCATGGTCAATTGCAATCCGGAGACGGTCTCTACCGACTACGACACCTCCGACCGTTTGTATTTCGAGCCGCTCACCCTCGAGGACGTGCTCGAGATCCTGGAGAAGGAGAAGCCCGAAGGGGTGATCGTGCAGTTCGGCGGGCAGACCCCCCTGAAGCTGTCGCGGGCCCTGGAGGAGGCCGGGGCGCCCATTATCGGCACCAGCCCGGATTCGATCGATGTGGCCGAGGATCGGGAGCGCTTCCAGCTGCTGGTGCGTAACCTCGGCCTGAAGCAGCCGGCGAACGCGACGGCGCGTACCGAGGAGCAGGCGGTGCGGCTGGCGCGGGAGGTTGGCTTTCCGCTGGTGGTGCGACCCTCGTATGTGCTCGGGGGACGGGCCATGGAAGTAGTATTCACCGAGGAGGATCTGCGCACCTACATGACGGTCGCGGTACGCGTCTCCAATGACAGTCCGGTGCTGCTCGACCGATTCCTGGACGTGGCCATCGAGGTCGACGTGGATGCGGTCTGCGACGGTGAGCAGGTGCTGATCGGCGGCATCATGGAACATGTCGAGCAGGCCGGCGTGCACTCGGGTGACTCGGGCAGCTCGCTGCCGCCGTACAGCCTGACGCCCGCCATCCAGGATGAAATCCGCGACCAGACCCGTAAGCTGGCAATGGCGCTGAATGTCGTGGGCCTGATGAATATCCAGTTCGCCGTGCAGAATGGGGTGGTGTACGTGCTGGAAGTGAATCCGCGCGCCTCGCGCACCGTGCCGTTCGTGTCCAAGACCATCGGTCTGGCGCTGGCGAAAATCGCCGCGCGCACCATGATTGGTCGCAAGCTGGTGGAACTCGATGCGACGGTCGAGCGGGTGCCGCCGTTCTTCTCGGTGAAGGAGGCGGTGTTTCCGTTCGCGAAATTCCCGGAAGCCGATCCGATCCTCGGGCCGGAAATGAAATCGACCGGGGAGGTCATGGGCACGGGTCGCACCTTCGGTGAGGCCTACGCCAAGGCGCAGTCCGCCTCCGGTGTCACGCTGCCGCGCAACGGGGTGTGCCTGATCAGCGTGCGCGAGCGCGACAAGCCCGGTGCGGTGGATCTGGCGCGCCGCCTCATCGGCTACGGCTTCACGATCGTCGCCACCACCGGCACCGCGGCGGTTCTCGAGGCCTCCGGGATCGTGTGTCGCCGTGCGAACAAGGTGCGCGAGGGGCGCCCGCACATCGTCGATATGATCAAGAATGATGAGATCGACCTCATCGTGAATACCACGGAAGGCAAGCAGGCCATCCAGGAATCCAATTCCATCCGTCGCGAGGCGGTCCATCGCCGCGTCACGTACTACACGACGCTGGCCGCGGCCCTGGCGACCTGCGAGGCGCTCGAACATATCGATGAAGTCGAGGTCAATCGCCTCGCCGACCTGCATCAGGAGATCCGCGGCGTATGAAACGAACTCCCATGACGGTGCGCGGCGCCGAAGCGCTGCGCACGGAACTGAAGCGACTGAAGTCCCAGGACCGGCCCAATGTCATCAAGGCCATCGCCGAAGCGCGCGCCCACGGGGACCTGTCGGAGAACGCCGAGTACCATGCGGCGCGCGAGCAGCAAGGTTTCATCGAGGGCCGGATCCAGGAGATCGAGGCCAAGATGTCGACCGCCGAAATCATCGATCCGAGCACGCTGCCAAAGGATGGCCGGGTGGTATTCGGTGCGGTGGTGCAGCTGGAGGATCAGGACAGTGGCGCGCAGGTGAGCTACCAGATCGTCGGTGAGGACGAGGCTGACCTGAAGGCCGGACGTATTTCCGTGACTTCCCCGATCGCGCGCGCGCTGGTCGCGAAGTCCGAGGGCGATATCGTCGACGTGGCGACCCCCGGGGGCACCAAGTCCTACGAAATCGTCGCCGTCAAGACTTGAGCGTCGAGGGCTTCGGGTCCGGAATGACCAGCCCCGGCTTGGCGGTATTGGCCCGGTACAGCACCGCGACATGACCGATGCGGTGGACGAGGGCGCTGCGGGTACGCCTGGCGAGGTCGGCGAACATGGCATCGCGCGCGTCGCGGTCGGCGCCGGAGGCGCGCACCTTGATGAGCTCGTGATCATGCAGGGCGCGCGCGGTTTCGGCGGCCACCGCGTCGGTGAGGCCCTTGCCGCCGATCTGGATGGTGGGTTTCAGGGCGTGCGCCCGGCCGCGCAGGAAGCGGCGCTGATTTTCGGATAATTCGATGGTGGCCATGGCGACAATTGTAACGGCTCAGGTGAATTAGCGGTGGCCCGGCGCTCCAAGAGCAGTGACCGCTGGCTGCAGGAACATTTCTCCGATCCTTTCGTGAAAAAAGCCAAGGCGGCCGGATTTCGCTCGCGGGCCATCTACAAGCTCGAAGAACTCGACCAGCGCGAGAAATTGCTGCGGCCGGGACAGGTCTGCCTGGACCTGGGGGCTGCGCCCGGGGCCTGGAGTCAATACGCCACCCGCCGGGTCGGCCGCAACGGCCGCGTGGTGGCCACGGACATATTGCCGATGGACCCGATCGTGGGGGTGGAGTTCGTCCAGGGGGACTTCCGGGAGGAGGCCGTGGTGGCCGCGCTGCTGGGGCTGGTGCCGCAGCAGGGGGTGGACGTATTGCTCTCGGATATGGCCCCGAACTTGAGCGGAGTCGATGCGATCGATCAGCCGCGGTCCATGTATCTGGCGGAACTGGCCCTGGATATGGCCGGTAAGGTCTTGAAACCGGGCGGTACGGCCCTGATCAAGGTCTTCCAGGGATCTGGATTCACCGAGCTGTTGGCTGCCACGCGGCAACGATTTGCAAAGGTCCGGATGCTCAAACCCGAGGCGTCCCGGGCCCGCAGTCCTGAGCTGTACTTGCTGGCGAAGGACTTCACGATAGTGTAGGTTCGATGAATGAGCGAAATTAGAGCTTTTATAAGGATGATTCCTTGAACGACCTGACGAAAAACATCCTGCTATGGGTGATCATCGTCGTCGTCCTGCTGCTGGTGTTCAGCCGGTACCTGCCCCCGGGGAACCAGCCGCAGGAAATCGACTACTCCGTCTTCCTGGATGATGTGAAATCCAGCAAGGTGGAGTCAGTGGTTCTGCAGGGGGACCAGATCCTGGGTTCCTTGAAGGACAAGACCCAATTCAAGGCATTCAATCCGGAAACCGATTACACGGCGCTGATCGGCGAGTTGCAGAAGAGCAACGTCGACATCAAGGGCCTGCCGCCCAAGCAGCCGAGTTTCTGGACCCAGCTGATATTGCAGCTGGCCGCACCGGTGCTGCTGCTGTTCTTCTTCCTGTACATGCTGCGCCAGATGCAGGGTGCCTCGGGTGGCCGCGGCGCCATGTCCTTTGGCAAGAGCCGCGCGCGACTGCTGGGTGAGGACCAGGTCAGTGTCACCTTCGCCGACGTCGCCGGCGTCGATGAGGCCAAGCAGGAGGTCGCCGAAATCGTCGACTTCCTCAAGGATCCGGGCAAGTTCCAGAAGCTCGGTGGCAAGATTCCCAAGGGCGTGCTGATGGTCGGATCGCCCGGCACCGGCAAGACGCTGCTCGCGCGCGCGATTGCCGGCGAAGCCAAGGTGCCGTTCTTCACGATTTCCGGCTCCGACTTCGTGGAAATGTTCGTCGGCGTTGGCGCCTCGCGCGTGCGCGACATGTTCGAGCAGGCCAAGAAGCACGCGCCGTGCATCATTTTCATCGACGAAATCGACGCCGTCGGCCGGCACCGTGGTGCGGGCCTGGGCGGTGGCCACGACGAGCGCGAACAGACCCTCAACCAGCTGCTGGTCGAAATGGACGGCTTCGAGGGCAACGAGGGCATCATTGTCATCGCGGCGACCAACCGTCCGGATGTGCTGGACCCGGCGCTGCTGCGTCCCGGCCGCTTCGACCGCCAGGTCGTCGTGCCGTTGCCGGATGTGCGTGGCCGCGAGCAGATCCTGCGCGTCCACATGCGCCGCGTGCCGCTGGGTGAGGATGTGAAGCCGCAGCTGATTGCCCGCGGTACCCCCGGATTCTCCGGCGCGGATCTTGCGAACCTGGTCAATGAGGCCGCGCTGTTCGCGGCGCGCGCCAACAAGCGCATGGTCAGCATGGAAGAGTTCGAGCGCGCCAAGGACAAGATCATGATGGGCGCCGAGCGCCGTTCGATGGTCATGACCGAGGACGAGAAGCGCATGACCGCCTACCACGAGGCAGGCCACGCCATCGTCGGCATGACCGTCCCCGAGCACGACCCGGTCTACAAGGTGACCATCATTCCGCGCGGCCGTGCGCTGGGTGTCACCCAGTTTCTCCCCGAGCAGGACCGCTACAGTCTTTCGCGCCGCCGCATCCAAAGTTCGATCGCGACGCTGTTCGGTGGCCGCATCGCCGAGGAGCTGATTTTCGGCCAGGACGCCGTCACGACCGGCGCTTCCAATGACATCGAGCGGGCCACCGACCTGGCGCGCAACATGGTCACGAAGTGGGGCCTGTCGGACAAGCTCGGACCTCTGACCTATACGGAAGAGACCGGCGAGGTGTTCCTGGGTCGCAGCGTGACCCAGCACAAGCAGGTTTCGGACGGCACCGCGCATGCCATCGATGAAGAGATCCGCAATGTCATCGAGACCAACTACCAGTGGGCGAAGCAGATCCTGGTGACCAACCTGGATCGACTGCACGCCATGGCCGAAGCGCTCATCAAGTACGAGACCATCGACGACGGGCAGCTCAAGGACATCATGGATGGCAAGCCGCCACAGCCGCCCGCCGGCTGGGATGATTCGCTGCCGACCAACAAGCAGCCGCCGGCGCCGAAGCCGGCCGGCCAGCCCGGTCCGATCGGTTCGCCCGCCGGCCAGCACTAGCAAGGGACGCGACCTTGCTTCTTGGTGCCGATGATGCAGCTGCGCTGTGGTTCAACCCTGCTTGATCTGACCCGTCCGCGAGTCATGGGCGTGCTCAATGTCACGCCAGACTCCTTTTCCGATGGCGGCCGTTTCGTGAGTCATGCGCGGGCCCTCGAGCATGCGCAGCGGATGATCGAAGCCGGCGCCGCGATCATCGATGTGGGCGGGGAGTCCACCCGTCCCGGCGCTCCGGTCGTGAGTGTGGAGGAGGAGTTGCGCCGGGTGATTCCGGTGGTCGAACGGCTGGCGCGCGGCGGCCATGCCGTCGTGTCGGTCGATACGAGTACTCCGGAAGTCATCCTGGCCGCGGTGGCCGCGGGTGCGACCCTGATCAACGATGTGCGCGGCCTGCAGCGCTCCGGGGCGCTCGAGGCGGCGGCCGCCGCGGACTGCGCGGTGTGCGTGATGCACATGCAGGGCGAGCCGCAGACCATGCAGCAGCGGCCCGAGTACACGGATGTCGTGACCGAGGTGAAACGCTTCCTGCAGGCGCGGGTGGCCGCCTGCGAGGCCGCCGGCATCGGCCGCGACCGCATCGTCATCGACCCGGGATTCGGCTTTGGCAAGACAGTGGCGCACAATCTGGCGCTGGTGCGGCAGCTGCCGGAGTTTGTAGCGCTGCGGCTGCCGGTGCTGATGGGCATGTCCCGCAAGTCGACCATCGGCGTCATCACCGGTCGCGCCGACGCCGGGCGGCTGGCCGGAAGCCTGGCGTTGGCCGTGGCTGCGGTGCTGCGCGGCGCGCATATCATCCGCGCCCACGATGTGGCGGAGACGGTGGACGCATTGAAGGTTGCACACGCGGTGCAGGCAGGAGTGTAGGTCGTGGCACGGCAGTTCTTCGGCACCGATGGCATACGCGGCCGCGTGGGACAGCATCCCATGACGGTGGATTTCGCCTTGAACCTCGCCAGCGCCGCGGCGCATGTGCTCGCCCCCGCGGGCGGCAAGGCGCTCATCGGCAAGGACACACGCCTGTCGGGATACATGTTTGAGTCGGCGCTGGAGGCGGGCTTCGTGGCCGCCGGCGTCGATGTGCTGCTGATCGGTCCGCTGCCCACCCCCGGAATCGCCTACCTGACCCGCAAGTTCGAGTGCCGCTGTGGAGTCGTGATCAGTGCCTCGCACAATACCTTTGATGACAATGGCATCAAGTTCTTTGATGCCGAGGGCGGCAAGCTCTCCGATGAGCTCGAGGAGCAGATCGAGACGCAGCTGGGGCGCGGGCCGGTGACCCGTGAATCAGGCCTGCTGGGGCGTGCCGTGCGCGTGGACAAGTCCCGCGTGGCCTACCAGGAATTCTGCGCAGACACGATGCCCGCCGGCGTGGACCTGGCGGGGATGAAGATCGTCATCGACTGCGCCAACGGCGCGGCCTACAAGGTCGGGCCGCGCGTGCTCACCGATCTTGGCGCTGAAATCGTGCCGGTGGGTTGCTCGCCGAATGGCCGCAACATCAATGATGGCTGCGGCTCGATGGCGCCACAGCTGTTGCAGCTGACGGTGCCGGGCGTACGGGCCGATGTGGGCATCGCCCTGGATGGGGACGGTGACCGGCTGGTGATGGTTGATCATCTCGGACGCGTGGTCGATGGCGACCAGCTGCTCTACATCATGGCGCGCGCCCGCAAGCGCGAGGGGACCCTCACCGGCCCGGTGGTCGGCACGGTCATGAGCAACTTCGGGCTCGAGCAGGCCCTGAAGATCCAGGGCATCGAATTCCAGCGCGCCGCGGTCGGGGACCGCTACGTGCTGGGGCTGCTGCGTGAAACCGGCGGCGTGCTCGGCGGGGAAACCTCCGGACATATTCTGTGTCTGGACCAGACCACCACGGGCGATGCCCTCATCAGCGCCCTGCAGGTGCTATCGATCATGAAACGGACCGGCCAGAGCCTGGCGGAGCTGGCTGCGGGCATGCAGCGTTTCCCGCAGGTGCTGCTGAACGTAAAGGTGGCGCAGCGTTTCGACCCGGCCACGGTGCCCGCCATTCAAAGCAGCGTCCGCAGCATCGAGGCGCGCTTGGGCGGGGAGGGGCGGGTGGTGCTGCGGCCCTCCGGCACCGAACCGGTCATTCGGGTCATGGTGGAAGGGCGCGATGAACGGGCCACCCGGGCCTACGCGGATGAGCTCGCCGCGGTAGTACGCGCCGCTGTGGCCTGAGCTTAGGCGCAAGTTGATTGCAACGGGGCGCCTGCGTGGCTATGATCGCGCGCCCTTTTTTAGGGCGCACCGCCAGCGGCGGGGGTAGGACATGCGACAACCTTTGGTGGCCGGCAACTGGAAAATGCACGGCTCGCGCGCCGAGAACGCCAAGCTCATTGATGAGCTTGCCCAGGCGTTCCCGACCCCCACCGTGGAGTGCGCCGTGTGCCCGCCGCATGTGTACCTGTCGCAGGTCGGTAACCTGCTGCGCGCGGCCGAACTGCCGATCGCCCTGGGGGCGCAGAATGTCAGCGCCGAGACCAAGGGCGCCTTCACCGGCGAGGTGTCGGCGGCAATGCTGCAGGACCTGCAGTGCAGCTACGTGATCGTCGGCCACTCCGAGCGGCGCCAGATGCAGGGCGAGGACGACCAGCTCGTGGCCCGCAAGTTTGCCGCGGCGCGCACGCTGCTCACGCCGATCCTGTGTGTCGGGGAGCGCCTGGCCGAGCGCAAGGCGGGGCAGCAGCTGGCCGTGATCGGGCGGCAGCTGGACGCCGTGCTGGAGCGCTGCGGGGCCACGGGCTTCGGCGGGGCGGTCATTGCCTATGAGCCGTGCTGGGCCATCGGCACGGGCCTGACGGCCAGCCCCGAACAGGCCCAGGAGGCCCACGCGTTCATCCGCGGGCACTTGGCGCGACAGGATGCTAAAATTGCGGGCGAGGTTCGTATCCTCTACGGCGGCAGCGTCAACGCTGGTAATGCGGCGCAGCTGTTCGCGATGCCCGATGTTGACGGTGGTCTGATCGGGGGCGCCTCGTTAAAGGCAGGAGAGTTTTTGGCCATCCTGGCAGCGGCCGGCCGCTGACGGGACTGGCGATGTCGGCCGCGTGTGGAGCAGATTCGTAAATGTGGCATATTGTTTTGTCTGCAGTGCAGTTCATCAGCTGCGCTTTCATCATCGGGTTGGTGCTGATCCAGCGCGGCAAGGGCGCGGATGCAGGCGCGGGCTTTGGCGCGGGCGCATCCGGCACGGTGTTCGGTGCGCGTGGCGCGGGCACCGCGCTGTCGCGCGCGACTGCGGTGCTGGTCGCGGTGTTCATGGTGAACAGTCTGGCGCTGGCCTACTTCGGCACCAAGAAGGCCGAGGCGCCGAAAACAATTTTTGATACGGCGGGCGAGACCGCGCCCGCGTCGTCAAGCCCGCTCTCGTTCACGGTGCCCGGCGCCGGTGCAAGTTCGGGGCCGGCGGCGATCGCTGCACCTGCAGCGCCCGCCAGCGCGCCGAAATAGTTTCTTTTGCGATCATTGCCGACGTGGTGGAATTGGTAGACACACTAGCTTGAGGTGCTAACGCCGCAAGGCGTGCCGGTTCGAGTCCGGCCGTCGGCACCACATCTTTGGTTATGGCTGGTACAATCGTTGCAGCATTTGGCTGTGCAGATTTAAGAGCATGCTGGGTAATTACCTACCGGTCCTGATCTTCCTGATCATCGCCTCGGGCCTCGCGGCAATCATGCTCGGCCTAGGCTCACTGCTCGGCCGCCTGTCGACCCGTTCGAAGGGCGACGCGCAGAAGCTGTCACCCTACGAGTGCGGCTTCGAACCGTATGAAGATGCGCGCATGCGCTTCGACGTACGCTACTACCTGGTCGCCATCCTGTTCATCGTCTTTGATCTGGAGATCGCGTTCCTGTTTCCCTGGGCGGTGGCGCTCGCCAAGATCGGCGTCTTCGGGCTGATCGCGATGGGCATCTTTCTCGGGATCCTCGTCGTCGGCTTCATCTACGAGTGGAAGAAAGGAGCGCTGGAGTGGGATTAGACGCCGAGGATGGACCGGAGGGATTCGCCGAGCGCGGATTTCTGACCACACAGGTCGACAGCCTCGTCAACTGGGCGCGCACCGGTTCGCTGTGGCCGATGACCTTCGGTCTGGCCTGCTGCGCGGTGGAGATGATGCACGCCGGCGCCTCCCGCTATGACACCGACCGTTTTGGCGTGGTGTTTCGGCCCAGCCCGCGCCAGTCCGACGTCATGATCGTCGCCGGCACCCTGGTCAACAAGATGGCCGCACCGCTGCGCAAGGTCTATGACCAGATGCCGGAGCCGCGCTGGGTGATTTCGATGGGCTCCTGCGCCAATGGCGGCGGCTACTATCACTATTCGTATGCGGTCGTGCGCGGCTGTGATCGCATCGTACCCGTGGATGTGTACGTTCCCGGATGTCCGCCCACGGCCGAGGCGCTGATCTACGGCATCATCCAGTTGCAGAAGAAGATCCAGCGTACCAGCACCATCTTCCCAGGTGTGCGCGCAGCCAGTTAGATTGCGGAGTACTTAAGAATTGAGCGAGCACATTGAGGCTCTCGCGCGCCACGTGGACGCGCAGCTGCAGGGCCGCGCCACGCGCGTTCCGAGTCTGGCCACGGAAGTGACGATCGAGGTGGCCAGCGCCGCGCTGCTCGATGTTGCGCATACCCTGCGCGACGCGCCGGAGCTGAAGTTCGAAACGCTCATTGATGTGACCGTGGTCGACTATTCGCAGTTCCGCCTCGAGACCTGGCAGACCCATTCGGCCACCGACACCGGTTTCAGCCGGGCCCGCATTCAGCCGGCCCCGGCCGAGGAGCCGACCCCGCCGCCGCGACCCGCCGCGGGCGCGCGCTTCGCCGTCGTCTACCACCTGCTGTCGGTCAGCAACAATCAGCGCCTGCGCATGCGGGTGAAGTGCGAGGATGAGGAGGAGCCGGTGGTGGACTCGGTG
>DATHOA010000185.1:0-69544 GCA_035485475.1 Steroidobacteraceae bacterium | reverse complement strand
CGACTCGGGGGTGTTTCGCGAACCCCCTCAACAGCAGCAAGCGCAGTCGCTGCCGGCCTCCGGCAGTTCGCGCATTCCGGGCAACGACACCGTGAGCGCGCCGACTGTGACGCAGGTCTCAAACATCCGGCTCGCGCTGCTGGACACCTACGCCTGACCGGTCCGCATGCGCCGCGCCGGAATTCTGGCGCGGCGCCTTGACTGAGACGCCGTTCACACTCCCCGCTGATGCGCAAATCCCTTAAATCATAGGGACTTATGCACACTCAGCACCATGTGGCACACGCGTTGCACTACCTGACTCAAGAGATTCTCATGTCCTTGATGTGCAGGTACTTCAAACAATGGCCGCATCCCCTTCCGCTCCCGCCGCCGCCACCGCCGCTGCTGCAGCTGCTCCAGCCCCGGTCGCACCGGCTCGCAAGAAACCCTGGCTGCTGATCGGCATTGCCGGCGCCGTGCTGCTCGCATGTGGCGGCACCGGCGCCTGGCTGATGCTGGCGCACAACTCGCCGAAGAAAACCGCTGCGGCAGCGCCACCGCCACCGGCCGGGCCACCTTTGTACGTGCCGCTGGATCCGCCCTTCGTGGCCAACTTCCAGGGCGATCAGCAGGTGCGCTTCCTGCAGATCACCGCCCAGATCATGACGCATGATCCGAAGACGGTCGAAGCACTGAAGGCCTCCGATCCCATCATCCGCAATGACCTGCTGATGCTGTTCAGCAACCAGAAGGCCACCGACCTTGCGACCAGCGAAGGCAAGGAAAAGCTGCGCGCCGCGGCGCTCACCGCCGTGCGCAAGGTGCTCAGCGCCAATGACGGCAAGCCTGAAAAGGTCGATACCGTGCTCTTCACCACCTTCGTGATGCAGTAAGAAGCCAGGGAATTGCCATTGTGACCGCCGAAGGCGCCGAAAAGATCCTCAATCAGGACGAAGTTGACGCGCTGATCAACGGCATCGACGTGGGTGCGGTGAGCACGGAACCTGCGGGGGCGCCCGGCGAGGTTCGCAACTACGACTTCATAAACGATCTGCATGTCGCGCGCGGCCGGATGCCGGCGCTCGAAATGATCAACGAACGCTTCGCGCGGCTGTTCCACCAGACGCTATACAACCTGCTGCGCCGCAGCCCCGAGATCTCGGTGTCGCAGGTGACCATGAAGAAGTTCAACGATTACGTGAACACCCTGCACATGCCGACGAACCTCAACGTCGTGCGCATCAACCCGCTGCGCGGCCTGGGGCTGGTGGTCATGGACCCGAAGCTGGTGTTCACCGCCGTCGATAACCTCTTCGGCGGCGTCGGCCGCCACGCCAAGGTCGAAGGGCGCGACTTCACGGCAACCGAGCAACGCATCATTCAGCTGCTGCTGCGCCACGCCTTCGCCAACCTCAAGGAAGCCTGGTCCAAGCTGCTCCCCTTGGAATTCGAACATGTCCATTCGGAAATCAATCCGCACTTCGCGAAGATAGTGAATCCGACCGAGATTGTCGTGATCTCGAGTTTCCGCATCGAACTGCACGGCGGTGGCGGCGACCTGCATGTCACCATGCCCTATTCGATGCTCGAGCCACTGCGCGAACTGCTCGATACCGGCGGTACCGCCGACTCCACCGAACGCGACGGACGCTGGAGCAGCGCGTTGCGCGATGAAGTCGATGACGCCGAAATCGAACTGAATGCCGTGCTCGGCGAGGCGACGGTCACGCTGGCCGACCTGCTGAATCTGAAGTCGGGCGATGTGATCCCCTGCGACTTCAACGGCTCCATCACCCTGAACGCCGAGTCCGTGCCGCTGTTCCGCGGCAACTTCGGCATCTCCCGCGGCCAGCAGGCCATCAAGATCAACGAGCGCCTGACCCGCCCGAAGGCGGCGGTCTCGGCCAATCCCTTCCTGAAGAAGTCCTAGAGGAAACACCCATGGCAGCGCCAGCAGAAGCACAGACCGCCGAGTTCGGAAATCTGCAACCCGACTCGGTACCGGAGACCAAGAGCGACATCAACATGGACGTGATCCTGGATGTTCCAGTCACGCTGTCCATGGAAGTGGGCCGCACCCGCGTTCCGATCCGCAATCTCCTGCAACTCAACCAGGGCTCGGTCGTGGAGCTCGAACGGGTCGCCGGCGAGCCGCTCGACGTATTCGTCAACGGCACGCTCATCGCACACGGCGAGGTGGTCGTGGTCAATGAGAAATTCGGCATCCGCCTCACCGATGTCATCAGCCCGGCTGAGCGCATTCGCAAGCTGCGTTGAATGAATAGCGGCGCGGTTGCTCATGTCTTCGCGGCCCCCGGGGCCGTCTCCAGTATTCCGGTGTCCGGAATCGCCGGAGTCGGCCAGGTGACGCTCGCGCTGTGCATCGTGCTCGGCGCCATCTTCCTGTGCGCCTGGCTCACCCGGCGCATGCGCAACCTGGGCAGCGGCCGCTTTGGCGCGGTGAATGTCATCGCCGAAGTACGTCTGGGACCCAAGGAACGGGCCGTGCTGCTGCAGGTGGGCACGACCCAGCTGCTGGTCGGCGTGGCGCCCGGGCAGATCAGCGCCTTGCATGTACTCGCCGAGCCGCTGGCCCCGCAGGCCCCCGCGGCCCCGACGCTTGATGGTCCCTCGTTCAAATCCCTGCTGCGACGGAGTCTGGGCAAGTGATGCCAGCCTCGCGCAAGCTGCACGCCCTGCTGCCGGCCCTGGTGGCAGTGATCGCCGTCGCCATGCCGCATGTGTGCGCGGCGGATGTCGGTCTGCCCGCCCTCACGGTCCAGGGCGGTCCCGGCGGTGGCCAGACCTACACCCTGACTTTGCAGGTACTGGTGCTGATGACGGCACTGTCGCTGCTGCCGGCCATCCTGCTGATGATGACTGCGTTCACCCGTATCGTCATCGTGCTGGGGCTGTTGCGCCAGGCGATCGGCGCCGGCCAGACGCCTCCGAACCAGGTGCTGGTCGGCCTGTCGCTGTTCCTGACGCTGTTCGTGATGGCGCCGGTGGTCGATCGCATCAATGACCAGGCGGTGAAGCCGTATATGGCCGGCACCATCGACTCAACCACGGCCCTGACGAACGCCCTGGCGCCGCTGAAGACTTTCATGATGCATCAGACCCGGGAAAGTGACATTGCCACCTTCGTGCGCATTTCCGGGGGCAAGGGCTTCGCCTCACCGGATGATGTGCCGCTGAGCCTGCTGGTTCCGGCTTTCGTGACCAGCGAGCTGAAGACCTCCTTCATGATCGGGTTTCTGATCTTCATCCCCTTCGTAATCATCGATCTGGTGGTGGCCAGCGTACTGATGTCGATGGGCATGATGATGGTTTCACCGGTACTCATCTCGCTGCCCTTCAAACTCATGCTCTTCGTGCTGGTCGACGGCTGGTCGCTGGTCATGGGGACGCTTGCCTCGAGTTTCTATACATGACACCTGAAATGGTAATGACCATTGCCGAACGGGCCCTGGTGATCACCTTGATGCTCGCGGCCCCGATGCTGCTGGCGGCGCTGGTGACGGGACTGGTGATCGGCGCCTTCCAGGCGGCCACCCAGATCAATGAGATGACTTTGTCATTCATTCCGAAGCTGGCGGCGATCGCCGCCACGCTGGTGATCGCGGGACCCTGGATGATCAAGGTATTCGTCAGCTATACGCGCGAGCTGTTCACCAGCATTCCCGGTCTGGTCAACTGACGATCCGTGCTGCGATGATTACGCTCACCACCGGACAACTGGAAACCTGGCTCGGCCAGCTGCTGTGGCCGTTCATACGAGTCGGCTCCTGCCTGATGGTGGCGCCGGTGTTCTCGAGCCAGGCCGTTCCAGGGCGCATCCGTATCGTACTGGCCGGCGCCATCGCGATCATCCTGGCGCCAATGATTTCGATCCCGCCGCAGTTGCAGCCGTTCTCGATTGAGGGCCTGGTGGTGACGGCACAGCAGGTCGTCATCGGCATTGCGCTGGGCTTCTGCCTGCAGCTGGTGTTTGATGCCATCACCCTGGGTGGACAGCTCATCGCCAACAGCATGGGTTTGTCCTACGCGCTCTCGGTCGATCCGATCCGCGGCACCGGCACGACGGCGCTGGGCGATATGTACACCATTTTCGTCACCCTGGTGTTTCTGGCCCTCGACGGCCACCTGCGCCTGATCGAAGTACTGGCCGATGGCTTTCGCACCCTGCCAGTCGGCGGATCGGGATTCGGCACCACGAATCTGTGGCAGATCGTGTCCTGGGGCGGCACGCTTTTCAGTGGCGCCCTGTCGATCGCACTGCCCGGCATCACCGCGCTGCTCATCGTGAATATGGCATTTGGCATGGTCAGTCGCACCGCGCCGACGCTGAACCTGATGGCCGTGGGCTTCCCGGTGATGCTGATCTTCGGTCTGCTGGTGCTGGTCGTGAGCGTGCCGCAGCTGTTGTCCGGATTCGAGCGACTCCTGGAGCAGACCTTCATGGTGTTGCAGTCCCTGTCGGGGGCGCGGATCTAAGCCATGGCAGAGAATGAAAACGGTCAGGACCAAACCGAACAACCGACTCAGAAGCGCCTCGATGAGGCGCGCAAGAGTGGTCAGGTTCCCCGCTCCCGTGAGCTGACGACCGCGGCCGTCGTGCTGGCTGCCGTCATTGGATTGCGCTTCTCGGGTGCCGCAATGGCAACCGGGTTCTCCACCTTGATGAAGTCCGGACTGACCCTGTCGCGCGAGCAGGCCCTGGATGAGAACCTCCTGCTGCCGAATCTGGTGGCCTTGGCGAAGCAGGGTCTGCTCGCGACTGCCCCGATCCTCGAGCTGACGCTGGCGGCCGCGCTGTTGAGCCCGCTGGCCATCGGCGGCTGGAATTTGAGTTTCACGGCGCTGGTTCCCAACTTCTCACGCCTCAATCCCATTCCCGGGCTGCAGCGCATGTTCTCGATGCGTGGCGTCACGGAACTGTTGAAATCCTATGCCAAATTCCTCCTGGTCGGCGTCATCGCCGTCGTTTTCCTGCGCGCGAACGCCGCAAGTCTGCTGAGTTTGGGCAATGAACCGCTGAACGCGGCCATGACCCACGCGGCCAGCATCGCCGGGGGCGCGCTGCTGGCGCTGTCGGGCTCGCTCGCGGTCATCGCGGGCGTCGATGTGCCGCTGACCTTGCACCAGTACATCAAGCAGCTGCGCATGTCGCGCCAGGAAGTGCGCCAGGAGCACCGCGAAAGTGACGGCTCTCCGGAGCTCAAGGGCCGCATTCGCCGCATGCAGCAGGAGCAGGCGCGACGCCGCATGTTGCAGGAAGTCCCCAAGGCCGATGTGGTGATCACCAACCCGACGCACTACTCGGTAGCGCTGCGCTACGACGAGAAGCGCATGCGCGCACCCATCGTCGTTGCCAAGGGCGCGGACGAGGTCGCGGCCAACATCCGCAGGATCGCCGCCGAAAACAAGGTTCCGATATTCGAAGCCCCGCCGCTGGCGCGCGTGCTGTTCCGCGATGTGGAACTGAACGCCGAAGTGCCCGCCTCGCTGTACGTGGCCGTCGCACAGGTACTCACCTACGTATTGCAGCTGCGCACCCCGGCCACCCACGGCGCGGCGCGCCCCGTCCGTCCGACGATCGACCCGACGATCGAGCAAACCAGGCACTAATTCATGGCTGATGCAGCAACTTCGACCAAGCTTTCCATACGCGACCTGTTGCGCGTCGGGGTCGGCGTGCCCGTGGGCGTGCTCGCGGTGCTGGCCATGGTCGTATTGCCACTGCCGCCTTTTGCCCTCGATGTGCTGTTCACATTCAACATCGCGCTGTCCATCGTCATCGTGATGGCCGTGTTCCAGGTCGCACGGCCAATCGAATTTGGTGTGTTCCCGACGGTGCTGCTGCTGGCCACGCTGCTGCGCCTCGCCCTGAACGTGGCCTCCACCCGCGTGGTGCTGCTGCACGGCCATCTGGGACCCTCGGCCGCCGGACGCGTCATCCAGGCATTCGGCGAATTCGTGATCGGCGGCAACTTCGCCGTCGGCGTCGTGGTGTTCATCATCCTGACCATCATCAATTTCGTGGTGGTGACGAAGGGTTCAGGCCGCATCTCCGAAGTCAGTGCTCGATTTACCCTGGATGCAATGCCCGGCAAGCAGATGGCCATCGATGCCGACCTGAACGCGGGCCTGATCACCCAGGACGAAGCGCGCCTGCGTCGCGTCGAAGTGCGCGCCGAAGCGGACTTCTACGGCTCGATGGACGGTGCCAGCAAATTCGTCCGCGGCGACGCGGTCGCCGGCATCATGATCCTGATGATCAATATTCTGGGCGGCCTGGCGATCGGCACGATCGGCCATGGTCTGGGGTTCGCCGACGCGGCGCGTACCTACACCCTGCTCACCATCGGTGACGGCCTGGTCACGCAGATCCCGGCACTGCTGCTGTCCACTGCCGTCGCCATCATCGTCACCCGCATGTCCGGCAAGCAGGATATGGGCGGGGAATTGAAGCGCCAGCTGTTTGGCCAGCCGCGCGCCCTCGGTGTGGCGGCCGGCCTGCTCGGTGCCATCGGTCTGGTCCCCGGGATGCCCAATCTCGCCTTCCTCGGCATGGCCGCGCTGTGCGGCGGCGGCGCCTATGCCGTGCGCAAACGCATTCAAACTGCGGCCACCAAGCCCGCCGCGCCGCCTGCCGCGCCGGCCGCACCGGAGAACAAGGAACTGTCGTGGGACGACGTGCGGCCCGTCGATATTCTGGGTCTGGAAGTCGGCTACCGGCTGGTGCCCCTGGTCAACAAGACGCAAAACGGGGATTTACTGGGCCGCATCCGTGGCGTGCGCCGCAAGCTTTCCCAGGAGCTCGGCTTCCTGGTCCCGGCCGTGCATATCCGTGACAACCTGGACCTGGCACCCAACACCTATCGCATCAACCTGGGTGGTGTGCCGGTGGGTGAAAGCATCATCTACCCCGAGCGCGAAATGGCCATCAATCCGGGCCGCGTCTTCGGCCAGGTAAAGGGCATCGCCACTCGCGATCCGGCGTTCGGCATGGAAGCGTTGTGGATTGAACCGGCGGATCGGGATCAGGCGCAGAGCATGGGTTACACCGTGGTCGATGCCGGAACGGTGATCGCAACCCATCTCAGCCACATCATCCAGTCGCATGCCCATGAACTGCTGGGCCACGAGGAGGTCAGCCAGCTGCTGGCCAACGTCGCCAAGAGCGCTCCGAAGCTGGTCGAGGATCTGGTGCCGCGGGTGCTGCCGATGGCGGTGCTCGTGCGCGTCCTGCAATCCCTGCTGTCCGAACGGGTGCCACTGCGCAATATGCGCGCGATTATCGAGACCCTGGCCGAACAGGCGCCCCGCTCGCAGGATCCGGCCGTACTGCAGGCGGCCGTGCGCGTTGCGCTGGGTCGCCAAATTGTGCAGGACATCGCAGGAATGGCAGGCGAACTGCCCGTCATGACGCTGGATCCGGAATTGGAACGATTACTGCAAGGTTCCATCGGAAGCGCCAATTCGCCGGCGACCGGACTGGAGCCCAGCCTGGCCGAGCGCCTGCAGACCCGCCTGGCGGAAAGCGCGCAGCGCCAGGAACTCTTGGGAGAACCGGCGGTGCTGCTGGTGCCGCCGCCACTGCGACAGACGCTGGCGCGGTTCATTCGAGCCAGCGTCCCGAACATGCATGTTCTGGCCTGGAGTGAGATCCCGGACAACCGGAAAGTGCGTCTGGTGTCCGCGGTTGGTCGCTGACGAGTAGCACGAGGCAGTTGGAGAAGTTCAGATGAAGATCACACGTCACACAGGACCGGACATCAGACACGCGCTGCGTGCAGTCCGTGACAGCCTGGGTGCCAACGCGGTTATCCTGGCCACGCGGCGCACGGCCAATGGGGTCGAAATCACTGCCGCCATGGACTTTGACGCCGACAACGTGCAGGACTCGACCGCGCCGACCGCGCCACTGATCTCGGCCCCGCTCAAGGCCGCCCCATCAGCCCCAATCGCCCCAGCGGCGCCGCTCGCGGCGACCGCGCCGATCATTGCTCCGCCACAGAAGAAACAGCCGACTCTCCAGCTCCCGCCCATCATGGTCCCGGCGCCCACTTTGGCCGTGAGGCCCGAGCCCATACAGTTTTCCCCCGCGACGCCCGGCACCAGGCAGTCCGTCGACACATCATTCACGTTGCCTGCGGTCGAAGAGCCGGTCGTGAGTTCAATTTCCAGCGCCGTCGCGGCCGCCTGGTCGGCGCCCGCGCCCACGGAAACACCGGCCGGATCCTATGTCGTGCCGACACTGGATGCCGCCAGCGATGCGATGAGCTCGGAGTTGAAGACCCTGCGCCGCATGCTCGAGACACAGCTGGCACAACTGGCCTGGAAGGATCTGACGCGTCGTGCACCGCTGCACACCGAAATGCTGCGCGAACTGACCGAGATTGGTATCGAGCAGGGACTGGCTGGCGAAATCGTCGCTGGATTGCCCAAGCTGTGCGAGGCGAATGTCGCGCGCCGCTATCTGGGCGCAACCTTGAGTCAGCGCGTGCCGGTAATGGGTGATCAATGGCTCGAGAACGGCGGTCGCATCGCTTTGGTGGGACCGACCGGCGTAGGCAAGACCACGGTACTGGCAAAGCTCGCCGTTCGCTGGGTGCTGCGCCATGGCTCGCGTGACCTGGCGCTGATCGCCGGTGACTCGGTGCGCATTGGCGCCCAGGATCAGGTACGCGCGCTGGGACAGCTGCTGGGCGTGCCGGTTTTTGCCATGGACAGCCTGGACGAACTGCCGGGTGTGCTCGCGCGCCTGGGCCGTTTTCGCATGGTTCTGCTGGACACCCCGGGAGCCGGTCAGCGCGATGCCAGCCTGGCACAGCGGCTGCTGCAGCTGGCCCGAGTCGGGAACGAACTGCAGTCGACGCTGGTATTGGCGGCGAGTACGCAGGCCGGGGCGCTCGAGGAAGTCGTGCGCCGCTTTGCACCGGCCCGCCCCACCAGCTGCGTACTGACCAAGGTGGACGAGGCTGTGACACTGGGCGGGATGCTCTCGGTGCTGATACGCGCCCGCCTGCCGATCGCCTACGTCAGCGACGGACAGCGGGTTCCCGAGGACCTGCGGCCGGCGCGCGCCGAGGAACTCATTGCCACTGCAGTGCAACTGGCCCAGACCAATGGCGCGGCCGCCGATGAAGATTTGTTGAAGCGCCGGTTTGGAGATGTCGCACATGCGCTCGCATGAAGGGAACCTGATGGATCGCTCAAAGCTGGATGGTCTTGCCCGCCCCGTGCAGGTGATCGCGGTCACCGGTGGCAAAGGTGGCGTCGGCAAGACCAGCGTGGCGGTCAACCTGGCGGCCGCGCTCGCCGCGCTCGACAAGCGTGTGGTGCTGCTCGATGGCGACCTGGGACTCGCCAATGTGGACGTGTTCCTGGGCCTGTCCCCGCGCTACACCCTGGCCCATGTGCTGAACGGCGAACGCACCCTGGATGAGATTCTGGTCACCGCACCGCAGGGCTTCCAGGTGGTCCCGGCCGCCTCCGGCGCCGCGAATCTGGCGAATATGGATGCCCGGGCACATCTGGGCCTGGTACAGGCGTTCAGCGCGCTGGCGACTCAGGTCGATGTGCTGATCGTCGATACCGCCGCCGGACTGGGCCATGGTGTGACGCAGTTCTCGCAGGCCGCGCAGCAAGTCGTGGTTACTATCTGTGATGAACCTGCGTCCCTGACCGATGCCTATGCCCTCGTGAAAGTTCTGAGCCGACATCACGGCGTCAGCCGCTTCCGCGTGCTGACCAACATGGTTCGCTCCCCTGGCGGGGGCCGGGACCTGTTTCGTCGCTTCGAACGTGTCACCACACGCTTCCTTGATGTCGTGCTCGACTTCGTGGGCGAGATTCCCGAGGACGAATACCTGCGCCGCGCAGTACGCGCACAGCGCACGGTGACTGATGCCTATCCCGCCAGTGTCTCGGCGCAGGCGTTCCGCAAGTTCGCAAGCAAGGCGGCCACCTGGCCGATCCCCGACAGTCCGCGCGGCAACCTTGAGTTCTTCGTCGAACGGCTGGTTCAGCAGCGGCCGGCGCGGCTGGAGGCGGTTCAATGAGCGCGGTTGGCGCCTACACCCAACAACGCCGGAGCGCAGATGCCGATCAGTTGGTGATGCGCCACGCGGAGCTTGTCAAACGCATTGCCTACCATCTGGCCGGTCGGCTGCCGCCCTCCGTCGAGGTCAATGACCTGATCCAAGCCGGAATGCTGGGTCTGCTGGAAGCGGCCGCCAACTACACGGAGAACCGGGGCGCCAGCTTTGAGACGTTTGCCGGCATCCGCATTCGTGGTGCGATGATTGATGCCCTGCGCAAGCTTGACTGGGCACCGCGCTCGGTGCATCGCAAAGCGCGCGCCGCCGCAGCCGCCGTGCGTGACATTGAGCGCGAGACCGGTCGGGACGCCAAGGACGCTGAAGTGGCGGCCCGTATGGGTTGCTCACTTGATGACTACTACGCCATCGTGCAGGACGCGGCGAGCTGCCGCCTCACCAGCCTGGACGATCTGACCATCGCCAGCGCCGCGGCGGCCGAGACGCTCGATCCATTCCGCGAAACCGCCGACGAGGGTTTTCGTGGCGCCTTGATCCAGGCCATTGATGGCCTGCCGGAGCGCGAAAAACTGGTGATGTCGTTGTACTACTCTGATGAACTGAACCTCAAGGAGATTGGCGCGGTATTGAATGTGACCGAATCGCGGGTGTGCCAGCTGCACGGACAGGCACTGGTGCGTCTGCGGGCGCGGCTCGCCGCCTGGAAGGACACACAGGAGCCGGCTCGGCCGTAGCCGGGAGGATATTGCTGTGAAATCCGACATGAAATTCCTGGTGGTGGACGATTTCGCGTCCATGCGCCGCATGGTCAAGAGCGTGCTCAATGAGCTGGGTTACAGCAACGTTACCGAGGCGGACGACGGCAGTACCGCCTTCCCGCTGCTGCGCGATGGCAATTTCGATTTTCTGATCACCGATTGGAACATGCCGGGCATGCCGGGACTGGAGCTGCTCAGAGCGGTCCGGGCCGATCCGAAACTGGCGAAACTTCCGGTACTGATGCTGACGGCGGAAACCAACCGCGAACAGATCATCGCGGCGGCGCAGGCGCGCGTGGACGGCTACGTCATCAAACCCTTCACCGCTGATGTGCTGAAGAAAAAACTCTTGAAGATTCTCGAGGCGGCGGCCAGTGACGCAACCGGCATCAATCGCCGAACCGGAGAATTGCCACGGACGTGTTGAGCGTAATCGGCCTGTTGCTGGCGCTGTGTGCGATTCTGGCCGGAGCCATGTTGAAGGGTGCGGGCCTGATGGCGCTGGTTTCCACGGCCGGATTCACCGTAGTCGTACTCGGCACCATCGGCGCGATCTGCGTCCAAACCCCGCTGCCGGTAATGCGTCACGCGCTGAAAATCCTGCCCTGGGTGATGCGCCCGCCCGCCCTGCAGCCGGAAATGCTGCTGAAGAAGATGCTTGACTGGAGCAATACCGTGCGCCGGCAGGGACTGCTGGCCCTGGAGCCGGCGATGCGACGCGAGCGTGATCCCTTCGTGCGCAAGGCCTTGCAGCTGGTCGTCGACGGCAACGAGCCGGACGCCATACGCGGTGCAATGGAGGTGGAGCTGAGCACACGCGAACACGCCGATACCCTCGGGGCGCGGGTGTTTGAAGGCATGGGCATCTACTCCCCGACGCTGGGCATCATCGGTGCCGTGCTCGGTTTGATGGCGGTACTGCAGAATCTGTCCGATCCGTCGAAGCTCGGCCACGGCATTGCCGCCGCCTTCACGGCGACGGTCTACGGCATTGGTCTTGCGAACCTGTTCTTTCTGCCCATCGCGGCCAAGCTGAAAGGGACCATCCATGCACAGTCGCAGGTGCGCGAGATGATCATCGAGGGCATGCAGTGCATCGCACGCGGCGAGAACCCACGCATCATCGAAACCAAGCTGCGCGGCTACCTGCAACAGGCCTGAGCGATGGCGCGCAAGCGAAAGAAGATTGTCGAAGACGAACTCAAGCACGCGGCCTGGGCAATCCCATATGCGGATCTGGTCACGCTGCTGTTCGCCTTCTTCGTGGTGCTGTATGCCGTGTCCTCGGTGAATGAGGGCAAATACCGCGCCCTGTCCAGCACCCTGTTTACCGAATTCAACGGACAGAAGCCGCCCGGATCGGCGCCCGGATCCGCCCCGGGAGCGGTACTCGCCACGCGCTCCTACCCGGGCATCGCAACCCAATCATCGGCGCCGGATTCGCATGCGCTATTCGCCGACACCGCCACGGTCACGCGCAAACAGGCCGAGGAAATCGCGCAGGCCCAGGCTGAATCCCAGGCTCTCGATAAGGTTGCCACCGATGTCAGTGCCGCCATGTCCGACCTGATCAAGTCGGACCTCGTGGTCGTGCGCCGCAAAGGCACCACGATCGAGGTCGAGATACGCACCGACATTCTGTTCCCCAGCGGCAGCGCGACCCTTTCGCCCACCGCCGTCGGCGTGATCCGCAAGCTGTCGCAAACCCTGGCCGAACTGCCGAATCCGGTGCGCGTCGAGGGCCACACCGACAGTCAGCCGATTGATACCACCGCGTTTCCCTCCAATTGGGAACTGTCATCGGCGCGCGCCGCCAGCGTCGTGCACCTCATCGCCAACAGCGGCATCGACCCGGCGCGACTGTCGGTCATCGGGCGTGCGCAGTTCAGTCCGTTGCAGCCCAATACGACCGCGGCGGGCCGCAATGCCAACCGGCGCGTACTGATTTCGATCCTGCCGCCGGGTAATCCCGCGCCAACCACGGATCCCCCGCCGCCCGACCCAGCCACGGCGGCAATTCCGAACTCACATTGACGCGAAGCGCGTGGCACGCTTCCTGCACCTTCAAACAGCAGGTTTACGACTCGCCGGAAATCCGGCGCCAGACGATGTGAACTGCATCACAGGAAGAGTGCAATGATTCAAACAGCCACCCATCAGGCCACCGCAGCGGTGACCACCTCTGCCCCGACCTTCGGCTATGTGCTCGTGCCACCGCCGGACTATGTGCTGATCCTGCTGACAGGTGCCGCGGTCATCCTGGCCGGCATATTGATCGCGGCCGTGTTCGCCGCGCGCATCAGGCGTGCCGCGACCCTGCAATCGCGCCAGATCCTGGACGGATCCGCCTGGCTGGCCGAGCAGCTCGAACAGCTCAGCGCGTCACTGGCAGTCACGGATGCGCGCATTGCCACACTGGCCGCGCGGCTGGATGAGCAATCCCGGACCTCCCAGGGTGCCGGTCCCACCAGCTACAACGTGGCTATTCGCCTTGCGCGCAGCGGCGCCTCCCGTCAGGAACTAATAACTACCTGCGGTGTGACGCAGCAGGAAGCAGATCTGGTGTTGCGGCTGCATGCTACGGATCCGACTGTCCGCTCGGCTGCCTAGAGTTCGCCGGCTCAAGCCGGCGAGGCGCCAGCCGATACCAGGATGTCAAAAAGCGCCACCAAGGGTGGCCTTACGGATCCGGAATGAAACCAGCCCGCAAAACGGTGCGCCGCACCCGCAGAACTTCAGACTCACCGCCCAGGTCGGAAGTCGTCGTCGTGCCCGCCGACTGCACGGTGCGCAATATTGGCGCGCTGCGCGAGCGCCTGTGCGAAGTATCGGAGAATGTGCGCCACATCACACTTGATCTGCGCCATCTGCAAAGGTTCGACAGCGCGACGCTGCAGTTGATTGCGGCCTTTACGCGCGACCACGGCGCACGCGGCGTCAATCTGCTGACCTGTGGCACGCCCAGCGCCTGGGATGAGACCGCGGCACTACTGGGCCTCACAGCCACGCTCGCCGCCAGCGCCTGATCGCCATGACCATCGATCTCACTCAATTCCATGGCGCCTTCTTCGATGAGAGCTTCGAAGCCCTGGATTTGATGGAATCGACCTTGCTTACGCTCACCGTCGGCAGCCCCGACCCGGAGTCGGTCAATGCGATCTTCCGCGTCGCCCATTCCATCAAGGGCGGCGGCGCCACCTTCGGGTTCGGTGAGATCGCCTCCTTCACTCATAGCCTCGAAACCCTGCTCGAAGAGTTGCGCAGCGAGCGCATGGCGGTCACCCAGCCGATCTGTGACCTGCTGCTGAAATCCGTGGACGTGATGCGCGCCATGTTGGGCGCGGCCCGCACCAAGCAGCCGTACGATGCGCAAAGCGTGACCGATCTGCAGCTCGACATCGAACGCATCATCGTGCAGCAAAAGGGCGACGTTTCGGTCGCACCGTCGACGGCCACCTTGGCATTGGGCTCAAGCGGCGCGGCGCCCGCCAGTGTTGAATGGCTGATTGGCCTGCGACCGGATCCGGAATTCTTTGCACGCGGCACCGATCCGGCGCGAATCTTTCGGGAACTCGGCAGGTTGGGCTCCCTGGTGGTCACCGCCCAGCTCGACGCCCTGCCCGCATACCAGACCATGGACCCGAAGCGCTGCTACCTGAGCTGGTCGCTGTCGCTGCGCAGCAGCGCCCCCGAAGCCGCGATTCGTGAAGTCTTCGAATGGCTGAACGCGGACTGCGAACTGACGCTTACGGCCGGCACCAGCACCCCCGCGCCTGCCAGCACTTACACCGACGCCATCGCACCCGCAACTGCGCCCGTACCCGTCGCCGTGCTACCCACCGAGCCTGCGGCCGCGGCAGTCATCGAGCCTGCGCACATCGTTGCGCCGCCGGATGCGGGATCGATCCGCGTCGGGGTGGAGAAGGTCGATGAGCTGATCAACACCGTGGGCGAACTGGTCATCACGCATGCCATGCTGAGCCAGATCAGTCTTGGCGTCACCGGTCCGGCCGCGGACGGGCTGCGCTCCGGCATGCAGCAGCTGGAGCGCAACATGCGCCAGCTCCAGGAAAGTGTCATGCGGGTTCGCATGCTGCCCATCAGTACGGTATTCAGCCGCTTTCCGCGCATGGTGCGCGATCTGGCACAGCGTCTGGACAAGCAGGTGGAGCTGAAGATAACCGGTGAAACCACCGAACTGGACAAGACCGTGCTGGAGAAGATCGGTGACCCGCTGCTGCACCTGGTCCGCAACAGCATCGATCACGGCATCGAAAATGCCGCGGCACGCGCCGCCGCCGGCAAGAACGTCATCGGCACCATCCACCTGAAAGCCAGCCATCACGGCGGCAGCATTGTCATCGAGGTCGGCGATGATGGCGGGGGCCTGAACGCGGAACGGATCGTGGCCAAAGCCCGCGCCGCGGGCCTGGTCAGCCTCACAGACAGGCTCAGCGAGGAGCAGGTCCAGGAATTGATCTTCAGTCCGGGATTCACGACGGCCGAGGTCGCCACCGATGTCTCCGGACGCGGGGTCGGTATGGATGTGGTGCGCAGCAACGTCACCGAACTGGGCGGCAAGATCGAAGTACACAGCGAGCGTGGCCGCGGCTCACGGTTCGTGATCACACTGCCGTTGACGCTGGCGATTGTGGACGGGCTGTCGGTGGCGGTCGGCGATCAGACCTACATCCTGCCCATGATGTCCACGATCGAGTCATTACGACTCACTCCCAACCAGGTGACCACGATTGCCGATGGCCGCGAGGTGTTCGGCTTCCGCAATGAATATCTGCCGGTCGTGCGGCTGTACAAGTACTTCGGCCTGATTCCGCGGACTCGCGCCCTGCATGAAGGGCTGGTGGTGGTCGTGGAAGGCGCCGGGCGACGTGTCGGACTGTTCGTCGATGATCTGCTTGGCCAGCAGCAGGTCGTCATCAAATCGCTTGAGACCCACTATGGCCGCGTCACGGGCATCTCGGCCGCCACCATCCTGGGTGACGGCTCGGTCGCCCTGATCCTCGACGTTGCCGATCTGATCCGCAGTGCCGCGCATCGTGAAGCGGCCTAGCCGCCCCTTTATTTTCCGGAGACTCGTTCATGCCCAGCCCGCCAACCGACCCGACCGCTACCGCCGCGACCAGCCAGGTCCTGACGTTCGTGATTGGCGAGGCCACCTACGGCATCGACATTCCCTGCGTGCAGGAGATTCGCGGCTGGTCAGCCGTCACCCGCCTGCCGCAGGCCCCGGCGGATGTCCTCGGCGTCCTGAATCTGCGCGGCGCCATCGTCCCGGTACTGGATCTGCGCCTCAAATTCGGCAGCGCCAACGTACAGTACTCACCGATCACGGTAATCATCGTGGTCTCGGTGATGTCCGCCAAGGGCCCGCGTGATTTCGGGATGGTGGTGGATGGTGTTTCGGACGTGATTGATATCGCACCCCAGGACGTGAAGCCGGCACCGGACCTGGGCGCCAGCGCCAGCAGCGCCTGCATTCGCGGCCTGATACCGGTGGCCGGACACATGGTCATCCTGCTGGACATCGATCTGCTGATTGGCAAGGACTTCTCCGCGGCCGTAGCTGATGACGCCACCCGGGCCGCCTGAGTAAAACCGCCCACCATGATGAACCTGCTTCATAAAATGCATCTGCGCCAGAAGTTCGCGCTGCTCCTCATTGCGATGGCGCTGCCGACGGTGCTGGTCGCGGTATTTTACCTGTCGCAATCCAACCGCGCCGTCACCACCGCACGCAACGAGCTGGATGGTGCGCGCTTCGTGCAATCGATCGGCTCGCTACTTGCCCGCGTCACGCGGCATCGTACGGTCACCAATGCGCTGCTGAGCGGCGACACTTCCGGTCGCCTCGAAGGCGGACGCCTCGAAGGCTTCATCGAAACCCAGATCGAGCAGCTCGACAAGCTGGATACCGAGCTTGGGGGGCGCTTTGGCACCAACGCCATCTGGCACGACGTGACCGGACAGTGGCACCAGATCCGCTCCAGCGCCGGCAGCGTGACGCCGGAGCAGAACTTGCGCGAACATGACGAGCTGATCCAGCGCATCACCACGCTCATGGCCCGCGTCTCGAAGGCCTCTGACATGGATCTGGATTCAGACGCCTTCACCGATGACCTGATCATGGCCGCAACGCGCAATGTGGCTCAGGCGGTCATCGCATTCGCGAATGTGGATCAGCATTCAATGGAGGTGGTCGTCAAAGGCTACCTCGGCGGTGACGATCGCACGGCCATTCAGATCTACCTGGAAGAGATGCGCCAGAACCTTGATGCGATCGCCCAACAGCTGGCTGCCCAACCGGAAATGCAGCCGGTCCTGCTCACCACCAACGAGCAGCTGGCGCGCTACTGGCGCATGGTCGCAACGCGGATCCTGAACGCGGATAAAATCACGATTACCGGCTCGGAAGTTTACGCGGCAGGCTCGCCGGTGGTGCAGGCGCTGCAGGTGCTGTCAGATTCGAGCTATGCGCGGATGGAGGCCGCATTGAAGCAGCGCGCCGGCCACGAGACAGCCAAGCGTAACGTCACGATCACGGTGGCCGTCGCCGCGCTGGCCATCGCACTGCTGATCAGCTGGACCATCGCGACCGGGCTGCGTCGCTCCCTGGGGCGCGCCGTCGCCGTGTTCCAGGAAATCGCCGACGGTCGCTACAACAATGACATTCCCGATGGCGGCGCCGATGAGGCCGGCCAGGTACTGGCGGGGCTGCGCAACATGCAGGCCAAACTGCGCCTGCAGATCGAAACGGAACGCGCCGCGGCGGCCGAAAATGCCCGCATCCGCCAGGCGCTGGATCGCGTGTCAACCAGCGTGATCCTGGCGGATGCCTCCCAGACCGTCATCTACATCAATGACATTGGCGCGCAGATGTTCGCGCGCCGCCAGAGTGAAATCCGTCGCTCGCTGCCGAGCTTCACCGCCGGGCAACTGCTGGGTGCCAGTCTCGATATCCTCTCCCCGGAGCCCGCCCGCCAGCACGGCCTGGTGGAGCGCATGACGGGCAGCCACACGCAGGACGTGAAATTCGGCGAGTGCACCTTCCGCATCGTCGTGAGCCCGGTCATGGGGCGCGATGGTCAACGCATCGGCACCGTCATGGAGTGGACCGAACGCACACCCGAGGTCGCGGTTGAAAGCCAGATGCAAAGCATGCTGCAGGCAGTCCTCGCGGGTGACCTCACCCAGCGGCTGTCACTGGATGGCAAGACCGGGTACTTCGAGGTCCTGAGCCGCTCGGTCAACCAGCTGGCCGACAACATGGCCGAGATCGTCGCGACCGTGAAGCTGGCCGCACGCGATGTTTACCGCGGTGCCGAGGGCATATCCCAGGGCAACGTGAATCTCTCGCAGCGCACACTCGAGCAGGTGTCCTCGCTCGAGGCCACTTCCGCCTCAGTGGCACGCATCACCGCCACCGTCCGCCAGAACGCCGAGAGCGCCGGACGCGCCAGTGCTTTGGCGACCACCGCCAGCGACCAGGCACAGAACGGCGGCGCCGTGGTCACACAGGCCATGCGCGCCATGGCGGATATCAACGATGCCTCACGGCGCATCGCCGACATCATCGGTGTGATCGACGAAATTGCGTTCCAGACCAATCTGCTGGCGCTGAATGCAGCCGTTGAAGCCGCACGCGCCGGGGAGCATGGGCGCGGCTTCGCGGTCGTCGCCAATGAGGTGCGTAATCTTGCCGGTCGTTCGGCCACCGCGGCCCGCGAGATCAAGGCGCTGATCCAGGACTCGGTACGGAAGGTCAACGATGGTTCGGAGCTCGTGAACCGTTCCGGAGAAACCTTGGGGGAGATCGTCGCCTCGATCAAAACCGTCTCCGGACTGGTTGCGGAAATCGCGGCGGCCTCGCGCGATCAGTCGCAAGGCATTGTGCAGATCAACCAGGCCGTTTTGCAGATGGACCAGTTCACTCAGACCAATGGCAGCCTCGTGGCGCAGGCCGCGGCGGCTTCCCAGACGATGGCGCAAAGAGCCGGTGAATTGAACGGCATGATGGAACGCTATCAACTGGACGAAGCACACCAGCAGCCGGGCGCACCCGCCCCGGCAGTGCGCACGCCCGAGGGCCTTGAACAGGCACCCCAGACGCAGCGGGCCCCAACCCCCGTGGTGGAGCGCCGTGGCGCCGCACGCCCCTGGGTTGCAAATGCCACGGCAAGGTCGGCCAAGGCAAAACCGGCTGCACCGGCCCCGAGATTCAACAAAGTCGCAGACGACGATTCGGACTGGAAGGAGTTCTGATGCATACCTTACGCAATATCACCAGCGTGCCCCGGCACAGGAGGCCATCATGGCGCGGATTCTGACAGTCGATGATTCCCCGGTAATGCGCCAGATGGTCAAGGCGACCCTGATCGATGCCGGTCATGAGGTTGTCCAGGGCGCTAACGGCGAGGAAGCCCTGCGAATCGCGGCAACGCAGGTATTCGACATGGTGATTACCGACGTCAACATGCCGGTAATGGATGGCCTGACCCTGATTCGCAACCTGCGCCAGCTTCCCGCCTACAAGACACTGCCCATGGTTGCGGTGACGACCGAGGCGACCACTGAAGTCAAACGTGCAGGCCGCGAAGCGGGCGCTACGGCCTGGGTAGTGAAACCCTTCAACCCCCAGCGGCTGATCGAAGCCGTCGCGCAACTGCTGAAGTGACACGGAATTCGCGCATGCGTAAAGCCAAAGCAATGTGGATGTCGGTGCTGGCCGGCACGCTGCTATATGCGGCGTGCGCCGCAGCGGACTGCCTGCTGCCCGCCCCGCCGAGCCATATCCCGGACGCGAGCTCGGCCAGTGAACAGGAAATGTTGGCGGCCATGAGAACGCTCAAGCAGTACAACGACGATGTGAACGAGTACACCCGGTGCCTAGAGTTCCAGCAGCGGCAGAATCACATCAGTTTCGAGGATCGCGAAAAGCGTCGTGATGATGCGCTCAGTACGCTGGCGACGGTGGCCGCTCGTTTCAACGAGCAGGTCCGACGCTTCAAGGCGAAGCGCAGTTGAACAAGGGCGACATGGCCGAGGTGCTGCAACGGGCGTCGGCCCGGGAGCGTGAATTCGCCTTCGAAGAGGAAGACTTCGAGGCCATCAGCGCGCTCGTCAAATCCCTGACCGGCATCAATCTGACCCGTCAGAAGCGCGAGCTGGTCTATGGCCGATTGGCGGTGCGGCTGCGCGCCATGGGCCTGCGAACCTTCCGCGAATATCGACGCGTAGTCGCCGAGGATGTGCAGGAACAGATCCGCATGTGCAATGCGATCACGACCAACCTCACCTATTTCTTCCGCGAGCCGCATCATTTTGAGCATCTGCGCGACCAGGTGCTGCCGGTGCATTGCGAGCGCGCGAACCAGAAACGGCTGCGGGTCTGGTCAGCCGGATGTTCAAGCGGCGAGGAGGCGTATTCCATCGCCATGATCCTGCTGGAGTCGCTGCCGCAGCTGCAGAACTGGAACGTGCGCATCCTGGCAACGGACCTGGATTCGGACATGCTCGAGACCGCGGTGGCCGGTGAGTACAGCGCCGACCGGGTGAAGGGCCTGTCGGAAACACGGCTGCGCCGCTTCTTCACCGAGCACAAGGATCGGGGCGGCACGACCTATGTCATTCGTCCCGAAGTGCGGCGCATGGTGACGTTCAAGAAGTTGAACCTCATGCAACGCCTGCCAATGACGGGGCCGCTCGATGTCGTGTTCTGCCGCAACACGGTGATCTACTTCGACAAGGATACACAGCGGGACCTGTTCGCGCGGATTGCGCCATTGCAGCGACCCGGTGATCTGCTGTACCTCGGGCACTCGGAAAGTCTGCTCAGCGTGAGCAACGACTACGAGTCGATTGGCCACACTACCTACCTGCGACGCTGAACCGATGCACGATCCCACTCAAATTGCGACGCCGCCCCGGCCACCACCGCTGCCGCCCGGACTGCCCGGCTTCACGGAGACCCCGCGCTTCTGGGAACGTGATACCGGGCGCTGGACCGTGAAACTGCTTCCCGGGGAGTGCTACGTCACGCGCCAGGATGAGGCCATCGTGACGGTTCTGGGATCGTGCATATCCGCCTGCATCCGCGATCCGGACAGCGGGCTGGGCGGCATGAACCATTTCATGCTGCCGGACCGGCACGAAAGTTTCAGCGGCAATTCGGCCAATCCGGCCACTGGTTTCAACGAGATCAATCGCTACGGCTGTTTCGCGATGGAGTCCCTGATCAACCACCTGGCCCGGCACGGCGCGCAGCGCCAGCGCCTGGAATTGAAGGTATTTGGGGGCGGGCGCATCCTCAAACCGATGATCGATATTGGCGCCCGCAACATCGCCTTCATTCACTCCTGGGCGCGAACCGAAGGCATACGCCTGGCTTCCCAGGACCTTGGCGGCATCCATCCGCGCAAACTGATGTACTTTCCGGCCACTGGCCGGGCGCGAGTGCTGAAACTGCCGGCCATTGAGAATCGTGGCGTCGCCGACCGCGAGCTTTACTACCTGGAGCACCTGGCCCAGGAGCCAAACGAAGGGCAGGTGGAGATCTTCACGTGACCGCCTCGCGCACCACCACGGCCAAGGTCCGCGTGCTGATCATTGATGACTCGGCGTATGTGCGCGAAATCATGACCGAGATCCTGCGCGGCGACTCCGGCATCGACGTGGTGGGCTGCGCCAGCGATGCGCACGTGGCGCGCGAAATGATCCGGCAACTCAATCCGGACGTCCTGACACTGGATGTCGAAATGCCCCGTATGGACGGGTTGACCTTCCTGCGCAACCTGATGCGCCTGCGACCGATGCCCGTCGTCATGGTGTCATCCCTGACGGAGCGCGGCGCCGAGGTGACTCTGGAGGCACTTGCCCTGGGTGCGGTTGATTTTCTGCCCAAGCCGCACCTGGACTTGGGCACGACGTTGCGCGACTACGCCGCGGAACTTGTCGGCAAGGTCAAGGCGGCCGCGTTCGCGGGCGTTCGCCCGCCGGGCACCAGCAGCTCCCCCGTGCCTGCGACGGCCAATGCCGCAGCCAAAGCACTGCGTTCGCAAGCCGCGGTCAGCACGACCAATCTCATTTTGGCCATAGGCGCCTCGGCGGGCGGCACCGAAGCGATCCGGGAATTGCTCAGCGGCCTGCCGGCCGACGCACCGGGCACCGTCATCACCCAGCACATTCCCAAGGCCTTCAGCGCCCCCTTTGCCCGGCGTCTCAATGACAGCAGCGCGATGTGCGTGCAGGAAGCCCAAGACGGCCAGCAGATCCTCGCCGGGCACGCCTATGTGGCACCCGGCGACAGTCACCTGCGGGTCGAGCGCTATGGCGCCCGCTATGTGTGCCGCCTTGATCTGGGTCCGACCGTGAACCGGCACCGGCCCTCGGTGGATGTGATGTTTCAGTCGGTGGCGCAGGCCACGGGCGCGCGCTCCATCGGAATACTGCTGACCGGCATGGGACGCGATGGCGCGCAGGGGCTGCTGGAGATGCGCACGGCCGGCAGTCCCACGATCGCCCAGGATGAAGCCAGCAGCGTGGTGTGGGGAATGCCCGGGGAAGCCGTGGCCGTGGGCGCCGCGCAGCTGGTCCTGCCGCTGCCGGCCATCGCCGCCCGGCTGATGGCTCTCGTAGCTGCGATGGACATCACGTGTGCCAGCCGCTCGGCCTGATATTGTCAGCCCGAACAGGCTAAGGACCGCCCTATGACAGCGACGACAGCTCAATCCGGCTCCGGCAATACGAACAAAGCCGCCTTTGAGTTCGTGCAGATCCTGGCGCAGGAATTGTCCGCGGGCAAGGTGGAATTACCCAGCTTTCCGGATATCGCCATCAAGATCAGGAAGGTCCTGGCCGACGACGATGTAAACCTGGACATGGTGCTGCGCGTGGTGGGCTCTGAGCCCACGCTGGCGGCCCGCTTGCTGCAGATCGCGAACTCCGCGGCGGTGAACAGCAGCGGCACCCAGGTCACGGATCTGCGCAAAGCCGTGCAGCGCCTGGGCCTGAACATGGTGCGCAGCGCCGCGATGGCCTTTGCCATGGCGCAGATGAAGAAGGCCAGTGAGCTGAAGGGACTTGAAGCGCCCCTGGCCACCCTGTGGCAACGCTGCACCGGCGTGGCCGCCATGTCGCACGTCGTTGCACGGCGCCTGACGAAACTGAATCCGGATAGCGCCCTGCTGGCCGGTCTGCTGCATGGCGTGGGTGAGCTCTACATCCTGACGCGCGCGCACAAACATCCGGCCCTGTTCTCCGATCGTCCGGTCTACGAACAGATTGTCCGTGATTGGCATGTAAGCGTCGCGAAAGCGCTACTCGAGAATTGGGAAATATCTGAGGATATCGTCACGGCCATCAGTGAATTCGAGGATCTTGGCCGCGGTCATTCCGGTCCGGCGGATCTGTCGGACGTCCTCACCGTGGCACACCTGATGGTCAGCTATCAGGAGTACCCCGAATCGATTGAGTTGAATATGGAGGGCGTGTCGGCGCGCAAGCGCATGGCCTTGGATGTCACGACCTACAGCAACATCATTCTAGAATCGCGTGATGAGATCAAAGAACTTCAGGAGGCACTCGGTGCCTAGCAATATGCAAACCCTGGATGCGCCGTCATGTCTGAGTTCGAAGTAGATTTAGCCGCTGACACCAGCCGGGACGCCTTTCAGTTCGTCCAGGCACTGGCCGCGGAGCTGTCGCTGGGTGCCGTGGACATTCCGGGATTTCCCTCGATTGTCACGCGCGTCCGCCATGTGCTCGCCGATGAAACCGCTTCGGCCGAAAGAGTCGCGCGCGTCGTCGGTGCGGACCCCGTACTGGCGGCACGGCTGCTCAAGCTCGCCAACTCCGCGGCGCTGCTCGGTACCGCCCGCCCCGCCACCGACCTGCGCACCGCCGTGAGTCGCGTCGGACTGAATGCCGTGCGCTCCACCACGCACGCCCATGCGATGCGGATTCTCAGCCAATCAGAGGCCCTGCGGGGCCTGGAAAAGCTGCTTGAGGTGCTTGCCCGGCAGACCGCACAGGTGGCCAGCCTCTGTCATGTGATCGCGCAGAAACATACACGTGTACTGCCTGATGTCGCGATGCTCGCGGGCCTGCTGCAAAGCAGTGGCCGGCTGTATCTGCTGGCGCGCGCGGGCAACCACCGCGGCCTGTTCGCCGACGCGAACGCCTATCGCAATGTCGAGCGCGACTGGCATCTGAGCGTCGCGGTCGCATTGCTGGAGAACTGGGCGGTGCCGGATGAGATCGTGCACGCCATTGCCGAGAGTGAGGACCTGGAGCGCGAGCCGCGTGGGGCTGCCTCCCTGACCGATGTGGTGATGCTCGCGGTCGCCATTTCGCGCCATTGTGGCGAGCCGGAGGTTCTGGGAGCGAAGCTGCGCGAAGTCAAGGTCCTGGCGCGCTTTGGCCTCGATGCCAAAGCCGTGGCGGAGATGCTGGAAGCTTCAAAGAACGATCTTGCGCAGCTCGAGGCAGCCCTGACCTGAGGGCGGCCGGCGCAGGTAACTACTCGACGGGGTCTTCCGGCAGCAGCCGCTCGAACTGCAGCAGCTGATTGCTGATCCGTTCCGGTGAGATGCGGTAGGTGCCCGACGCCAGAGACTCGCGGGCCTGGGCAACCCGCCCCGGATTGATCACCGGGACATCATTCAAAGCCTGCTCGGCCGTGACCAGGTGGCTGGCGGTATCCGTGATCTGCACACTCTCCGTGGCACCGGCGGGGGCATTGGCGCTCGCCGCCGCATTCCCCGTCGCACTCGTATTGGCAGTGGCATTGCCAGTCGCGCTCACGCCGTTGGCCGCCGGGCTTGCGGTTGCCGCAGCACGTTGACCAACACTACCGGCCGCCGCCGCGGGGGGCTGGTTGTTCGTGGCACCACTGATCTTGCCGGACACGGTATGACTCCTCTGTTACAGGCCTTAACGGCCGCAAATGGAGGAACTTTAGGTCGAAATTGTCGGGAGCAGCTCGATTATGTAGAAATCACCGGCCAGCCGCTGGTGCCTGCCTACACTTCCCGAAGCAGCCCGTGGCGCTCCCCCGCCACGGAACAGGTGCCGCGTGGCCCATAGGTTACCGTCTCACGCCGACCCTCGATGAGCAAACCCAGCCGTGCCTGTACGTGCTGCAGTCGGGCGCCGGCCATGGCGCTATTGCGATCATTCAGGTTGCGGCATTGGGTGGCCGCGGTGGTGCACGCCTCCCATGCAGACAGCAACGTTCCTTGCGGATCGCACCAGGCGATCAGCGCCTGCAGGCCCTTCAGATCAAAGGGGCGCCCCAGGGCGCGGCACAGGGCGCGCCGTTCGTCGTCCACTTTCAGAATCCGCACCACGCACTGTTGCCGCTCGCGCATGGCAGCGCCCAGTGCCTCCACCTGGCTGTCCTTCAGATACGTGAACTCCCGCTCGAGCAGGACGGACAGCTCACCCATGGCGGCGGTTTCCTCCTGGATGAGGCGTGCGAACTTTGTCCGGCAGGTCTGCTGGTCCATGTGTAATCCTTCAGCTGCGGTCCGAACCGAGTTGCGCGGTCGCCGCGAATGCCTGGGCGGTCGTCGACTGCGGGCCCGGGCTCGTGCCCGCGGCCGCCTGGGCGTCAATTTTCTGCGCCGCCAGCAGGCCATCGGCGATCCGGCCGGAATCGATCTGGTAGGTACCACTGCCGAGCGCCTGGCGAACCGAGTCCACCCGGCTCTGATCGATATCCGCAGTACCGGCGATCTGCTGCGCCACATTGGCCAGCAGTTGTGCGGTGGGGGTAATTTCCACCTCGCCGGCCTGAGTGCTCGAGCCCGGCTGCATCTGGGGCTGGGCCTGCGAGGCCTGATTCTGCGCGGTCTGGGTCTTGTCGGTAGCCGCGCTGCCCAGGCCGGCGGGGGTGGCTATACCCTGGCCATGATGGATGATCGTCACGCTGCACGCTCCTTCGCCTGTGCCCGCAAGTATCGATGAACACCGGCAAAACTGCAGTACTGAGTTCGCATTTTACAAGGCCACCCGGACCACGTCGGCGGACTCCACGACCCCCTCGACTACGGTCAGGGAGCTGAGATTCTGCACCTGGATGCGCGCTCCGGTAGGCGCGTCCATCATGGCCCGACCGGTGGCGCGAATCTCGATGGAGCCGCCCCCCGCCACCAGGGTCACCTCCTGACCGCGGTGAATCACCGTATCAGCGGCGAACATGTCGACCGTCAATGCGGTACCGATGGGCAGCGGCCGGCGCACGGTGCGCCCCGACAGTTCGGTCACGGCATCCAGGTAAGCCGCCGCCGTACCCGCGGTGCGCCGCGTTTCGACCGCGACATCCTCAGCCGTCAGATGGGTATCGCGCGCCACCGCATGCCGAAGCACCAAAACCGAAATGCGACTCTCCACCACCACCGGCACATACACGGACCAATGCGTCGGGCCGGCACAGGAAACACCCACCGTGGCTCGCGCCGCCAGGTTGGTGCCCAGCGGCAGCCGCGCCGTCAGCGGTGAGCCGCACTGCGCAAGCCGCAACCGACGATCTATGGGCTGCACCGTGATCTGGGTTTGAGCTGCGCCCGGTGGCAGCAGCGAGAGCACATAGGAATGTGCCGCCGCTTCAATGGTGGCGAGGGATTCCACCGCGCCGCCGGCGCTGCCGGCACCCACGCTGGGAAGCGACGCGCCCAGCACGGCGATCATGGCCGCACGAATTCCCACGCGTCGAATGTCTGTCGCTATGTGTCTCATGCAGTGGTCATTGCAAGTGGCGCGCCAACTCCATGCCCGACGTTGCTGAGGCGGCCAGTTGCGGGCACTTTGCCGCCCGCCGGCGGCAAGCGCTTGCCGCCCACGTGACGCGCCTCACGTTTATCGGCGCGAATACCCGGCAATCAGGGCCTTTTGCCCCGCTGGCATGCGTATTGCTATTTCTCCCGCAGGACACTTTTTTGACGGACCGGATTACGACTCATGCCTGTTGGACTGGATTCATACCTTGGCGTTCACGCAGATGCACTGAAGGTGCAGACCCAGCGCATGGACGTGCTTGCGAACAATCTCGCCAATGTCGACACGCCCGGATACAAGGCGCGGGACATCGACTTTCGCACGGCACTGGCTGCGGCCGGTTCGCCTGAAGGCGGTCTCACCCTGAGTACCACCGATGCAAAGGATATTGCGTCGACCGCGACTGCCGAGGGTGGCGCCGCACTCAAATATCGCGTGCCGCTGCAGCCCTCACTGGACGGCAACACCGTGGACTCCCAGCAGGAGCAGGCCGCGTTTGCCGACAACACCGTGCACTACCAGGCCACGCTCACCTTTCTGTCCATGCGCCTGCACAATCTGCTGACCGCGATCACCGGTCAGTAAGCCAAAGAACTGCAAGGAACTCAACGATGTCCTCCTTCAAGGTCTTCGATATTGCCGGCTCCGGCTTGAGCGCCCAGTCGGTGCGCTTGAACACCGTGGCCAGCAACCTCGCCAACGCCGACAGCGTCAGCGGCGATCCGACCACGGTCTACAGGGCACGCCATCCGGTGTTCCAGGCGGTGCAGCAGAAGATGCTCGGCGCCTCCAGCATGGCGGATCAGAGCGAAGCCGCCGTCAGCGTCAAGGCCATCGTCGAAAGCCAGGCCGCACCGCAGATGCGCTACGACCCCGGCAATCCTCTGGCCAATGCCCAGGGCAATGTCTACGCACCCAATGTCAACGTCATAGAAGAGATGACGGACATGATTTCCGCATCGCGCGCCTATCAGGACAACGTGGAGGTCATGAACACCTCCAAGGACCTCATGCTCGCGACCTTGAAACTCGGTCAGTAACGATAGCCACAGCAACCTGGCAACCACACCTTTACGAGGCGCCTGATGTCCACAAGTACCAATCCCATCGCCGGAAACAACGCCGCGAATGCCGCTGCGGCCAGCAGCGTGGTCCCCGCGAACATGCAGATCAACGAAACTGACTTCCTGCAGCTGATCTCCACCCAGCTGCAGAATCAGGATCCCCTGCAGCCCACCGACCCCAGCCAGTTCTTGGGACAGCTGGAGGGCCTGAGCGAGGTATCGAGCCTGCAGAGCATGCAGTCCGCCATGTCCTCCTCGCAGCTCAGCAGCAGCGCAAACCTGATCGGCCAATCAATACTGGCGCCCGGCACCACGGCCGCGCTGGCCACCGGTGGCTCGATTGGCGGCGCGGTCAACGCGCCCTCAGGCGCCACCGGATTGACGGTGTCGATCGCAAACTCCAAAGGCGTACCGGTCACATCCTTCCAGGTCACACCGGCCAGTTCGGGTATGACCGGCTTCTCCTGGAACGGCGCCACCAGCAGCGGTGCCACGGCGCCGGCCGGCCAGTACACGATCAGTGTCAATGCCACCGTCAACGGAGCGTCCCAGACGGTTGCCCCGATGGTGGTCAGCCAGGTGCAAAGCCTCACCATCGATCCGACGACTCAGCAGCTGGATCTGAATACCACCAGCGGCACCGTGCCGCTCAGTTCCGTCGTCACCATCCTGTAACGCGCCAACCAAAGCCACGCATTAGGAACACCAAGCCATGTCATTCAATGTCGCCCTCACAGGCCTCAATGCCGCCAACCAGGATCTCACGGTGACGGCCAACAACCTTGCCAACGTCAGCACCGTGGGCTTCAAAGGTTCACGCGCGGAGTTTTCCAACCTGTTTGCGTCCACCCAGAGTGGCGTGAGCTCCACCGCCGTCGGTAACGGCGTGGCGGTCTCCGATGTGTCCCAGCAGTTCTCGCAGGGCGATCTCGAGACCACGAACAACAACCTGGATCTGGCGATCAGCGGTAACGGGTTCTTCACCACCAGCAACAACGGCGCATTGGAATACACCCGCGACGGGGAATTCCAGGTCAACAACGCCGGGGATGTGGTCACGGCCAGCGGTGCCAACCTGCAGGTCTATCCGCCCCTCGCGAACGGTACCTTCAACACCGGCGGTCTGAGCAACCTGTCACTGTCCACGGCCGAAGGCGCACCCAATGCGACCACCACGGTGAACCTCACCGCCAACCTGCCGGCGAATGCCACCGTGCCGGCGGACCCGACTTTCTCGCCGACCGACCCCAACAGTTACACCAGCACCACATCCGTTACGGTATACGACTCCTTGGGCGCGGCGCACACCGCTTCGCTGTACTTCACCAACACCGCTCCCAATACCTGGAACGCTCAGCTGTACGTGGATGGCAATGCGGTGGGCCCGGTGCAGCCCCTGACCTATAGCCCCAGCGGCGCATTGCTGACACCTCCAGGCGGCTTGGTCCCATTCAACCAGTACACGCCGGCGACCGGTGCCAACCCCATGACCATGACGTTCAACTTCAACAGCACGACGCAGTACGGCAACGCCTTCGGCGTCACTGCCGTTGCGCAGGATGGCTACACCACCGGCCTGCTCAGCGGTATCAGCATCGGCAATACGGGCATCGTCCAGGCGCAGTACACCAACGGACGCTCCGTCAACCTAGGTCAGGTGGCGATGGCGAATTTCGCCAACCCGCAGGGCCTGGCACAGCTGGGCGATAACAGCTGGGCTGCCAGCAGCGCCTCCGGATCGGCCGTGAACGGCGTGGCCGGCGGCTCCGGGTTCGGCAGCATCTCTTCGGGATCGCTGGAGGAGTCCAACGTGGACACCACGACGTCATTGGTCGACATGATCACCGCGCAGCGCGCCTTTCAGGCCAACGCGCAGATGATCCAGACCGAAGACCAGGTCACCCAGACCATCATCGGCATCCGCCAGTAGTCCTGCAAAGCGAACCGAACGCCAAGGCCTGATGACCCGTCATGGATAAACTGCTCTACGTTGCGATGTCTGGCGCCAGTCAGACGCTGCGCGCCCAGGCGGCGAACAGCCACAATCTCGCCAACGCCAACACCACCGGGTTCAAGGCGGACCTGAGTGCGTTTCAGAGCCGTGCCGTAACTGGACCGGGCTTCGCCTCGCGCGTCTATGCCACCGATGCCTCGGTCGGCTGGGACAGCACGGTGGGCTCGCAGATCACCACCGGCAATCCCTTTGATGTGGCGGTGCAGGGCCAGGGCTTCATTGCCGTCCAGGACAGCCAGGGGAACGAGGCCTACACCCGCGCCGGGGACCTGCACGTGGATCCGAGCGGACAGTTGATGACCGCCGCCGGGCTGCAAGTGCTGGGTGACAACGGCCCATTGAGTGTCCCTCCGTACTCAACGGCTACGGTGGCTCCGGATGGCACGATCTCCATCGTGCCCCTGGGTCAAACGCCGCAGACCAGTTCCAATGTGGGGCGCCTCAAACTCGTCAATCCGCCCACCGACACCATTTCACGCGGCGCCGATGGTCTGTTCCGCACCAACAGCGGCCAGCCCGCCGACGCGGACGCCAACACCACCATCGCCTCGGGAGTCCTGGAAGGCAGCAATGTCGACCTGGCCGGCTCGATGGTCAACATGATCGAGCTGTCGCGAAATTTTGACCTGCAGATCAAAGCACTGCACGCCGCCGAAGACAACGCCAGCTCGTCGGCGAAACTGCTCCAATCGAGCTGACCGCAAGCTCAACAGATATAGGTAACGCATCATGGAACCGGCACTCTGGGCGGCTAAAACCGGCCTCGACGCACAGCAGACGCAGATGACGGTGACGGCTAACAACCTCGCCAACGTCAATACCAACGGCTTCAAGAAAAGCCGCGCGGTGTTCAACGATCTGCTGTACCAGAACGTCACCCAGGTGGGCGGCTCCACCTCGGATACGACCACCTATCCATCCGGACTGCAATTGGGCACGGGCGTGCGCGTGGTCGCCACCGAACCCAGCTTCACGCAAGGCAGTCTTGACAACACCGGTAATTCGCTGGACCTGGCGATCCAGGGTCGCGGTTTTTTCCAGATCCTCAAACCCGATGGCACGCTGGCCTATACGCGAGACGGTAGCTTCCAGGTCAACGCCCAGGGCCAATTGGTCAACGCCACGGGCTACCAGGTGCAGCCCGCGATCACCATCCCGCAGGGTGCACAAAGCGTCACGATTGCGCCCAACGGCGTGGTTACCGTGCTGCTGCCGGGGCAGACTGCGCCGACCCAGGTCGGCAGCCTGCAGCTTGCCGACTTCATCAATCCGGCCGGCCTGCAGGATGCAGGCGGCAATCTGGCCTTGGAATCCGCCTCCAGCGGCACACCCACGACCGGCTCGCCCGGTCTCACCGGCCTGGGGACGATCGTCCAGGGTTCGGTGGAGAGCTCCAACGTCAACGTCGTTGAGGAAATGGTCAACATGATCGAGACCCAGCGCGCCTACGAGATGAACTCCAAGGCCGTGGAAACCACCGACCAGATGCTGCAGTACGCCACGCAGAACATGTAAACGGACACTAATGCGAACCTTCAATAAATTTCTGATCTGCGTTGCGATTCTTGGTCTGGGTGCCTGCCAGTCGGTGCATCCACCCAAGGACGACGACGGCATGAGCTGGGCCGCAGAACCCGTGCCCAAGCCCACCAATGGCTCCATCTATCAGGCCGGCCGCGAAGTGGCGCTGTTCGAGAATCCCATCGCGCATCATGTCGGGGACATCGTCACCATCGTCCTGAACGAGCAGACGGCGGCGCAGAAAAGCTCCAGCACCAACACCACCAAGAACACCTCGGTCGCGCTGCCCGGCATGACGATCCTGGGCAAGGCGCTCACCATCCATGGCGTGCCGATCCTGAGCAACAACATTGCCGACACCAGCAAGTTTGCCGGCGAAGGTGACAGCGCGCAGAGCAACAGCCTGCAGGGCTTCATCACGGTCACCGTGCAGAAGGTACTGCCCAACGGCAACCTGTACGTCAAGGGCGAGAAATGGATCGGCATCAACCAGGGACAGGAATATGTGCGCATGACGGGAGTCATCCGACCCATCGACCTTTCCTCCGAGAACTCCGTACCCTCCTCACAAGTGGCTAACGCCAAGATCGCCTATGGCGGCAAGGGCGCGCTGGCCGACGCCAATGCCCAGGGCTGGCTGTCGCGCTTCTTCAATTCACCCTGGACACCGTTCTGATGTTTGAATCAATCCGCAGATCAAGAGGCTCCGCAGCTTTCCTTACGGCCCTGCTGCTGAACATCGTGCTGGCAGGCCTGGCCACGCCGGCGCGTGCCGATCGCATCAAGGACATCGCCTCGGTGTCCGGAGTGCGCTCCAACCAGCTGTTCGGTTACGGCCTGGTGGTGGGCCTCGACGGCACCGGTGACCAGACCACGCAGGCGCCTTTCACCATCCAGAGCATCGCCAACATGCTGGCGAAGTTCGGCGTCACGATTCCGGCCGGCTCCAACCCACAGTTGAAGAACGTGGCCGCGGTGACCGTCACCGCCGATCTACCGCCCTTCACCAAGCCCGGCCAGACCATCGATGTCACCGTGGCGTCCATCGCCAATGCCGCCAGCCTGCGCGGCGGGGAGCTGCTCCTGACACCACTGCGGGGGCTGGACGGGGAGGTCTATGCGTTCGCGCAGGGCAGCATGGTGGTCAGCGGCTTCGGCGTCAGCGGCAAGGACGGCTCGCGGATTTCATTGAACGTTCCCAGCAGCGGCCGCATTCCCAATGGCGCCAACGTGGAGCGCGAGGTGCCGACAAAGTTCGCCCAGGACGCCTTCCTGGTGCTGAACCTGAACACCCCGGACTTTACGACGGCAGCCCGGGTCGCCGCCGGGATCAACAAGACCCTGGGCGCCGGCACTGCCGAAGCCACCGACCCGGTGTCCATCAAGGTCGCCGCTCCCAGCAACCCGGACCAGCGCATCGCCTATCTGTCCACCCTGGAAGCCATCGAGATCGAACCGGGTGAGGCACCGGCCCGGGTCATCATCAATTCCCGCACCGGAACCGTGGTCATCAGCTCGCACGTGCAGGTGACAGCGGCCGCGGTGGCTCACGGATCCTTGTCGGTCACCATCACCGAGCGCCAGGATGTCAGCCAACCAAACTCCTTTACCAAGGGGACGACCGCCACGGTCACCCCGCGCAGTGATGTCAGCGTGCAACAGGCTGACGCGCGCATGTTCGTGTTCCAGGCCGGCGTGAACCTGGATGAGATCGTGCGCGCCGTGAACCGGGTCGGCGCGGCACCGGGCGACCTGGTGGCCATCCTCGAGGCGCTGCGTGAAGCCGGCGCGCTGCGCGCCGAGCTGGTCGTGATCTAGATAAGCCATGTCGACCCCGCCTATCCCTGCTGACACCTCTGCCGCCGACACCTATACGGACTTCTCGGGGCTGCAGGCATTGAAACGGGCCGCGGCCAAGAACGATCCGACCGCCGTGCGCAAGGTCGCCCAGCAGTTCGAGAGCATGTTCACGCGCATGATGCTGAAGAGCATGCGCGATGCCGTCGGTACCGATCCGATTTTCGGCAGCGACCAGGAAAAGATGTACCAGGGCATGTATGACGACCAGCTCGCCCTGCAGTTGTCCAAGGGACGCGGCCTGGGTCTGGCGGACATGCTGGTGCGGCAGCTGCAACGACTGAGTGCTGCCAGCGCCAGCCCCGCGGCCAGCAGCGCACCGAGCGCGAGCGGCGCGGCGCCCAGCAATCCGGCCAAGGCCTCACCGCCCGCGGCCTCGGCAGCGACTCAGCAAAACTTCATCCAGGGGCTGTTGCCCCAGGCCGAGCAAGCCGGCCAACAGCTCGGTGTGGCCCCAAGCAACCTGCTCGCACAGGCCGCATTGGAGACCAACTGGGGTCGCAGCCTGCCTCATGACAGCAGCGGCCATTCCAGCAACAACCTGTTTGGCGTCAAGGCCACTGGCGCCTGGGACGGTGCCAGTGCGCAGGCCGTGACCAGCGAAGCCGCCCCCGATGGCAGCGCCGTGAGTGTCCTGGCGCCTTTCCGTTCGTATGCGGATGCCACCCAGAGCTTCCAGGACTATGTATCGCTCCTGCGCAACAACCCCCGTTACGCCGCTGCGCTCAATACCGGAGGCGATAGCCGCGCCTTCGCCACCGGTCTGCAACGCGGTGGTTATGCCACTGACCCGGATTATGCCCGCAAGGTCAGCGCCGTCGCCAACAACATCTCCGGCTACCTGGCCCTGAACCTGCGTGGGCTCACCGCGCTCAAGTCCGGCGCCACGGTGCCGATAACCGAAACCACGAGCTCCCTGTAAAGGCTTGAGTTGCAATGTCGAATGTACTTTCCAACAGTGTTTCCGGGTTGCTCGCATTCCAGAATGCCCTGGCGGTTACCAGCAATAACGTCGCGAATGCCTCAACCCCGGGCTACAGCGTCGAGTCCCCCAACTTCGAAGCCCAACTGGGCGTCACCAGCAGCACGGGCACCTACGGCAATGGCGTGGAGATCCAAAGCGTCACGCGCAGCTACAGCGAGCTGCTGGCCGGCCAGATGCGCTCCTCGCAAAGCGGTTATTCCAGCTTCAATACCTACTCCACCACGGCGGCCACCGTCGACAACCTGTTGAGCGATACGACTACGGGTCTTACCGCGACACTGCAGAACTTCACCAATTCGCTGCAGACCCTGGCCAACAACCCGACCCAGACCGCCAGCGGCCAGGCGGTGTTGAGTTCGGCCCAGTCGTTGGCACAGACGGTACAGGGCTACGCCAGCCAGCTGTCGCAGACCGACCAGAACGTAGAGGGCCAGATCAGCAACGGCGTGGCGGAAATCAATACGTTGGCGACCGGTATTGCCAACCTCAACATACAGATCGCCGCACAATCGAGCTCCGGACAGCCTCCCAACTCCCTGCTTGACCAGCGCGACCAGCTGCTCAATACGCTCAGCCAGTACGTCTCGGTGAACACCGCCACGCAAAGTGACGGTTCCCTGAATGTCTTCATCGGCAGTGGCCAGTCGCTGGTTACCGGCGGTACGGCACAGACTCTGTCGGCCATACCCAACCAGTACAATCCCACTCAACTGGACGTGGGCCTGCAGACGGCGGGAACCTCGACCACGGTCAACGTTACCAGCGCGATTTCCGGCGGCTCGTTGGGCGGCCTGCTGGCGGTGCGCAATCAGGTCATCGACCCCGCGCTGAACACGCTCGGCCAGCTCAGCATCGGCATTGCCAGCATCGTCAACCAGCAGCAGGCAGCGGGCCTCACGCCCAGCGGCACACAGGGTCAGCCCATGTTCGCAGTGGGCCCGGTACAGGTCAGTAACTCATCCTTCAATACCGGCACGGCCCAGGTCACAGCCACCATTTCCGATGTCTCGGCTCTGACGCCCGATGACTACACACTGACCAACAACGGCGGAACCTGGCAGCTGTACGACCAGACGCAACAGCATGCGGTGGTACTCGGGGGCGGTGACGGCAGCGCAGGCAACCCCTTCACCGCCGACGGGTTGTCCATTGTGGTAAGCGGCGCGGCCAGCACCGGCGACAGCTACCTCATACAGCCCACCAATCAGGCGGCCGCCGGTTTCAGCGTGCTGCTGAGCAGCCCCTCGCAGGTCGCCGCGGCGTCCGCAGTCCAGGCGAACGCATCGACCACCAACACCGGCACCGGCACCATTGCCGCGGCCACGGTGACTGACCCGACCAATCCGGCGCTACTGACCCCCACCAGCATCGTGTTCAGCTCGCCCACCCAGTACCAGATCAATGGCACCGGGCCCAGCTTCACGTATACACCGGGCGCCGCCATCTCGGCCGCTACCGGCTGGACCACTTCGATCAGCGGCACGCCGGCGGCTGGCGACACATTCACGGTCAGCAGCAACGTCGGCAACGCCGGCGACAATTCCAACCTGTTCGCCATGATCGATGGACTGAAGGCCAACTCGCTCAATGGCGGCACGACCTCATTGATCGGGGCGGCCAATACCCTGGTGGCCCAGGTCGGCGCGCAGACTCAGCAGGCACAGGCCAACGCGCAGGCACAACAGGCCGTCAACACCTCGGCCACGAATGCCGTGAACAGCACATCCGGCGTCAATCTGGATGAGGAAGCCGCCAACATGGTCAAGTACCAGCAGGCCTACCAGGCCTGCGCGCAGATGATTCAGACCTCGGGCCTGATGTTCACGTCCCTCATCACCGCAATCACTGACGGCTAACGCTATGCGAGTCTCAACTCTAGGTTTTCAGGATAATGCTTCCCAGCAGATGCAGACGCTGGAATCGGAAATCTCCCAGACGCAACAGGAACTGTCGACCGGCATCGCCCTGCAGAGCGCCTCGGACAATCCGGCCGCCATGGCGCAAGTGAATCAGCTGAACGTGCAGATCTCCGCCTCGCAGCAATATCAGACGAACGGCAGCGCTTTGAACTCCAACCTGACGCTCGAGGAGCAGTCACTGAGCGATGCCACGAACGTGATGCAGAGCGCACGCGATCTGGCGGTGGAGGCCAACAATGCCGCGTTGACCCCGTCGCAGCGCCAGGACATCTCCACCCAGCTCCAGCAGCTGCTGACGCAGCTGGTCAGCACCGCGAACAGCACCGACGCCAATGGCAATTACATGTTCGCAGGGGAGGCCAGCACCACGCAGCCCTTCGCGCAGTCCGGTAGCTCCGTGGCGTACAACGGTTCGAGCAGCGTCAGCCAGGTACAGATCAGTCCCAATCAGCGCGTCTCCAGCAGCGATGCGGGCTCCAACGTCTTTATGAATATTCCTGCTGGCAATGGCACCTTCACCACCGCGGTGGGCGCCAGCAATACCGGCACCGCCACCATCGATGCGGGCACGGTGACCAACGCCGCGCAGTGGGTCCCACCGGACACCTACACCATCACCTTCAGCGATCCGACCGATTACACGGTCACCAACAGCGCCGGTGCTACCGTGACCACCGGCACCTTTACCAGCCCCGGCTCAATTGCCTTCAATGGCATCAGCACCACCGTGACCGGGACACCGGCCGCCGGCGACACCTTCACCGTGGCGCCCGCCGGCACCTCCAGCGCGTTCAATACGCTCTCCGCCCTGATCACGACGTTGAACAATCCCAATCTGAGTTCGGCGCAGATCTCAACGCAAGTGGGCACTGCACTGGAACAGATCGATGCAGCGGTCAACAATTTCGGCGAGGTCAGTGCCTCGGTCGGTGCGCGCATCAATGCCATCACGGCCGCGAACACCACCGCCCAGAGCCAGCAGACGACCATGACGGCTTCCGTCACCAAACTGCAGGGCACGGACTACACGGCGGCAACCACCCAGCTGTCCACCGAAGAACTCGCGCTGCAGGCGGCTCAGGAATCGTATGCGTCCATTGCCAAGCTGTCTCTGTTCAATTACCTGCAGTGAACCGTGACACGAAATGCGTGACAGGGTTCACGTCCTGCCAGCCGAAAGGCCTCAAGTTCCCCGCTGGTCAACCGATACACATCCTGAACGGATAGCGGCTTAAGGGCCGCTGGCCGATACCAGCAAAAGGAGTTTCTGATCATGTCTCTTGTACTGAATACCAATATCGACTCGATGGTCGCGCAGAACAGCCTGAGCTCATCGGGCACCCAGCTGGCGTCGGCCCTGCAGCAGCTGTCCTCGGGACTGCGCATCAACACCGCCGCGGATGATGCCGCCGGCTACGCCATTTCCCAGGGTATGACCTCGCAGATCAACGGCCTGAACCAGGCCGCGCAGAACGCCAACGACGGTGTCTCCCTGGCGCAGACCGCCTCGGGTGCGCTGTCCGAGGTCACCACTGACCTGCAGACCATGCGCGACCTGGCCGTGGAATCCCTCAACGCCACCAACAGTTCCCAGGATCGTGCGGACCTGAACGCGCAGTTCACGCAGCTGGCCGCCGACATCAACAACGTCGCCGCCACCACGCAGTTCAACGGCGTGAACCTGCTCGACGGCAGCTTCCAGGGCGCGGACTTCCAGATTGGCGCCAACGCCGGTCAGATCCTCAGCGTCACCTCGATTTCCAGTGCCGCGACCAGCGCCATTGGCAACATCTACACCACGGGCTCCGGTGGAGCGGGCGGCGCGGCCTACACGCTGACTCCTGCCGCCAACAACGGCGACCAGGTCTCCGTGAGTCTTTCGGTCACGCCGGCGGCCTCAGCCACGAACCCCACCCCCACCGCCATCACCGTCAATGCGGGCACGGTCACCCTGACCGGCACCCAGTCGACGGACCTGGCGAACATGGCCTCGGCGATCAATCAGGCTCTCGGCTCAAGCTACGGAATCGTGGCCACGGTCGACAGCAGCGGCGCCATCAACCTCAGCAGCTCCAACGCCGCCGCGCAGACGGTTGCCGTTACGGTGACCGACGGCACGGCTGCCGCCGGTGGTACGGACACCGAGAGTGCGGCTGAGCTGGGCCTCGCTGGTTCGTACGCCCTCGGTTCGGTAGGCGCCGCCGCCGCCCCTCCGACGGGCAGCACGACCGGTGCCAGCACGCTCTCCAATCTTGGTGTCACCACGGTCGACCAGTCGAACCTGGTGCTGATCTCCGTCGACAACGCGCTGCAGCAGCTCGCCACGTCGGGCGCGGATCTGGGCGCCTATCAGAACCGGTTCCAGGCCGCCATCTCGGGCCTGAACACCGATTCGACCAACCTGACGGCCGCCAAGAGCGCGATCGTGGACACGGATTACGCCGCAGCCACGTCGAACCTGTCGAAAGCACAGATCCTGCAGCAGGCCAGCACCGCGATGGTGGCCCAGGCCAACACCATTCCGCAGAACATTCTGACGCTTCTGCAGAAGCTGCCGTAACGGTGACGGTCCACGGGTTGCAGATGATCCTGGACGGATGGGGCGGATGCCGGAAGGCGTCCGCCCGCCGCCGTTTCCGCAACCGGCCCTGGACCCGCAATCGATCACAGAGGTAGTCCGCGATGAGCACCACCAGCGCCACCGGCACGGCTCCGGTTTCGATCGCCAGCAGTTCCAGCGCTGCAGCTGCCGGCGGCTCGGTGATCAACGTCAGTTCACTGGTGTCGCAGCTGGTCGCGGCTACGCAGGCGCCGCAGCAAGCCCTCATCACCACCCAGACTCAGGCAGTCACCACGCAGATCTCCTCGCTGGGTACCCTCAAGAGCGCCCTGTCGACCTTCCAATCTTCGCTGAGCGCACTCGACGCGCCAAGCGCCTTCAACGCGCAGGCGGCCACCAGCAGCAACACGACCGTATTCACCGCCACGGTGGGCTCCGGCGCTCCCGTCGGCACGTACAACGTGACCGTATCGGCGCTGGCCCAGGCCCAGCAGTTGCTGTCGAAGTCGTCCTTCGGCGATGGCACGACCACCATCGGCACGGGCACCCTGCAGGTCAGCCTCGGGGGCACCAACTTCAACGTCGCCATCACCAGCGGCAACGACTCCCTCGATGGCATCGCCGCCGCGATCAACTCCGCCAGCGGCAATCCGGGGATCACGGCGACCGTGCTTCAGGGCAGTAGCGGCGCCCAACTGTTGCTGTCCTCGACGCAAAGCGGCGCCGCCAACACCATCCAGGTCAGCGAGACCGACGCCGGCAACGCCCTGGCGGCCCTCACCTACAGCAGCACGGCCACGACGAACTACACCGTGCAGTCGAAGGCCCAGGACGCCAGCTTCAGTATTGCCGGCGTTGCGGAAACCAGCCCGAACAATACCGTGACCAGCGCGCTGAGCGGCGTGACGCTGGATCTGACAGGGCTGACCACCGCCACCGGTCCGGTCACGCTGACCGTCAGCACCGACACCTCGACCATCGAGAGCAACATCAGCGCCTTTGTCTCCGCCTACAACACCCTGGCGGGCTCATTTTCCTCGCTCGGCGGCTACGATGCGGCGAGCGGCACCGCCGGCCCGATGATGGGCAATGCGCTGCTCACCGGCATCAAGAATCAGATCCAGAGCGCGCTCTACAGCGTCGTCAATACCGGCTCGTCCACCTACAATTCCCTGGCCAGCGTCGGCATCACGACCAACAGCGACGGCACGCTGAGCCTCAACCAGAACACTCTGTCGACCGCGCTGGCCACCAACTTCAGTGCCGTCAGTTCACTGTTCAGCGGCACGAACGGTGTCGCGGCCAATCTGAACTCGCAGATAACCACGGCCCTGGCCGCCAACGGCGCGATCGCCACCGACAGCCAGACCCTGGTGACGCAGGAAAACTCCCTGAGCAAGCAGACCACGGCGCTCAACGCCCAGATGGCGGCGCTCTCGGCCAGCCTGACCCAGCAGTATTCCGCGCTGAATACCCTGTTGTCCTCGCTGCAGACGACCTCGGCATACCTGACCCAGGCCTTCGCCAGCCTGCCCCAGGTGCAGGCCACGCCCAACGGTTAACCGCCGGGGCGCCCGCGCTCAAGTCCGCCCTCGGGCGGCCGTTAAATCTCCACGGTAATGGGAAGTGACGGAGCGTTGATGTGAGTGCCTATGGGCGGAATTCCGGACTAGCGACTTATAACAGCGTATCGGTCCACGGCAGTGTCGCCAGTGCCGATCCGCACCGCCTGGTGCAGATGCTCCTGGATGCGGCGACCGAGCGCATGCTCAGTGCCCGCGGCTGCATCGAGCGCGGCGAGACCGTGCGCAAGGCCAAGCTGCTGCACAGTTGCGTGATCCTGATTGCAGAGCTGCGCGGCACCCTCAATTTTGCTGAAGGCGGATCGCTGGCACAGAATCTGAGCGCTTTGTACGGGTACATCACCCGGCAGTTGCTGCTGGCCAATCTCAATAACGACGTCGGCCTCATTACCGAGGTGCTCGGGCTGCTCGGCAACATCCGTAGTGCCTGGGTCGAAATCGGCCCACAGGTGCGGCAGCCGGATATGTCAGGCCGCGCGCAACCCCTGTGACCCTCATCACCCTTTTGCAACCCACTCCGGAATCAGTGCCCGGATTGCCTCAAGGATTCAGGTCACGCTGCCGATGAGGATGCCAGACGAGGCGCGGCCTTTATTCCGGCTTCGGATTTGACGTAACGGTGATCGCGGACAGCCGCCTCGAATTTGTCTAAAGGGAAGTCATGAGCTCCATAATCTCGTCGATGTCCGTGGCTCAGGTTAGTGCGCTGACAGCCAAGCAGATCAGTTCGCTGGCAACATCCGACATCAATGCTCTGAGTGCTGCCCAGGCGGCGGGACTGAGTTCGGTCCAGGTCGCGGCGATATCCGTCGCCGACGTCGCATATATCAGCACGGCGGCAATCACCGCCCTCGCCGGCGAGATCAGCAATCTTTCGGCTGCGGATGTTCCGCACCTGACGAACGCTCAGGTGAGCGCGCTGTCATCCGTCCAAATACAGGACTTGGGCAGCTTGCAGGTGCAGGCTTTGACGACTTCCCAGGTTGCCACCCTGGCCAGCAGTCTGTCGGCCACCCAGATCGGCCACCTCGCCGCCACCCAGGCTTCGGGCCTGACCACCACCGCCCTGGCGGCCGTGGCCGCCGTGAGCACTGCGACCCTGGCGAGCATCTCCACCAAGGTCGTCGCCGCCTTCACCTCGGTACAGGTTGCCGCCCTGGGCACCAACATCACCAGCTTGCAGCTGGGTGCACTCACGGCCGGTGGTGTCACCGGTTTGGCGACCGCCACCTTGAACGGGCTGAGCTCGGTGAACCTGAATGCGATCTCCGCCAAGGACATCTCCGCCCTCACCACCGCCCAGATCAGCAACCTGGCGACCGCACAAGCCCAGCTGCTGAGCAGCACACAGCTGGCTGCCCTGACATACAGCCAGGTGTCCGCGCTGGTAGGCGAGCTGGCAACCTCGCAGATCCAGTATCTGACGGTATAAATCATCCCGCTGAGGCCGGCCCACCATCGACCAAGAATCGATGGTGGGTTCCCCCTCTTTCGGGGGACAACACTGTGAGCTGTGTGCTATTTGCCGGCTGGTGACATTGTTAAACTGCCCCGCAGCAACAATGTCAAATTCTCTCTTGAGCCGCCAATGACCATTCAGCCGAGCCATCTGGTAGTACTGCTGGAGCAGATGAACGGGGGGCGGGCCGCCGACGCGCTGCTCGAACTTGACCGACTTCACACCCAGCTGCCGGGACACCCGGGCGTGCTGTCGCTGCGCGCGGAGGCGTTGCGGCTCGCGGGGCGCGGCGCGGAAGCCATCGAGGCGTTCAAACAAGCCGGTGAAAAGGGCGCAGGCGCCCGCAACTGGCTGGCAGCCGGCGTGCTGCTGAGTGCGGAACGCGCCACCGACGAGGCCGTGCGCTGCCTGTTGAAGGCGCTCGAGGAATCTCCCGACAGCGAAGATATCCTGGACGCCCTGATCACGGCACTTTTCAATGGCAACCGTCATCGCGACGGCATCGAGTTCGCCCGTCGCCAGTTGACGATCAGCGCCAACCCCACGCTGCTGTCGCGCGCAGCTTTGCTGCTGCAGGGTAACGATCTCTACGAGGAATCATCGAACGCCTTCAAAAGGATCGTGCAGCTGGCTCCGCAGGACCCCGCGACGATCGGCGCCGCCCTGGTGCCGGCGCGCTTCACCTGCGAGTGGGAGTGGATCGAATCACTGCAGCAGAAGATCGGCGCCTGGTATGACCAGGGAAATTTCAGCGCACCCCAGGAGTTTCCCCTGACCCATGTAACCTGGTGCGCAGACGAGGCTCGCAACCTCGGAGTCACGCGTGCCTATCTCGAACGCATGGTGGGGCGGCCCGAGCCGATCGGCCCGAGCGCAGCCCGCGCCCCGGGAGGGCGCATTCGCGTCGGTTATGTGTCCTGCGACTTTCGCAATCATGCGACGATGCACCTGATGGCGGGTCTGCTCGAACACCACGACCGTGAGCGGTTTGAAGTGTTCGCCTACGACTATACCGGCCCGGATATCTCCGAATACCGGCAGCGCTTTCTCAATGCCGTCGAACACCTCGTTCCGATCCACACCATGAGCGACCGGCAGGCCGCGACGCGCATCGCGGCGGATCGGCTGGACATACTCTTTGATCTGAAGCTGTACACGGGTGGGGGCCGCTCGGGCATCGTGGCCTGCAGACCGGCGCCGCTGCAGGCGGCATATCTGGGCTTCCCGGGCAGTGCGGCCTGCCCTGACATCGACTACATCGTCTCGGACCGGTACGTGACGCCGGACAGCAGTGCACGGTGGTATACGGAGAAGTTCTGCCGTCTGCCGCACACCTATCAGTGCAACGATCGCAAGCGCTTTGCCCCGCCCACACCAAACGGGCGGGCCATGCATGGTCTGCCGGAGGATCGGGTCGTGTTCGGCGCCTTCAACCAGTCCTACAAGGTGGATCGCGCCAGCTTCGCCGTGTGGATGCGGATACTGGAGCAAGTGCCGGACAGCGTGCTGTGGCTGCTGGGCCAAAGCGAGGCCGCAGTCGCGAACGTGTCACGCCATGCACAACTGGCCGGCATTGAACCGGGACGGCTGATCTTCGCGCCGTTTGCGGCGCCCAACGATCACCTGGCGCGTTTGCAGCTTGCCGATGCCGTCCTCGATACCCTGGTGTGCAACGGCCATACCACCACCTCGGATGCGCTCTGGGCCGGTGTTCCGGTGATCACCGCCAAAGGCCGGCACTTCGCCTCGCGGGTCAGCGAAAGCCTGCTCAACGCGATGAACCTGCCGGAACTGGTGGGTGCCGATCATGACGACATGGTACGGATCGCCAGGCGCATCGGCACCGATGCCGCATACCGCTGTGAGCTGCGCGCCCGGGTGAGCGCCAACCGCCTGAACACGCCGCTGTTCGATACCGCGCGCCTGACGCGCGACTTCGAAGCAGCGATAGAAATGATGGTTGCGCGGCAGCGCAGCGGTCTGCCGCTCGAACATATCGATGTGCCGGACCAAGGACCGGTGCAGCCGCGAGCCGACGCGCCGCAATTCGTCGGGCGCGTCTCCGCATTGCAGGCCGCCTTTCCGGCATGCCCCCTGTGCGGGGGCGCCAGCGTGACGCTGGGGTTCGCCAACTGCACCACGCACGCGCAGTGGCATGAGCCGCTGCCGCCCTCGATCGAGTGGATGCGCTGCCCGACGTGCGCGCATGTGCACAGCCGGCACCACTGGACTGCGGCGGGTCTGAATGAAATCGGGCGCAAGCGCCGCGTGCAGGCACCGGCGGACCTGGCGGCGGCCATGGAAGCCGGACGGCCCGGTTGGACTGCGGTGGTGGAGAAAGTCGTGGCGCTGCTGGGCGGCTACCGCAGCGTCATCGAGGGGCCCGACAGGCCGGTGTGGGTGGATGTCGGGACAGGCGACGGCTCGCTGGTGTTGGCGGCCTCGGACTTCGGGTTCGCCGCCATCGGCCTGGACACCGCAGCCGAGGTCGTTGCGCAGATACAGCAACTGGGCTTCAACGCCGTGAACGCGGACTTCACGACGCTGCGCTTCGAACTCTCACCCCGCGTGCTGTCCATGATGGGCCTTCTGCAACAGATTCCCGACGTGCGCGCCGCCTTGTTGAAGGCGGCGCGGATACTGCCGCCCGCAGGCGTGCTGGTCGTCGGCCTGCCCGACATGCAGTCCTCGAGCTGGAAACTGCTCGATGCCGCGACCGTCAATCCCTTCTGGACGCAGATCGAGAATCTCCACAATTTCGGGCGCGAACGGATCGTTGCGCTGTTGCGCGAGTGCGATTTTGACGTCGTCGATTTCGCGGTTCCGAACCGCAACAAAGCGGAGATGGAACTTTACGCGGTGCGCAGGCCGCACCCGGCGGAACCTACATCCAAATGAAAATATGCATCGCATCGGCCAATCTCGCCGCAATTGATGCTCGCTGCGCAGTGCCGGCCCAGGACCTGCCTGCGGGATGGGAGGTGGAGTTCCGGTTCTTTGCCGAGGAGGACATACCACCGCGGCCCCTGGCGATCAGCCCGCGCCTGCAGTCGAAGTTGCCGAAGATGTGCGGCTTCGAGTGGTTTGCGGACGCGGACCTGATTGCCTGGCTCGACAGCGCCTATACGGTCACCACCGGCGCGCTGGCCGCATGGCTGATTGCGCAATTGGGGGATGCCGACATCTGTCTGATGCCGCATCCGGCACGCAGGAGTCTGGCCGAAGAGCTGTCATTCATGGCACAGCTCATGGCCGAGGGTGATCAGTACCTGGTGAGCCGCTATGCCGGCGAACCGATGGCGCAGCAGGTTTCCTCCTATCTCGCCGATCCGCAATTTCACGATCACTGGCTGGCCGCCGCCGGCTGTTTTGTTTACCGCAACACGCCGACGGTGCGGGCCGCAATGAAAGACTGGCTGATCGAATGCGTCAGGTGGAGCAGTCAGGATCAGCTCTCGCTGCCCTATGTCCTGCAGCGCCACGGCATCGTTCCCAAGTGGATGGAAGGCAATATCTGGAACACGCCGCATCTGAACTACGCCGGACACAATTCAGCCAGCCCCGCGGCGCCGCCGGCAATTGCCGCGCATACCGCCTACCAGATCGTGCATGTGCGTCCCGAGGGCTATGTTCATGCTGAAGGCCTGACCGAGATTGCCGAGTGCGTGCACTTTGGACTGCGACGGTTAGGCGTCAAATCCTTCTACCGCGAACAGCCTGACGGTGCGGCGCGCCAGATCGTATTGGGCGCGCACATGCTCGATGCGGCCGGGCTTGACGCACTTCCGGGTGATGCGATCCTCTACAACTCGGAGCAAATGGATGCCGACTCGCGCTGGCTCACCGGTCCCTATGTCGCGGCACTGAAGAAACATACGGTGTGGGACTACAGCACCGAGAATGTTCGGCGTCTGACGGCGCTGGGCGCACAGTCAGTGCAGTTTGTGCCATTGGGATATGTTCCGGAACTGGCGCGCATCCCGCATCTGAGCGATGAGATTGATGTTCTCTTTTACGGTTCCCTCAATCCACGCCGGCAGCAGATCCTGGACCAGCTCAAGGCCCACGGCCTGAACGTCGCCGTGCTTTTCGGTACCTACGGCGAGGAACGCGACCGCGCCATTGCGTGCGCCAAGGTCGTACTCATTGTCCATTACTACGAGGCCAAAATCTTTGAAGTCGTGCGGGCGGCCTATCTGCTCTCGAACCGGAAGGCCGTGGTCGCCGAGGCCGGTCCGGACACTTTTCTCGAGCCGGAACTGCGCGATGCCGTATGCGGCGTCCCCTACGAAGGGCTGGTGGCAGCCTGCCTGGAACTGGTGCGCGACCCTACCAAGCGTCTGGCGCTCGGCGAACGGGCACAACGGATTTTTGCGCTACGTCGCGAAGAGGACATTCTTGCTGCTTCACTGCAGCTTGCGGCACCGGTCCCACCCACCGCCGCCGCGACGGCCCCCCTGCCGGCGACCCTGCAGCTGGGCAGCGGTAAGGACTTCCGCCCGGATTGTCTGAATGTCGACATCAATCCGGCGTGGGGTCCGGATGCCGTGTTCGATCTTTCATCCGCAACGTTGATCGGCACTTCGCTTCAGACCGCGCGGTTCGGCTTGGTGACGCTTGCGGAGAACAGTTTCGACGGCGCGATTGCCAACGACGTTCTCGAGCATATCGGCGATCTGACCACCGCCATGACCAATATCCTGCGGCTGCTGAAGCCCGGTGGCATCTTCAAGGTCTCCGTGCCCTACGACATGAGCCTCGGCGCCTGGCAGGACCCAACCCATGTGCGCGCGTTCAACGAACGCAGTTGGCTGTACTACACCGACTGGCACTGGTACCTGGGGTGGACCGAGGCACGCTTCGATCTGCTGACCCTGGAGGTGGAGATGAGTCCGCTGGGCAGCGAGCTGCAGCGTGCCGGCAAGAGCACGGATGAGATCGTTCGCATCCCGCGCGCCGTCGATGCGCTGCGGGTCCAGCTGCGCAAGCGTTATCTTCAGGAATCGGAGCGGCACGAGGCCGCGCGTCGCCAACCCGGCCGACAACCACTGCCCGCCTAACTCCCGCCCCCTGCGACTGAACAATAATCACTGCCCGGCCGGGCTTCGGGCGCTTTCACCCTAAAGTTCGGCCGCCGCGTGCCGTTAGCTGAAGTGTTGAGGGCCCGCGGAGCGAGACCCACCGTTGTATTGAACATAAGGCAATGGTGCACAAGCTGAAACCTGAGTATCGCCGCGGCATCACACACTGAAAGGCTGCCTGAAGATGGATGCTTCAGCAGATGGAGCGTGAGTATGAACGAGGAATCAGGTTCGATAGCCGCCGTTGGAGCGATGAGCTCCATGGATGACTTCGTTTCGACCCAGGACAACTCGCCTTCGCCCCAGGCAACGGCGGCTCTGTCGCAGAGTGTCACGGCTGTTTCCGGGTCGGGACCGCGGCCCAGCCAACAGGCCATTCAGAGCGCCCTGGCACAGATCAATGCCCATCTGGCCAGCGTCGACCGGGTACTTTCACTGAAGGTCGATCCGGGCTCAGGTTACACCGTCGCGCAGATCTCCAATGCAACGACCGGGCAGGTCCTGCAGCAGTTTCCCAACGAAGATCAGATACAGCTGGAACGGATGCTGGCGCGCTGGTCGCATGGTGGGAACGTGCTGATGGACGAGGAAGCCTAGGCCACGAAACGGCGCGCGTTGCGGAACAGGCGCATCCAGCCGCTCCACTCCCCCACCCCATCCGGCGCCCAGGAGTTCTGGACATTGCGGTAGGAGCGCTCCGGGTGCGGCATGGTGATGGTCACCCGTCCGTCCGCATTGGCCAGGGCCGCAATGGCCAAGGGACTGCCATTCGGGTTGGCCGGATAGCGCTGCGCGGGCTGCCGGTCATTCGTCACATAGCGATAAGCGATCAGGCCACTGCGCTCGAAGTCGGCCAGCTGCTGCGCGGATTCAAATTCGGCGCGGCCTTCGCCATGTGCGACGGCGATCGGCAGCACGGAGCCGGCCATACCCTGCAGCAACACCGACGGGGAGCTCAGAATCTCAACCAGCGCGAAACGCGCCTCGAACTGCTCCACGCGATTGCGGACGAACCGTGGCCACAGTTCGGTGCCCGGTATCAGGGATTTGAGCGCCGCGAGCATCTGGCAGCCATTGCAGGATCCGAGCGTGAAGGTGTCGGGTCGCGCGAAGAAGGCCGCGAACTGCGCGCGCGCGACAGCGTTGAACAGGATTGATTTGGCCCACCCCTCGCCCGCGCCCAGTACATCCCCGTAGGAGAAGCCGCCGCACGCCACCAGCCCCCTGAACTGCGCCAGGGTACGGCGTCCGAGCAGGATGTCCGTCATATGCACATCATGGGGCTCGAAGCCGGCCTGCTCGCAGGCCGCCGCGGTTTCGACCTGGCTGTTGACGCCCTGCTCGCGCAGGATGGCCACGCGCGGACGCACGCCGGTGGCGATCCAGGGTGCGGCGATATCCTCCTGGGGATCAAAGCTCAAGGCCACGCGCAGACCCGGATCGGCCACATCGGTCTGCGTCGCCAGCTCCTCGGCCGCGCACTGCGGGTCATCGCGCAACTGACGCATCTGGAACGAGGTCTCGGACCACGCGCGGCGCAATTCACTCCACGGGGCCACCAGGTTCTCGCCGGCACCGGCAATATGAATCAGCATGTCGGTGCGCGGCGCACCGACGCGGCGCGTATGCGGCAGCAGCCCGTGTTCGCTCAGCACCTGCTGGAACTCATTGCGATGCGCATCGCCGACCTGCACGACTACACCGGGCTCTTCCGCGAACAGGTAGGCGATCGTTGCCGACCGGCCGGCGGCGGCGGCATCGATTTCCAGGCCGCAGTGCCCCGCAAAGGCCATCTCCAGCAGGGTTACCAGCAAGCCGCCATCGGAACGGTCGTGGTAAGCCTGCAGCACACCGGCGGCGCGCAGTTTCGGCATGGCCTGTGCCAGCGCGATCAGCAGCTGCGGATCATCGAGGTCGGGGGTTTCCGCGCCCATCTGCCCATGGACCTGCGCCAGCACCGAGCCGCCGAGGCGCACCTTGCCACCGGAAAGATCGATCAGCCACAAGGATGATGGCCCCAGATCCTTGCGCAGCACGGGTGTCAGGGTACGGCGCACATCACCGACTCTTGCGAACGCCGACACGATCAGCGACACCGGCGCGACCACACTACGAGCGGCGCCCGCCTGCTGCCAGCTGGTTTTCATCGACAATGAGTCCTTGCCGACCGGTATCGCGATCCCCAACGCCGGGCACAGCTCTTCACCGACCGCGCGCACCGTGGCATACAACGCTGCGTCTTCCCCCGGTTCGCCACATGCGGCCATCCAATTGGCCGAGAGACGCACCTCCGCAAGCGTGGCGACATCGGCCGCCAGGATATTGGTGATGGCCTCGGTGACGGCCAGGCGACCGGAAGCCGGCGCATTCAACACCGCCACCGGCGTCCGCTCACCCATCGACATGGCCTCGCCCGCGTGACCTTGATAGTCGATGACGGTCACCGCGACATCGCTGACGGGGACCTGCCAGGGGCCGACCATCTGATCGCGGCTGATCAGGCCGCCAACGGTGCGGTCACCAATGGAAATCAGGAAGGTCTTGTCGGCTACGGTCGGACAGCGCAGCACGCGCAGCATGGCTTCGCGCAGATCCAATGACGCGGGATCAAAATCCACGGCCATCGCAGCTGTGCTCGCCACCTCCCGATGCATGCGCGGCGCGTTGCCCAGCAGCAGTTCAATCGGCATGTCCACCGGCATTCCACCCAGCAGTGGATCACTGACCTGCAGCACCCCCGAATCATTGATTTCACCAATCACGGCATAGGGGCAGCGCTCCCGCGCGGCGATATCCGCAAAAGGCTTCAACCCTTCGGGCTGCAACGCAATCACGTAGCGTTCCTGCGCCTCGTTGCACCAGATCTCAAGCGGCGACATGCCCGGGTCACCGCTCGGCACCGCACGCAGATCCACCCGCGCGCCGCGCTGGCTATGTGCCACCGCCTCCGGCACCGCATTGGACAAGCCCCCGGCACCCACGTCGTGGATGAGCGCGATGGGATTGTGATCACCGAGCGCCCAGCAGCGGTCAATCACCTCCTGGGCGCGGCGCTCGATTTCCGGATTACCGCGCTGGACCGAGGCGAAATCCAGATCCGCGCTGCTGCTGCCGCTGCTCATGGAGGAGGCGGCACCGCCCCCCAGCCCGATCAGCATGGCCGGACCGCCCAGCACGAGCAGCTGCGCGCCCACCGGCACTTCGCCTTTTGTGACATGGTCACGGCGGATATTGCCCAAGCCACCGGCGATCATGATGGGCTTGTGGTAACCGCGGCTGCGCTGCGGCCCGTCCCCGGCGGCGCGCTGTTCAAAGGTACGAAAGTAGCCGCAGATGTTGGGCCGTCCGAATTCATTGTTGAAGGCCGCCGCGCCAAGCGGTCCCTCGATCATGATGTCCAGTGCCGAGGCAATGCGCTCGGGCTTGCCGCAGGCTTGCTCCCAGGGCTGCTCGAAGCCCGGAATATTCAGGTTCGACACCGAAAATCCGGCCAGACCCGCTTTGGGCTTGGCGCCGACACCGGTCGCCCCTTCGTCGCGAATTTCACCTCCGGATCCGGTCGAGGCGCCGGGAAACGGCGAGATCGCCGTTGGATGGTTGTGCGTCTCGACCTTCATCAGGATATCGACCGGTTCGCGATGTCCGCGATACACGCCGGCAAGATCCGGAAAGTACCGCACCCCCATCGATCCCTCCATGACGGCCGCATTGTCACGGTAGGCCGAGGAGATACCCTGCGGCGCCCGCTCATGGGTGTTGCGGATCATGGCGAACAGGGATTTGGGCTGCGGCGCGCCGTCGATGGTCCACTGCGCATTGAAGATCTTGTGGCGGCAGTGCTCGGAGTTGGCCTGCGCGAACATCATCAGTTCGGTATCGGTAGGATCGCGCCCCAGGCGCGAAAAGGCCTCCAGCAGGTAGGTGATCTCATCGGCCGCGAGCGCCAATCCGAGCTGGGTGTTGGCCGTTTCGAGTGCCTCCCGTCCGCCGCTGAGCGCGATGGTGCGCAGCGCCGCGGGCGTATGGCGGGCGAACAGTTGCTCCGCCTCCGCGGCGGTCGCCACGGCCATTTCGGTCATGCGGTCGAACAAGGCCGCAGCCACGCGGGTCATGCCGGCCGGATCCAGTGCCTGCGCGACCCCCAGTTCGTAGCGGATGCCGCGCTCAATGCGGCGAACGGCGCTCAACCCGCATACCTGGGCGATATCGGTGGCCTTGCTGGACCAGGGTGAGATGGTGCCCGCACGGGGTACCACCAGCAACACCTGGACGGCCGGGTCGGCCGCGGCCGCCTGGGGTGCGGCGGTCGGGCCATAGGTCAGCAGTTTAGCCAGCAGCGCCTGTTCGCCCGCCGTCAGCGGCGCTGCCACATCGATGAAATGGACAAACCGCGAGCGCAGGGTCCGAACCCCAGGTTCGAGGGCCTGAAGCTGGGACAGGAGCTTTGCAATACGGAAGTCAGATAGGGCGGCCCGGCCCTGAAGCTCGAGCATCAGCGCGGCCGCCTACTTGCGCGACGGCGGCTCACCCGCCGGAGCCGAATAGACGGGCATCGGGAATGCGGTGACATTGCCGCCCTCATGAGCCGTGATCTTGGCCGTCCCCTGCTTCATGACTTCGTCTATGCGCAGCACCGAGTGCATGGGCAAAAAACTGCGCTTGACCCCGTCAAACTCGGTTTTGATGCGCTCCTCGTTGGGGTCCACGACCACGCTTGAGCGCTCGCCGAAGACAATGTCTTCCATTTCGATGAAGCCGAAGAGGCTGCCATGCGTGACCTTCTTGGCATAAACCTCGTAAATCTTGCCCTGGTTGAGGAACAGGACTTTGAAAATGTGACTGGCTGCCATGGGTCCTAGGGGGTGAACTTGGTACTTTGGGCCGCGATTATATGTCCCCCCACCGGTCGAAAACGGCCAACTGGGTGTATTTGTCCTTACGGGGGCGCCGGTGGCGCTACAGCTTCGTATAATAAGTGATCACCGCAGGCTGCTCGGAGACCGCAGTTCAGTGGTATTCGACAGTGCGGGCGGCAATATCGGCCGCTCGACGGATAACGATTGGGTGCTGCCAGACCCGCAGCGCTACGTTTCCGCACACCATGCCCGCGTTCACTTCCGCGACGGCCTGTACATCCTCGAGGACACCAGCACCAATGGCGTCTTCATTAATGATGACGAGCGGCCCGTAGCCAAGCGCGGCGCCCATGTCCTGCAGAACGGGGACATCCTGCGCTTGGGTGAATACCAGGTCGTGGCCATGCTCGAATCCCGGTCGGCCGAATCCGAACCCCTCCCGGAGGCACAGTCCGGCCGCTTCGGGCCGGCAGCGACCAGCAGCGTCGAAGTCCACACCTCGGCCCAGAGTGTCGAGGTATTGGCGGCAGTTGGCCAGGCGGCACAGACCGACCTGGGCGCAGCACTGGACCTGGATGAGCTGCTGCAATCGGATGCCGATGAGTTCAGAAATCCGCTGGCCGTGAATGCCTACGGCCAGCCGGTCACGCCGCTATTACCCACGGCCGCCCGCGCGGCGAGTCCCGCGCGCGCGTTCACGCCGCGGCTGGCACCATCGCCCACCGAACTGAGCACGTCGCTGGCCGATAGCGAAACTGAGCGTCGCGCCATCGCCCGGCGCATTGAGCGGCTGGCCCGCGCGGCGTCCCGGGCCCAGGACCGGCGCAGCGCTGCCAGTCCACCCGTGCCGCAGGATGCGAACAGTGGCCTGTCCGCATTCTGCAAAGGCGCGGGAATCGCGGCGGATCATTTCGCGCCTGAACTGCAGGTGCGGTTGCTGCAGCTGGCGGGGCAGCTGGTTCGCGAGGCGCTGGTTGGCCTCAAGGACCTGGAGCGCGCGCGCACCGAGGCGCTGCGTCCCATGCAGATCGACACTCCCGCGAATACCGATGATCCGCGACCGTCGCTGGCACGCGCCGGTGTCGAGGATCTGCTGGTACAGCTGCTGAACCAGCACGAAAGTCGGCGGCTGGATGCCGTGCAATGGCTGCGCGAAGTGCTGGATCGCGCCAAGGCCCATGATCGGGCCACCTTTGATGCGCTCAGTACCGCCTTCGAGGACTTCGTGGCACGGCTTGACCCCGCCGAACTGGAGTCACGCTTTGGCCGTCCAGCGCGCACCGCGGCCGACGGCGGGGCGCGCAACTGGGAGCTGTACAACGATTTCTACCGCAGTATTGCCGCGAAAGCCGATGGCCAGCTGCCGCGGGTGTTCCTGGATGCCTTCAGCGCCGCGTACGATAAAAACCTGCGGCACACCGACAAGTAAGCGGCGGCTGCGCGCGGTCAGACCTGGGGCTTGCCGCAGCGGGCCAAAACCGTGCGCAGATCGCGGATCGGTGGAAACACCTCGTTGTTCCAGTCCGCACCCTGTGCGTCATAGGCGCGCTGCTCGAACTCCACGATTTCCTTGTCCTCACGGAAGATGTTTTCCGTGAAGTGGGTGACGAACGGCCACACGGCATGGATCAGTCCGGGCACCGGGGGCTTCTTCACGGACAGGTAGCCAAAGGTCCGATTGGTGCGCTGGGCGGCATCCAGCGGCGTGTAACCGAGCCACACTGACAGCACCGGATTGGAATTGTCGTAATCCGTATTGCGGCCCAGCCACACCCGCAGGGTCTGATAGGGGTAGTCGGTGCGGATGCGCATGTGATCGCCGAAGTCGGCCTTCTTTTGCGTACGCCGATTGCGGGTCAACTCGACAATGACGCGCTCCCCGGCCGACTTGCCGCCGCCGGCACGGCTGAAGCTGTATTCAACCTGCGCCCAGTTCTCGCCGTGGTCGCGTCCCAGGCACTTTGCCGTAATCGAGCCCATCTGCTTGCGGTGCATGAACTGATGGTTCATGTCGAAGAGGTTTTCGTGCATGAAGGTGTAGTGGCAGGCCACCTCACGGTTGAGCTGTCGGGTCTTGTAGGCCGAGTTGGCAAAGGCACCCAGGGCGGCAGGCTTGCGGCTGTCGGCCAGAGTCGGGTCTCCGGGGAACACAAAAATGAGATTATCGACCTCGTGGACCGGATAGCTGCGCACCCCATTCGGCAGCCGCTCCTTGCCGAGGTAGGGCACATCCACGCACTGTCCCGTGCCGTTATAGGACCAGCCGTGATAGTGGCATTTGAGCCGGTTCTCGCACACCACGCCCAGGTGCAGGGGCACCTGCCGATGCGCGCAGCGATCCTCCAGGGCGTACGCCTGCCCGTTCTGGCCGCGGTACAGAACGATGGGTTCGCCGGCAAAGTGGCGCCCCAGGGTCTTGCCCTTCCTGAGCTCATCACCCCAGGCCAGCGGATACCAGAAGTCAGGGTGCGCGCCGACGCGCCGCAAATCACAGGGTTGTGGCGGGGTTGCGGGTGTCGTCGCCAGCCGGGTCACGGCATCTTCGAGCATCGATTACTCCGAAAGCGTGGGGCTGCTGGTCACGATTTTCACATAAGTGGCGGAGAGGGTGGGATTCGAACCCACGTGCCGGAATTACCCGACCATCCGATTTCGAGTCGGCGCCGTTGTGACCACTTCGGTACCTCTCCGGACTGCCCAAACCCAGCGCGGAATTTTACTTTCAAAAACAATCACTTGTGCCCCCAAATAGCGGCTAGACATAATCCATCCGCGTTCTGTCGCACCGTGGGCCTGCGCTGGGCTTCGGTACGGTATTCTAGCCGAACCTGAAGGCTTGAAGTGAGGTCCCGATGCGTCGATTGTCGACCATGGACTCGTTCTATCGGTTCTATAAGGGAAGGCAAGTTACCCGCTGCGTCATGGCCGGCGTGGCACTGATGTTTCTGGTCGCGGCCAGCTACTCGCCTCCCCCGCGGTCGGTCAATCCGGTGCAGGGCAAAGGCGAGCTGCGGGTAGTCACCCTCGAGGGGCCGACCACCTATACCAAGGGCACGCGCGGGACCGAGGGTCTGGAGTTTCGGCTGGCGCAGGAGTTCGCGCGCGAGCAGGGCTTCGATCTGTACATGTACCCCGTCGCCAGCCCGGCGCTGATGCGTGCCGAGCTTGCGGCCGGTCGAGCCGACATCGCTGCCGCTCAGCTGACGGCGGACAAGTCCTGGACGCAGGTGGGCGATGCCGCAGCGGTGTATGACCATGTTCCGCAGCTGGTCGTCTATCGCCGGGGCGAGGACCAGCCCGCGCTGGAAGATCTCGCCTCCCTGCATGTGCTGGTCAGGGCCGGGAGCCCTCAGGAGCAGATGCTGCAGCGGCTGAAGATCCGGCTGTTCCCGAAGCTTGGCTGGACCGCGATTTCGCCTCATGGCGTGGACCCGCTGCAGGATATCCAGAACGGCGTCGGGGATTACGCCGTGGTCGATGCCAGTGAATACGCCTATGCCCGGCACCTGTACCCGGATGTGGTGGCCGCCTTTGCCCTGCCGGAATCCCGACCCGTCCAGTGGGTGGTGCGGCACACCGACCCGGATCTGTACGCCGCCGTGAACCGCTACATCGAGACCGTGCAGCACACCGGCCTGCTCGCCTCGCTGCTGATGCCGCCGTTGCAGGATCGTCGGGTGCTGGCCTATCAGGACACGCGCCAGTTCCATCAGGACATCGCCGCGCGACTGCCGCAGTACCGTGCCTGGTTTGAGGAAGCCTCGGAACAGACCGGTGTCGACTGGCGCCTGCTGGCCGCGATCGGCTACCAGGAGTCCAAGTGGGACCCCGACGCGCAATCCTCGATGGGCGCATCGGGCGTGATGATGCTCACCTCGAATACGGCCGATTCGCTGGGCGTGGAGGACCGTTCGGATGCCCATGAGAGCATCCTCGCCGGGGCGCGCTACTTCCAGGAAGTGCGCGCGAAAGTGCCGGCGCATATTCCCGAGCCGGATCGGACCTGGCTGGCGATCGCGGCTTACAACGTGGGCTATGGACATGTCGAAGACGCACGCCGGCTCGCCCAGATGCGCGGCAAGAATCCGGACTCGTGGCAGGACGTGCGCGAACAGCTGCCGCTGCTGGCCGATGAGACCTGGTATGACCGACTCAAACACGGCTTCGCGCGTGGCGCGGAACCGGCGCAATTCGTCGATCGCATCCAGCGGTTCCTGAAACTGCTGGAGTGGCAGCCACCCGGACCGATCAAGGTCCAGCCAGCCCAGGCGAATCCGGATGCCACCTGGGTCGGGCGGCCCGCGGCTTGACAGTCTCAGCGGCGCTGCGCGAAAAACTGCTGCAGCTGTGCCGCGCACTCCTCGCCCAACACACCCCCGAACACATCGACGCGGTGATTGAGTCCGGGTAGCCGGAAGATATCGACAATGCTGCCGGCCGCGCCGGCGCGTGGATCCCACGCGCCGAACACCACGCGGCGCACCCGCGCATGGACAATCGCCGCTGCGCACATCGCGCAAGGCTCAAGCGTCACGTACAGCGTGGTGTCGGTGAGCCGATAGCTGCCCAGCGCCGTTCCGCCCGCCCGCAGCGCTTCGATTTCGGCATGCGCCGTCGGATCGTGGCTGGCGATCGGGCAATTGCTGCCTTCAGCGATCACACGCCCTGCCAATACCAGGACCGCGCCCACGGGTACTTCGCCGTGCTGCTGCGCCTGCGCTGCGAGCGCGAGGCATAAGCGCATGTAATCGGCATCGGCAAGACCCATGGCCGCACCTTAGCCCAAGCGCCGCCCACGGGCTTGACCAGCAGGTCGCATCCACTTAAGATATATCTTAGATAGATCGCACAATGCGACTTAAGACTGACTCAAGGAGTCATCATGCGCTTTTTCCATCATCACGACCACGGCCATCATGGCCACACCCCTCATCACGGCATCCGCCACGGCGGTCATCCCGGCGGCTTCTTCGGCTTCGGCCATCATTTTGGCGAGGGGTTCGGACCCCGCGGCGCCGGCCGGGGCGGATTTGGACCCGGACGCAAACTCGGCTCGGCGGACCTGCAGCTGCTGCTGCTGGCATTGCTGGCCGAGAAACCCAGCCACGGCTACGAACTCATCAAGGCCGTCGAGGAACGCTCGAGCGGCTACTACTCACCCAGCCCCGGCATGGTCTATCCCGCCCTCACCTACCTGGAGGAAATCGGCTACGCCAGCGTCGCGCTCGAGGGCACGCGCAAGCTCTACAGCATCACCGAAACGGGGCGCAAGCATCTGGCCGACAATCGTACTGCCCTCGAGACGCTGCTGGCGCAGCTGCAGCAGATCGGGCGGCGCATGCGCAAGTTCCGGCATGCGCTGCAGCCTGAAGCCGCTGCCGGCGAATCAGCGCATGAAGGCGATCCGAGCCAGGACGCGGGCGCACCTGAATTGCAGGTGGCGCGCTTTGATTTGAAACTGGCGCTCGCGTCGAAGATGGACGCGCCGCGCGCTGAGCAGCTGCGCATCGCCGCTATCCTGCGCCAGGCGGCCGCCGACATCCGCGCACTGCAGTAGCAACCCGTGTCCACACGGATGTCGTTTGCGGCGATGCATAACCCGGGCTACCGCGCGCACTTCAGCACCTACGTGCTGGCGATGATGGCCGACAACATCGAGCACGTGATCAGCTACTGGATGGCATTCCAGAAGTTTCACTCCGCCGCGCTCGCGGGCTTCGCCGTCATTTCGCACTGGGCGCCCTTCCTGCTGTTCTCCGTGGCCGCCGGCGCACTCGCCGACCGGATTGATCCACGACGCCTGATCCAGTGCGGCATGGTGCTGTTCATGACCTGCTCGCTGGGGTGGGGTTACTTCTTCATCACCGACAGTCTGCAGATGCACGATGCGGTGATCCTGCTCATCCTGCACGGTCTCGCCGGCGTGGTCTGGCAGACCTCGAGTCAGCTGCTCCTGCACGACATCGCCGGTGGTGCACAGTTGCCCAGCGCCGTGCGTCTCAACGCCACGGCGCGCACGCTCGGCGTGCTGGTGGGGCCGGCCGTGGGCGGCCTCATCATGCTGCTGCTTGGACCCACCTACGGGATCTTCCTGAACGTTGTGTTCTATCTGCCCTTATTGTTGTGGCTGTGGAAGGCGCCCTATGGCCCGCGGTTTCGCATCGGGGCCGCGCCGGTCACGCGTGCCGTGAAGGGCCTCGCGGATATCGTGCACACGATCCGCGACATCGCGGGCGATCGGGCCATCGTCACGGCGACCAGCCTCGCCGGTATCGCAGCGTTCTTCGTGGGCAATGCCTACCAGGCGCAGATGCCCGGGTTTGCACAGGATCTGGGTCACGGCAATCCCGGCGTGGATTACAGCATGCTGCTCGCCGCGGATGCCTGTGGCGCGCTGGTGGCCGGCATTGCCCTGGAATCGCTGTCGCTGTTGCGACCCGATCCGCGCACCGCGCTGCTGCTCGCCATGGCGTGGACACTGGCCATCGCCGCCTTCGCGACGGTCCACGCCTACCCATTGGCCCTCGGCGCACTGTTCGTGGCGGGAATGTTCGAGCTGTCGTTCAACAGCATGGCGCAAACCCTGGTGCAGATGAATGCGCCGGCCGCGATCCGCGGTCGCGTGATCGGGCTCTATAATATGGCAGCACTGGGGATGCGTGCCTTCAGCGGTATCACGGTCGGCCTGATCGGCGGCATCGTGGGCATTCACGCTTCGCTGACGGTGTCCGCGCTGGCGGTGTTGCTGGGTATGACGGCGTTGCTGCTGTTCTATACGCTGCGGCGTCCGGCCGCCGTGCAGCGCAGCGCCTAGTCAATCCGCGGTGCGTCGCGCGTGGGGCGACTGCGGATGAACTGCGAGACGAGCCATTTCACTCCCCGGGTCAGCGGGCGACCGGCGTGCAGCATGCGCAGGTCCGGTTGCAGGTCGGACAAGGCGTTGACGAAATAAAGCCCCTGCCCGCGCCGACCCTTGTGGCTGAACCCCAGGGTCGGAAAGCCGGTCTCCCCACCTTCATAGTCATCATTGAGATAGACCAGGAAGGTCACGACCCGTTGTCCGTTGCGGGCAATTTCCCCGGCGTAGTCGGGTATGGCGGGGTTGACGAAATCGTAGTGATTTGCAGCCTCCTCACCGGCTTCGTAGTTGAGCACGGCCGGAGCTTCCATGTGGTTCATCGGCACCCCGCAGGCGCGGGACATTTTCGCCTGCAGCAGTACCTCCAGCAGTTCGACGTCAGCGAGGCCGAAGTTCGCGACGGAATTGGTGCGCGTTTGACCAATGACATCCTCGCGATTCACCGGATCGTAAACGCGGGCGCGGGTCAGACGGCTGCGGGCCCGCGCGATCAGCCAGTCACAGACCGCGGGCGTAATGAAGGCATCCAGCGCACGGACCTTCGGCTCCACGCTCAGATCGTTACCGGGGTGAGGGGTCGACCAACTCGTCAGGTCGATGTCCGGTGTACCGTTGGCCAGCACCAGCAGCTGTTCCCGTGCCGGCTGCCAGCGGCGTTCGGCGGCCACCATCAGCCAGCGCAGGGCCTCCTGCCAACTTTGCTTGAAGCAGTGGCCGAGCGCCGTCAGCGCCGCCATGCGGGCGGCCGCCTCCGGCTCGCCCTGAACGGCCGCCTCGTGCAGAAAACGCGCGCCCTCCTGCGGCAGTGCGGGCGCCCGGTCGCCCGCCAGCAGCCGCTTGCCGAGCTGCGTCCTGCAACCCAAGTCGCCTCGTTGGGTGCCGCGTGCCAGGGCATCGATGGCCTCGCGATGCCGCCCCGCGGCATCGTGCTGCGCAGCCAGTGTCAGTTCGAATTGCGGGACCGGGTTCGACATTGCCCACGCAGCTTAAGAAAAAAGGGCGGTGAACTCCAGATTCACCGCCCTTCTTCAACTTTCGCAAAGATTCGTTCAGAACTTCGCGTTCAGGCCGAGGTAGAACTGGACGCCGATCGGGTCATACAGACCCGGATTGGTCACGTTCGAGCTGTCGTTGACGCCGGGATTGTTGCCGACCACCGGCGGTTGCTTGTTGAACAGATTGTCGATACCGAAGCGCACCGTCACGTTGCCGAACGCGTATGTGCTGTACAGATTGAACAGGTTGTACGAGGGCACGGGCAGCACCTTGGTGGACGGATCCATGGAAGCGGATTGATCCTTGATGCTGGAGAGGAACTCCCAGCCCACGCCCACCGTGAGTGCCTGCCACGAGTACTGCACATGAGTGTTGGCCCGGAAGTTGAACAGACCGCCGGAGCCGGCAACAGTGTTCACCGTATCCAAAGTTCCTTTGGCGTTGATGTACGGTGACCCGGCCTCGTTCTGATACTGGTACTTGTTCAGGTAGGTCATCGCCGTACCGACTCCAAGCGTGCCGGGTCCCATGTTGTGACCGTAGTTCATGGCCACATCCACGCCATTCGTCACCAGCGTGCCCAGGTTCGAATACAACGCGGTGACCGAAGCACGGTCGCCCGTGATTGGATTACGCTGAATCAACTGGCAGGCCGAGTTGGTGACCGAATATGTGGGATTCGACGAACCGTCCGAGTTGAAGCAGCTGTTGTAGATGGAAACCGCCGGATCGGGCGCAATGGTCTGGTCGATCGTGATCTGGTACAGGTCAATGGTGGAGCTGAAACCAACGAGGCCAAATGGGTCGGTGATGACCGCACCGAAGGTGAAGGTCTTGCCGGTCTCCGGTTTGACGAGCGGGTTGCCCTCGATGCTTTCGATTTCCAACGGGAAGAACGTCGGGACCTGGCGCGTCCAGCCGTTGGGACCGACGCCGTAGGTCGCTGCGTTGAAGGTCTGGGTATTGAACTGGGAGGTGGTGTTGCCGATGAGTGCTTCGCACAACCCCTGGACCTTCGTTCGGTTCGGGTTGCTTGGCACATTGCCCCAGGGCGACAGCGTCGAAGCCGAGCAGGGATCCTCCTGCGGGAATGGAATGACGTTCTGCGTGGCGCCGGTGTACAACTCGGCGACATTCGGGGCACGCGTGGCCTTCTGGTAACCACCGCGGAAGGTCAGTTCGTCCATCGCCTTGTAGGTGAACATCGCCTTGAAGGTGTCCTTGTAGCCGGCGGTGTTGAAATCCGACTCGCGGTAACCCAGTTCCAGTTGCAGCCGCTTGAGGACCGGGATCAGCAGTTCGGTATAGGCCTCCTTCACGCTGATGTCGCCCGAGGTGTAGTTCGAGGGGAAGATGCCGACCGGATTGTCCGTGATCGCGCCCACCGGGTTTCCGGGGCTGTAGGTGAACTCCTCGCCGCGGTAGGTCGCGCCCAGGTCGAAGCGCGCATCGCCGGCCGGCAGTGTCCACAGCAATCCCTGGATGTAGCCTTCGACGATGGTCTGCTTCAGGTTCTGCTCGGTTTTCAGCGGGTCCTGGATGCTCTGGATGCAGTCAGAGGTCGGTGTGAACTGCTGGAACACCGGCAGGCCGCTGGTGCAGCTTTCGCCGTAGCCGAAGGGGGTCCCGGCGGGTGCCGAAATGCTGGCGCCCTTGCCGAAATCGGGCAGCTGATCCAGGTACGACAGACGTTGCAGCGAGGGCAGGCCCGTGAAATCGTCGATTTCATGGGTCTTGCCCTGCGATCCGTAGATATCCCAGGTCCAGTCCCGGAACGGCAGCTTGCCCTTCAGCCCCGCGGTCATCTGCCAGGTGTCCGTCGTGGTCGTGTCGGTTTCAGGCCCCATGTAGTCGATGACCTGGTACAGGCTCCAGGGCGCATTCGGGGTGGCACGCGAATTCAGCAAGGTCAGGAGATCCGACGGCAGCCAGGTGGAGTCCTGGGGCTGACCGGGGGTGTTGTATCGCGGAACGGTTACCCCCCAGATGGTAATGGCGGGCGAATAACCGTTCTCGCTCGCCACCTGGGTATTGTTGTAGTCCAGTTTCGCGTAGGCCGTGACGCTGTCGTTGATGTCGAAATGACCGCTGCCGAAGGCGGAATAGCGCTGCAGCGGAATGGACAGCAACCCGCCCTGGTAGGTCTGTTGCAGGTTGTTGGGCGATGAGGTGGTGGTGCTGAGGACATTGATGCCCGAATAACGGCCGGTGCCGGCGGCATTGAACGGACCGTTGTAGCCCAGGCCGCCATTCTGCTGCACGAACGGCGAGCCGTCGCCGTTGAAATAGACTTCGGTGGTCGTACCTACCGTGCCCGCTGGCGCCTGCGGAAACAGCCCGTTGAGCGCCGCCTGGGATGGCGCCGTCGCGCCGGAGCCCGGCTCATACGAGGGCGCGAACACAAAGCCGGAACTGACGTTGTTCGGATCGCTGTAGCCATTCGTATAGAAGCTACGCTGGTCCGCATACACCGCGTCGCGCTTGGTCCAATCCAGGCCGATCATGACATTGCCGCGGTTGTCACCGCTGTTCATGCCCATGAGCACGCTGCCGCGGGTGTTGCCGGCATCGCCCTTGTAGGACTCCCCGCGCTGAATGTCCACATCCAGGCCCTGGAAGTCCTTCTTCAGGACGAAGTTCACGACTCCGGCGATGGCGTCCGGACCGTACACCGCGGAGGCACCACCGGTAATCGTCTCGACACTCTGGACGGCGGCCAGCGGAATGGTGTTGAGATCGACCACCAGACTCGCATTGCTCGGCTGCCAGCGCTGGCCATCGACCAGCACCAGGTTGCGGTTGTTGCCCAGGCCGCGCAGATTGATGGTAGCCGCACCCGGCGACTGCGTCGGGGTCGCCTGCACCTGGCTCGTGAACTGGGTGGTCGACGGTACGAACTGCGGCTGCTGATTCAGAATCGCCTCAATGCCGGTTGAGGCCGAACTCTCGAGCACGTCGTTGCTGATGGTAGCAATCGGGCTGGGCGCATCCAGGTCACGGGTACGCACGATGCGCGAGCCGGTGACCGTGACCTCTTCGATCTTCTCCTCGGCAGCCACCGGCGTTGCCGGCCCGTCGGCCGCGGCCACGGCATCGGCCGCCAGCGCGTGTTGCGGTAGTGCTGCACCGCCGATCGCTGCAGCCACTGCTATCGATACCAGGTAGCGTGCAGCGCTGACCGACATCGAACGCCGCAATTGCGCCACATTATTTCGCGTGGTCATAGACACTCCCCAAAATCAGCTTTTTAGAAGACCAGTTTGTTCGGACTGCGAGGCGCGTCAGGGCTGCTCCGTGGAACCCGCCATTGCCACAATCAACTCCCAGATTGACTGTTCAAGCAGCTTCACAGCCCGACACGCCGAATTAATCCCCCCGCCGCGTACCTTTCGGGTTTGCCGATTTCCCGGGCACCCTTTCCGCCGATGCAAAGCATGCTTTCGAATTGCAAAGCATAGTTTGTATTATCGCGGCGACTATGCGCGCGCCCGTTTGGACTTGTCAACAGTTGGTCACGACTGTCTTTCCAACTGTCGCGGCCTCGCAACAGGGAGGTGCGCGCACGTGCAGCGCAAGTTGCAGCGCAGGAAAATCAGCGCCGCTTGGCTGAGCGCCGGTCCGTGTTCTCGAGAATCCTGGCAAAAACCGCCAGACACGCGGCCAGCTGCACCGGATCAATGCCGAGCAACAAGTCGACGCGCACCGCGTTCTGGATCCGATTGATCTTCTGCATCAATGGCTTTGAGGCGGGAGTCAGACCGATGACCCGTGCCCGGCGGTCGCCCTTGGGCGCGCGCCGCCAGATCAGGCCATCCGCCTCGAGTTCGCGCAATACCCGGCCCAAAGTGGGCTGTTCGACGCCCATGCGTTCCGCCAGCTGGGTCTGATTGACCCGGTCGCCGAACACCGAGATCCAATAGAGCGTGCCCCAGCGCGCGTGGCTCTGGCCGACCGCCTGCAGCTCCTCGTTCATGACATTGCGCCAGCGGCGCGCGACGAACGTGAGGCCCTGGGAGAATGAATACTTGATATGGCCATCGGCTTCAGCAGCGTCGTTCTCCCGGCTACGCAGCAGCAGTTCGCCATCCGCGGAAACACCGGCGACCCAACGCTGCGCCGGTTTTCGGGAGGTTGCGCGCGGGCTCGGGCGTGATTTGGCTTCATTTTTCTGTTGCAAAGACAACGCGTGCTCCCGGCAGTCTGCGGCGCCGCGGCCGCGGCGCGATTGAAACGGTAATCCACTCTGGCCTAGAATGAAAGCATGCTTTTCAATTTGGCGCGGACATGACCCTTACCGTGAACGCGCTCGGCGACGACTTCGTCGCGGAAGTGCACGGTGTCGATTTCGCACGGCCGGTTGCACCGGCGACCATCGTCGCCATCACGGATGTGTTGAATCGCTACGGCGTCGCCGTTTTCCGCGAAACCGGCCTCGATGATCAGCGCCATGTCGCCTTCAGTCGCCAGTTTGGCGAACTGGAACTGGCGCCGCAGCTGTTCGGCGCGCAGCGGGCCCGCTTCGCACACCCAGAACTGTTCGATGCGGGCAACGTGGACCGCAACGGCCAGATCCTGCTGGACGAGCGGCGACGCCTGTACAACAAGGGCAATGCGCTATGGCACACGGACTCCTCGTTCAATCCGCGGCGCGCCGCCTACTCGCTGCTGCTCGCGCACCGCGTGCCCCCGGTCGGCGGGGACACGCAGTTCGCCAATATGCGCGCTGCCTACGCGCAACTGCCGCCCGCCACCCAAAGCGCCATCGAAGACCTCATCGTCGAGCATTGGCTGTGGCACTCGCGTTTGCTGGCCGGCTATCCGCCGCCGACGGCGCAGGAGCGTGAGGCCAAGCCGCCCTCGCGGCACAAGCTGGTGCAGTACCATCCCGGCGCGGGCGCCAAGACCCTGTATCTGGCCGCACATGCCTCGCATATCATCGGCTGGCCGCAGGCGCAGGGGCGCGATCTGCTGCGCGAACTGATGGAGTTTGCCACCCAGCCCAGATTCACCTGCGCGGTGCGCTGGAAACAACCGGGGGACATGGTGATCTGGGACAATCGCAGCACGATGCACCGTGCGACCGCCTTCGAGGACACGCGTTATCCGCGCGACATGCGACGCACGACGGTGTATGACTCCGGCCGCTGAGACAACCGCCGACGGCGCGATCGCGCTCAAAGGCGCGGGCGTACCGCTGCCCGGATTCGCACGGCCTTCAACCTCCGATCCGCCCGTCGTCGACGTGTGCCAGATCATCGAATCGCAGAAGCTGAATTCCTTTGTAATTCGCCTGGTTGCCATCTCCTGGCTGGTGACTTTCTTCGACGGCTTCGATCTGAACGTCATTGCCTTCGCGGCGCCCTATCTGCAGTCGCAGTACTCACTGGACCGCAGCGCCCTGGGAGCGGTGTTCGCGGCCGGCAGCGCCGGGGCACTGCTCGGCGGCCTGCTGTTCGGCTTCATCGGCGACCGCGTTGGCCGGCGACGCGCCATTGTCGTGGCGGTCGGGCTGTTTGGCCTGTTCACGCTGCTGCTGGCAGCGGCGGATCGCACCTCGGAATTGCTGCTGGCCCGCTTCGTTGGCGGCATCGCGCTGGGTGGCGCACTGCCGCTGATCTGGGCCCTGAGCATCGAGTACGTGCCGACGCGATATCGCGCCACGGTGGTTACGCTGATCATGCTGGGATACGGCCTGGGCGTGTGCGCCGCAGGTCCCTTGTCGATCGCGCTGATACCGCACCACGGCTGGCAGTCGGTGTTCATCCTGGGCGGCATCGCCTCACTGGGGGCCGCAGTGCTGGTGTGGTACAAACTGCCCGAGTCGCTGCGCTTCCTCGCACAGCGCGGGGGTGATCCGGAACGCATCGCCCGCATCATCAGGCGGCTCATTCCGGACCGCCGGCTCGAGCCATCGCAGCTGATGTTCGCTCCCGCACCGGTGCGGCGCGCGCGCGGTCCAGCCATGCTGTTCGACGGACCGCTGCGCTTCATCACGCCACTGTTGTGGCTGGCGTTCGCCGCCAGCTCCATCACCATGTATTTCTTCGTGACCTGGGGTCCAATCGTGTTCGAGCAGATGGGCCTGAGCCGCAGCAGCGCCGCCTGGTCGAGCTCGTTCAACGCCCTGGTGGGGGCGATCGGCGCAGTGACCCTCATGCGCTTCACGGATCGGTTGGGTCCGGCAAGTCTTGCGGTCATGCCGATCATCGCCGTGCCGCTGCTGCTGTGCATCGGGCTCATGCACCTCACGCCGGGGGTGTTCATGGCCATGACGGCGGTGATGTACCTGCTGCTCGGTGGCACCCATTACGGCATCCAGAGCATTCTCGCGGTCTACTATCCGACCGCCGAACGTGCCCGGGGCGCGGGCTGGGCCGCCAGCATCGGCAAGGTCGGTTCGGTTGCCGCGCCCTTACTGGGTACTTGGCTACTCACGTCGCACGTCAGCCATAGCCCTTTCGTGGTGCTGGCGGTGTTTCCGGCGGTGTTCGCCGTCACAGTGCTTGCCATCGGAGTGATTGCGCGCCGCAGCGGCCTGCAAGCGACCCGTTGAGCTGATTGTCGCGCTTGTCCGCATCTGGTCGCGGTGGTACCGTTTTGCGCTCAATTACATGCAGGGGGAATGCACATGCTCGGATACGTCACGCTTGGCACCAACAACCTCGCCAAGGCCGCCGCTTTTTACGACGCGCTGGCCACGGAAATGGGCGCCAGCCGTACCATGGAAACGGAAAAGTTCATCGCCTGGGGCGCGCCGAACTCGGCGATGGTGTTCCTGATCAAGCCCGCCGACGGCCAGCCTGCGACGGTCGGCAATGGCGTCATGGCGGCCTTGGTTGCCAAGGATGCCGCGCAGGTGGATCGGATCTATAAAATTGCCATCAGCCATGGTTGCAAGGACGAGGGAGCACCGGGAGACCGTGGCGGGGGTTTCTATGCGGCCTACTTCCGCGACCTCGACGGCAATAAGCTCAACGCTTTCCATCACGGTTGATCGCATCAAGGGCCGTGCCCGAGGCACGGCCCTTTTTCACGCCTTGACAGGCAACCGTTTGGTTGCATAATATCCGCATGAAGGACGACGACGTTTTCAAGGCGCTGGCCGATGCCAGCCGTCGTACCCTGCTGGACCGTTTGCACCGTCGTAACGGGCAGACTCTGAATGAATTGTGCGCAGGACTGGATATGACCCGTCAGGCCGTGACCAAGCACCTGTCGATATTGGAAAGCGCCAACCTGATCTCCGTTCAGCGTCAGGGACGCGAGAAACTGCACTACATCAATCCCGTTCCCATCAATGAGATTGCCGAGCGCTGGATCAGCAAATTCCAGCGCCATCATCTACGCGCGCTGTCGGCGCTGAAGAAAGCCCTGGAGGAAGACGACCATGAGTGAAGCTGCCCAAAGCACGTTTGTCTACGTGACCTATATCCGCACCAGCGCCGAGACGCTCTGGTCAGCGTTGCTCCAGCCGGAATTCACCAAGCAGTATTGGTTCGGCATGCAGATGGTCAGCGACTGGAAACCCGGCGCTTCCTGGAAACTGGTGTTCACCGATGGGCGCGTCGCCGACACGGGCAAAGTGCTTGAGATTGAACCTCCGCGGCGGTTGGTCGTGCACTGGCATAACGAATTCCGACCCGAGCTGAAGGCCGAAGGCCCCGTGAAATGCATCTTCGAGCTGGAACCCAAGGGCGACGTCGTCAAGCTCACCATCACCCATAGCAGCGTCAAGGCGAACTCCAAGGTCATTGCCGCCGTCTCCGGTGGCTGGCCGCAGATCCTCTCGAACCTCAAAACCCTGCTGGAGACCGGTAAACCAATGGCAACCGAGAAACTGTGAGCGCTCAGCGGCTGGCCTGCTCCAGATGCTGAACCTGTGCCGCATCGAGCGTCAGGCTCACGGCGGCGACCAGGGCCTTGAGCTGCTCGGAACTGGTGGCGCTGGCGATCGGGGCGGTGACAGCAGGGCGGGTCATCAACCACGCCAGTGCGACACTGGCCGGCGTGCTGGCGTGTGCCGCGGCCACTTCGTCCAGGGCCGCAAGAATCGCCGTGCCACGCGGATTCAGATACTTCTCTCCCACTCGCTGCCCACGGGCGCGGCCGGCAAGATCCTGCGGTGAGCGGTACTTACCCGTGAGGAAACCACTGGCGAGAGAAAAATAGGGAATGACGCCGACGCCGCGCTGCACGCACAGCGGCGCCAGTTCGTTCTCAAAATCCGCCCGGTCATACAGATTGTACAGCGGTTGCAGGCTTTCATAGCGCGGCAGGCCATTCGCCTGCGCAAGATCCAGCGCCTGCGAAAGGCGCGCAGCATTGTAGTTTGACGCCCCGATCGCGCGCACCTTGCCCTGCCGGATCAGATTGCCGAATGCGCCCAGCGTCTCCTCCAGCGCCGTATCCGCATCGTCGACATGGGCCTGATACAGATCGATGTAATCGGTTTGCAGCCGCCGCAGCGAATCCTCTGCCGCACCGGCGATATTGGCCTGGGACAATCCTTTGCGATCCGGCGGCATCAGCCATCCCACCTTGGTGGCCAGCACCACCTTGGAGCGATTGCCGCGCTGACGCAGCCACTTGCCGATGATGGTCTCGGACTCCCCGCCGACATGGCCCGGTACCCAGGTCGAATACACGTCGGCCGTGTCAATGAAATCGAATCCCGCGGCCACAAACTCATCGAGGATGCGAAATGAAGCGGCCTCATCCACCGTCCAACCGAATACGTTTCCGCCCAGGCACAACGGTGCCGTATGAATATCCGATCGACCCAACCTGCGTTTTTCCATGACAACCTCCCCTGCCTGTCCAATGACTTACATGGCTGGAACCGGTGACGGTGCCATGTGAATGACATATCCCAGTCCCGCCAATATCGCCAGATAGTACGCCGTCGTGAAGTGGCTGGGAGCCGACGGTAAGTCCTTGGTGAATGCGCGATACGCGGCGCCGGCCGCAACCAGCAGAAACAGCGGCTGTGCGAAATACGCGGCAAAGATCACGGCAACCGCGGCCAGCATGAGGCGCTCATTCTTATCAAGCGCCGCAATGGCCTGGCCGCCGTCCAGTACCCACACTGGGATCAGGTTCAAGACATTGAGCATCGCCGACAGGCTCGCGAGACCGATCCAGAAAGCTGCGCCGCTTCTCATCCAAAGCGCCGCGCACACCGCGGCGCCGATCAGGCCCGCCATCGGGCCCGCGAGACTGACCAACGATCGGGTCTGCACGGACACTCCCAGCGCGGTCCAGCGAACGTAGGCGCCAAGGCCGGGTAGAAAGACCGGCATCTCAGCGGGCAATCCCCGGCGCTTGATTTCGATGAAGTGGCCCATCTCGTGCACCAGGATCAGAATCGCGAAACCCACTCCGAAACGCGCGCCGTAAAGACTCCAGTAGAAGGCGACAAATACCCCGAGGCTCAGGATAAATTTCAGCTTGAAGAGCGCGAGCAGGAATTTGCCCTTGGCCAGCAGCAGCACCAGGGGGGCGAGCGGGCCAAGCCTCCTGACCCACGCATTGCCGGCGGGCACCACCGGCGCAGTGGCCGAGGCGGTCGCAAGGCGTTGGACATTGTTGCGAATCCACTCGGCCTGCACCGACTGCGGCGGCAGCAACTCCAACGCTTCCGCCCACACCTCACGGGCCGCGGTGAGTTCGTGACGCTCTTCATGCGTACGCGCAGCTGTCGCCAGTTGCTCGAGCCGCTCTGCGTTCACGAGGGCATGGCAGTGGTTGCACACCAGGGCACCAGGGGCCAGCGCGGCGTGGCAACGCACACATTCCAGCCGTTCAGCCGGGCGCAATAGGGGTCGATTCAATGACGGGCCCGATGATTTGGACAGATCTGCCCGTCGTCATGCGCCAGGCGATGCGGATACCCACGAACAGGATGATCAGTCCAATTATTCCGTGTGTCGGATCCGAAAGGTCGAGGAATGGCGAAGCAAGTCCCAACAGCGCCAGTTTGCCCACCGTGGCGATATCGAACGTCAGCGCGCCGGTGTGACCGTAAACGGCGATTGGAACCGCAGACAAGGACACCGCCATGTAGGTCAACAACAGCGCCGCGATCTGATAGCGGCGACCTCCCTGTCCCTTTGACCCCATGACCATTGCCTTGCCGACGATGTACCCCACAGCAAGTGAAACGATGCCGCTCACCAATCCGGTGGTGAGCGC
>DATHOA010000184.1:0-2020 GCA_035485475.1 Steroidobacteraceae bacterium | reverse complement strand
CTGAGTATCCGCGGCAATGCCAAGAGTCTGCGACTCTTCCGCGTGCGTACCCCGGTGCTGGTGCAGGGTACATTGGCTCATCCGACAATTCACATTCCGGTAAAGGACTCGCGGTTCATGCTAGCCGACCCTGGCCGGGCCAAGGATGTGGATTGTGCGGCCTTGCTTGCCGGCCGCTAACCCGCGCACTGGCCGTGAATGCACGCTCACTTGGTGGGAACGACTATGTCGGGCGTACAGTTGAAACGCGCAACCTCGGAGCCATTGGGCAGTTTGAGCATGTGTGAGTCGTGGCAGCCCATGGCCGCGATGAATCCATCGGCATCCGGCAGCGAGGATGTACATACCGTGGCAATGCCATCGCTATTCGTCTCGCTTCGCGCCTTGTCGCAACTCTGGGCATCCGGGAATTTAACTATCTGAACGATGCTCGAGGCGTGTTGGACGGCAAGCATACGCACTGCGAAAACTATCAGGTACCAAGTCACGAGGGCTCCTTGCACTTCATCACGGTGGATTCAGCCACCGCATCCTAAAATATCAGCTAAGCCCGGTCGCGTCACCGCCGCAAGCTGCCGGTCAATGCATCAGGACCGAGCAGACTCCACTCGGTCAACGCGACGAAGCCGTCGGCCACTGCGACCACCAAAGACAGCCCATTGGCGTAAACCACGGTTCCAACCCCGACACCATGCGACTCCACCCAGCCCACGGCACGGCGCACGTAGAGGGTCATGTTGTTGACCCGGGCCAGGCACTCCACGGGCCCGAATGCGCGGACACGACCAAGAATCTGCGCCACCGTCCGGGAAAAATCCAGGGAACGGTCCTGATCAGTCCACAGCGGGTAGTAGCTGCCCTCGACCTGGGGTGTGGCCCGGTCCCACAGTTCAACGAAACGGTCAGCCACCTCCCCAGCCAGGCGCTGGTTCGCCAGCTGTATTTTCAAGTCAACGCTATCGTGATCATCATCGGCCGATATCGGGAATTCAATGCCCTTGAGCACGTCTCCCGCGTCGAATTTCGGCTCCACCTTGTGACATGAAACGCCCCAGGTACTGGAGCGTTCGAGAATCGGCACCGGTGCCGGGTACGCGCCGCGGCCGCGCGGCAACGGCGAGGGGTGAAAATTGACTGCATATTTCAAATAGGGGCGCCAATCGCTGATGCGCCACGAGTAGCTCGCGACGATGAGTGCTTCGCAACCCCGATCCGCGAGTTCGCGCAGATTCTCCGGCGATAGCCTGGAAATCTGCACGTCTATTTTCAGCTTCTGTGCAAGTTCAATGACCTCCTTGTTGCGGTGAACGCGCTGATCCACCGGCGTGGTAAACAGCTTCAGCGGCGTCCATCCGCGGGCAAGGAATGCCTGCATGACATTGAGATATCGATCCGTCGCCGTGATCGCAAAGCGCATGAAATGCCGCCCCCTAGGTCCGCGCTAAACGCAGGCGCCCGATTTCGCCTGCAACCGGGGTGAGCGGCACGTTCACCAGCGCCGCGATTGACAGCAGCACCGGGACGGCGAGGATGGCACACACCGCAAACCGGCTGAACTGTGCGCCCAGCAGCAGGCCTGCCGTGTAGGGACCGAAGATCGAGCCCACTCGGCCGGCACTCATGACGATGCCCATGCCGGTGGCACGCACACGTGCGGGAAAGGTGATCGCCCCGGTCGCGTAGACCGCCACGGCCGCGCCGAAGATACCAAAGCCAATGAAGGCGGCGGTCACCTGCGCCAGCGGCAGATTGGCCCCGGCGGTCCCGAACCCGACCACACTCAGTCCCATCGTCAGCAGCGCAATGGCAGCGACAAGCCGTATTGGCAATCGCAAGCCCAGCAAACCGACGATGATTCCGCCAGCCAGACCGCCGAGGCTCGTGAGGCGGGTAATGAAGATGCCATCGCCATCGCTGAACCCCGCGTTGGTGGTGAGCTGGTTGTTCCAGTTGAGAAAGAAGTATTCCGTCACCATGAACAGGAAGTACGCGAGCCCCATCAGCAAGGTACGCGCCAGGA
>DATHOA010000183.1:0-3946 GCA_035485475.1 Steroidobacteraceae bacterium | reverse complement strand
GGCTAACGCGCGACAGGTTTCCCGTAGACCTCCAACTGCGCCACATCCGACCAGCCGCCCGGGCCGTGCCCGCTGCCGGGCATCAGATCCGCAAAGCCGATCTCATCGACCTTGCTGAGATCGACCTTATCGAGCAGTGTCCCCTGGGTCACCACACGCGAGATGTCGAGCTTGAGCCAGCGAACATCAGCGAGAGCGATCTCACTGATCAGCCAATCACGCGGCGAGGCGTCCGCGCGATCGCCGATCAGCCACGTGCCGTCGGAAAGCTTCACTATCGGGCGCACCTGATGGAACCCCGAAGTCTTGGTGTTCCACCGGATACGGGCGAGACCCGACAAATCGGCAAAGTGGCCCTTGTCCTTGAACGCGACGGCGCAGGGCGAGGTGCACAGGCCGAGCCACGCATGCGTGGGGTTGTTTTCGTCACCCGGTGTGCCGGTGATGTCGGCTTCCCCTGAGGGCACGTACAAGGTCATCTCGAGGCTGGGGTTGTCGTTCGACTCTGCAGTGAGGGGATGCTCGCCGCCCTTGGCGGCGGGCGGCTTCCATTCTTCTTTGAAAAACAGGCCCGGACGGGTGACGCGCGGGGCCTCGCCCGCGGCCCGCGCAGCGGGCGCGGCGCCGGCCTTTGCGCCGGGTGCGGCTGCGTCCTTGGCGGATGACTGCGCGCCGGCGTGGGTCGCCACCACGGACAAGGTCAGCGCCGTCAACAAAGTGAGCGGTCGAACGAACCGATTCCACATACGAGCATCCCCCTCAAGTTGATCTACGAGCAGGCAGTCAGCATAACAGTTGCATTGCGCCGCGGCGTCAGCCCAAGCCGTCGATTGCCCGAAGTTCAGCGGCGGAATCAACATAGCGCAACCCAGCCTTCTCCAGTGGCGCGCGCAAGTTGTACAAATCGAGACTGAGTTCGCCGGCTGCAAGGCGTACGCGTTTCTCCTCTTCGTTCGCGACCCGCGCACGGCTTGCTTTCAGGACCTCACCAGCCTGGGTTCGCGAAACGATCACGACGCCATCGTCGTCGGCGATAACCACATCGCCGGGATTCACCAGCATTCCTGCGCAGACGATTGGCACGTTGACCGCCCCTACCGTAGCCTTTACCGTGCCCTGCGCCGACACCGCCTTGCTCCAGACTGGAAATTTCATCGCGGTGAGATCACGCACGTCGCGACAGCCGGCGTCGATCACGAGACCGACCGCACCTCGGGCCCGGAATGAGGTCGCCAGGAGATCACCGAAATATCCGTCCGTCGATGGACCGCTGATTGCCGCGACCACGATGTCCCCCGGTTTCACCAGTTCGGCCGCAACGTGCAACATCCAATTGTCTCCCGGATGAAGCAGCACGGTGAGCGCACTCGCGCCGAGCCGAGCGCCAGGATAGATTGGCCGCATATATGCCTGCAGCAAGCCGCTGCGGCCCTGGGCCTCGTGGACCGTCGCAACTCCAAGCTCGCCGAGCGCACGGACCGTGGCGTCATCCGCCCGTTCGACATTTCTGATTGCGACATTTCTGAACATCAGCGCCCTCCGATTCGTGATATAGGCTTAAAATCCACTGGCCGGGTACGGTAGCATTTCTCACACGCCCTATTTCGATCCCATTTACCAGGCCACGACCTTGCCCCACACGACTGGAAACAAATGAAAAAGACCGAGAAAGATTCCACCGCCAGCACCGTGACCCAAGGAGAGCAGATACTCAGAAAACTGCTGCTGACGCGGTTCAGCATGCGACAGCTGGTCGCCTACATCGCCGTGTACGACTATCGCAACATTCAGGCTGCCGCGCACCAACTGTATCTGGACCATTCGACGGTATCCAAGAGCATCTCCGAGATCGAAGCAGCGCTGAACATGAAGCTCTTCGTCCGGCATACGCGCGGCGTCACGCCGACGGCCGCCGCGGATGTCTTCTACCGGCATTCCAAGCACATCGCCAATCAGTGCACCCGGACCGCCGCCGAACTTGCACGAATCACCACCGGCGCGGCAATACATGTGGTGATCGGCTGCGTATCCTATCTCGACACAATCGCCATCAAAGCCGTATCACGCTTCAAGCTGCAGCATGACGGCAAGCTGGTCGTTCGACTGTTGTTCGGACATACCGCCGATCTGCACAAGGGCCTCAAGCTCGACGAAATCGACCTGGTGATCTGTCGCCTGGGCACGCACGCGGAACAACCCGATATTCATGCGGAAACGGTTTACGACGTCGGTGACATCATCGTCGTAAGACCCGATCATCCCTGCGCCAGCCAACCGGACATCACACTCAAGGAACTGCTCCAATACCCCTGGATTCTTCCGCCACCAAACAATCCGTTCAGAAGCTATCTCGAGTCGATGTTCCATCAGGAAGGCCTGCCGCTGCCAAGCGACGTCTTCGAGATCGCCTCAACTTTCGCGGCCCGCGGCATTCTGGTCGACAATCCCAATGTCGTCTGCACGTTGCCATCCAAGAGCATCTCCCGCGATCTCAAACAAGGCTCCCTGTTGCAGCTGGGCCTGCCTATCAAGCTGACCCAGCCGCCGGTCGGCGTGCTCCACAGACGCGGCCCGACGATGGACGGATACGCCGAGAGTCTCATCCTCTCGCTACGCGAGACAGACATGGAACCCTGAGGGTAACGGGTCAAGCGGCAGTCGCTCAGATCTTGAACAGCTTGCGAGCATTATTCTCCAGGATGCTTGCCTTGTCCTGCTCCGACAGCCACTCGATCGCACGAATCTGCGGCACGATGTCGTCGAAAGTGCAGCCCGTATCCGGGTTGATCGCCGATCCCACGCCGGGGCACTCTGCCCCATACAACACGTGCTCCACACCGACCGTCTTGATCAGCAGTTCGAGCGCGTCCTTGGTATAGAGAACCGTGTCGTAGTAAAGCCTGCGCATCCGATCGCGAAATCGACCATGCTTGTTGCGCACTGACGCCGAATCAAATCGCCCGAGCTGATACGGTATGGCGCCGCCGCCGTGCGAGATGAGTACCTTGAGCTTCGGAAAATCCTCGAGCACCGAGGAGTTCACCAGCCCATAGACTGCCGTCGTCTCTTCGTTGATGAAGTGCAGCGTATACGGTTCGCGGTCGGGTTCGCGCGACCCAGTCGCGTGAACGTGCGCAACCACATCCAGTTCCACCAGCTTCTCGTACAGGGGATACCAGTACGGATCGCCGAGCGGTGGCGCCTTGACCCCACCGTTCTCGCTGGGGTCGGGGTTCAACACGATGCCCTTGAAGCCCAGCGTCTTCACGCAACGCGTCAACTCCTCGAAGGTTTCCTCGATCGCCACGCCGGGCATCTGGGGCAAGCCGCCAATGCCATGGAACTTCTCCGGCATCAGCTCGCAGCTGCGGCGAATCAGATCATTCGTGACCGCAGTCCAATCATGCACGATCCTCTTGGGCTTCTCCGAGTGCATCATCTGGAACGGGCGCGGTGAAATGAACTGCACATCGATCTGGCAGGACTTCATGTGATCCAGATGGCCCATCGGCGCCATCTCCTTGGCATTCCAGGCCGCCAGAATCTCCTGGTCTGACAGCCTCAATCCGCCGTTGTGGCTTCCCCGATGAGAAACCAGACCCGCTTTGTAAGCCCAATAGGCCTTCGGCCCCGACACATGTGCGTGACAATCAATGATCATGGTGCCCTGTAGGCCATTGCCGAATACTCACCGCAGCGACTCATTCCAGTCCTCCTGAGCGATCACATCTTGTGATCGCGAACGCAGACATTTTCCTTCAGGTCGTAACCGGGTTGACGCACCAGAGTAAAGCGGGTGCTCCAAGGCTGCGAGAAGGTCTCCGGATCCGTCAGGGTCAACTCACCGTTGATCCGATCAGGACCGTCGAGGGTATAACGCTCCTGAACCCTTAGCTTTTCACTGTGCGGCAGACCGGAGTAATCCAACCAGCTCTGGTCGTGCTGG
>DATHOA010000182.1:0-4931 GCA_035485475.1 Steroidobacteraceae bacterium | reverse complement strand
CGACCACCTCGCGCATGATGCCGATGGACTCGGCCTCCAGGCGTTTCAGGTGCGGAAACATCAACTTATCCTTCATGCGGCCAACGCATGCGGCACAAAGGCACCGCTGACCACGAACCAGGGATTGCGAAACTGTGGCTTTCCGTAGCGCAGGGGTTGGGCGTCCGGTCCCAGGACCTGGCCGCCTGCGGCGAGCACCACGGCGTGGCCGGCGGCGGTATCCCATTCCATCGTTGGACCCAGGCGCGGATACAGATCCGCCTCGCCCGCGGCCACCAGACAGAATTTCAGTGACGAACCGACGGCAACCAGTTGCGCGATTGGGTAGCGGGCCAGGTACGCATCGGTTTCGGCGGTGCGGTGCGAGCGGGACGCCACGGCGGTGAGGCCCGCAGCGGGAACCTGGCGCACCTGAATGGCGGTGAACTCGGCGCCGGCCGGCGCGTCCGGATCAAGCCAGGCGCGTCGGGCCGTCGCGGTCGCGACATTCCCGGCGAACAGCTGGCCCGTGGCGGGCGCGTACACCACCCCCAATGCAGGCGCCGCGTGGCGAATCAAGGCAATATTGACGGTGAAGTCGCCGCACTTCTGGATGAACTCCTTGGTGCCATCCAAAGGATCCACCAGGAAGAACTGGTCCGCGAGCGTCGGAATGTGGCCAGCCGCCATTTGCTCCTCGGCCACCACCGCGATGCCGGGGGCGTGGCGCGTCAAAGCCCTGAGGATGATTTCCTCGGCCACATGGTCCGCGGCCGTGACCGGGGAGTCATCGGTCTTGGTATGGACCTCGAACGTTCCCTGGTAGATCCGGTTCGCGGCGCGGCCTGCCTCGAGGGCCGCATCGACCATGGCATGAAGTAACAGACTGTCTGACATTCGAATGAGGGTTTGCGTCAATACAAGCGGGGCGCCGGAAGTGTACACATGCAATTGCATGGTGAGGTGCAGCAGCGCTCCAGTTGTAAGACTTGTTCGGCATGAACATATAAGTTATTTGATTATTCAATCGCTTATGGTGTTTTTACATAAATGGCATCATATACAGCGCACCCTCTGGGCCTTGGAACATCGGGCGCTCGTCGCAGTCAAAAGATGGGTCCATGGGTCAACGCCGGCATGCCGTGTCGCGTTTTGCGTCTCAAGTACGGAGCTTCACTGGAATTGAATCATGATGATTAAAGATCCCCTCTTCCGTCAGGTGCGCATCCTTGCGGCCGTCGCAATGAGCGCGGTGCTGTCGGCCTGCGTCGTCGGGCCGCCACCCGGCCGCCCCCTGCCGCCGCCGCCGCCGCCGAACGTCACGGTGTACGCGTATCCGCAGCAGGGGCAGACGGCCGAACAGTTGGATCGTGATCGCTACGAATGCTCCACCTGGGCGACCCAGCAAACTGGCTTCAATCCCAGCGCCCCGAATGTACCGCCGCATGAGCGCGTGCAGGTCGTGGCGGGGGCGCCGCCCGGAACCGGGGTGGCGGTGGGTGCGGTGACCGGCGGGATTCTGGGCGCCGCCGTGTCCCGACCGCGCGATGCCGGCGCGGGGCTGTTGCTCGGTGCGCTGTTGGGCGGCGCGATCGGCGCCGGCGCCGAAGCTTCCGCCGATGCCCAGGCTCAGGGCGCGGCCGATGCCAATGCGAATGCCCGCATGCAGGCCCAGGCCGCGCAGATCGAGCGCAAGGCCTCTGACTACCGGCGCGCGCTGGGTGCCTGCCTCGAAGGGCGCGGCTACAGCATCAAATAACAGGAATTCAAGATGACCCGCACCACTTCCATGATTCGTGCCACCGTGCTGACCACGCTCGGTGTCGCCGCGGTCCTCGCAAGCGGCATCAGCAGCGCCGATCCCCGCGACGAGGGCGCCAGGCGCGGGCCGCCGGCCGCGCATGGAGCGGCACCGGCGCACCAGCACTACGACGCCCGCTTCAGTCACAACCACGCATACCTGGATCGCGGCTACGTGGTGCGTGATCTGCCGCGCGACCGCCTCGTCATCAATCATGGTCGAGACCGGTTCTTTTACTCGGGCGGCATCTGGTATGCCCCACGGGGCGACGGCTTTGTCGTCGTCGGACCGCCGATCGGCGTGTTCGTACCGGTTCTGCCGCCCTATTACTCCACCGTGTGGTTTGGCGGTGCGCCGTACTACTACGCCAATGACACCTATTACACGTGGAACGGGCAGGACAACGGCTATGAAGTCGTGGACCCACCCTCAGGTGCAGTGAATGCGGCGCCCGATGCGGATGCCCCGCCGCCGCCGACCACCACGCAGCTGTTCATCTATCCGCGCAACGGCCAAAGCGCCGATCTGCAGTCCAAGGACAAGTACGAGTGTCATGCGTGGGCGACGAACCAGACAGGCTTTGACCCCACCGTCGCTGGCGGCAAGGTATCCCCGGATCAGTTCAACGCGAAGAGCACGGACTACTACCGGGCGATGGGCGCCTGCCTGCAGGGTCGCGGTTACAGCGTCGAGTAGTTGGCGGTCTCGCGTTCAGCCAAACTGACGCGAGACATCATTGAACAGGGCCACCCCGAGCAGCAGCACCAGCAGCGCGATGCCGATCTGCTGGCCAAATATCTGCGTGCGCTCGCTCAAGGGCTTGCCCTTGATCCATTCTGCCGCCTGAAACACGATCTGGCCGCCATCCAGCAGCGGTATCGGCAACAGGTTGAACAGCGCGATCGCCAGCGAAATCAGCACCAGGAATCCCAGGAACGAGGCCGGGCCGGCCTGCGCGGACTCACCGGCATATTGGGCAATGCTCAAGGGGCCACTGAGGTTCTTCACGGACACCTCACCCAGTACCATCCGCCACAGCAGCTTGCTTTGGGTGGCCGTCAGGGTCCAGGCGTCATCGCAGGCGCTGACCAGCGCCGCGCCCACCGACAGGTCCGTGTGAACCAGCATGCCGGGGGGCAGCTTGCCGCTGGTGGTGCTGCCGATGCCAATGCGTCCGACCATGTGGCCGGTTTCATCCCGGACCGCGATGACGGGCACCTGGGCCGTATGCATGGCGCCGCCGCGCTGGTACTGCACCGTGATGGTCGTGCCGGCGGCCGCCGAGACAATGCGCGAGACATCGGCCCACTCGCTGATCGAAGTGGCACCAATGGCGACAATGCGGTCACCCGGGCGCAGCCCGGCGCGCTCGGCATTGCCACCGCGCACCACTTCCCCGAGCAGCGGCGGCCGCGGCGGTTCCAGGAACTGGAAGCCCAGGCCCGACATCAGCATTGCCGGTTCGGTGAGATGCCGCCGTGCGGCCGGGTCGGGCACGGACAGGACGATGGTATGCACCTGGCCATTGGTCGAACGCACCGCAACGCGCGCCTGGCCCTGGCCCAGGATAGTATCCAGCAGATCGAACATGACGTCGCGCGAATCCGGTACCGGCTTGTCATCGATGGCCAGGATTTCATCGCCGCGGGACATGCCGCTGCGGGCGGCGACCGAGGCCACCTGCACCTCACCGATGATGGGCTTCACATCGTTGATGCCTGACACCCAGCGCATGCCCCACAGCGCGAGGATGGCGAACAGCACGTTGAAGCCCGGCCCGGCCAGCAACACCAGGATGCGTTGCCAGGGCGGCTTGCGCGTGAAGGATCGCGCCAGGAATTCCGGCGGCACGGGGCCGTCGCGTTCATCCAGCATTTTCACGTAGCCGCCCATGGGGATGGGTCCGATCACCAGTTCGGTCTCATCCTTCCCCAGCACGCGGCGCCAGATCGGTTTGCCGAAACCAACCGAGAAGCGCAACACCTTGAACCCCAGGCGCCGGGCCACCCAGAAGTGGCCAAACTCGTGCACGATCACCAGGAAACCCACGGCGATCACATACCACAGGAACGTCCAAGCCACATTCATCCGCTCAAGCTCCAGCCGGTTTGATGATGCATTCTACCCTTACTGGCCGCTGCGACCGCGGCCTTCAAGGCCTCCCCGATATTCCCTCCGAGAGGGTGACGCAGCGCAGGCTGCGACTTGCCAGCATCGGCAGCAATCTTGGCAGTACCGCCAGAATGACTGGCGTGCCATCGGGCGCGCGGGCGGCGCGGCCGTCGTGCAGCAACAGGATGTCACCGGCCCCGAGGTTGTGGGTCAGCCGCGCCAGCACGGCCTCGGCATCCGCATTCACCGTGTCGTAGCCGCGGCGGGTCCAACTCGCCAACTGCAGACCCAGGTCGGTCAGACAGGGCTGTAGAAAGGGATTGCGCAGCCCGGCCGGCGCGCGGAAAAACCGTGGGACTGCCAGGCAGACGGCCTGGATGCTCGCCTGTGCGAGCGCGATCTCGCAGCGCATTGCCGCCGGACCAAACAGCGAAAACACGTAGCGGTGATGCTCGCTGTGGTTGCCGATTTCATGGCCTTCACGGGCGATGCGTCGGGCAAGTTCCGGATGCTGCGCCACCCGATCACCGATACAGAAAAAGGTGGCACGCACCTGGTGACGCGCCAGCAGGTCCAACACCGCCGGAGTCACCTCCGGGTCAGGACCATCATCGATGGTCAACGCCACGGCCCGCAGGCCTGCCGGCAACCGGGTGCAGTTGGGACCGAGCAGCCGGCTGCGCGGGAACAGGCCACCGGCGGCGAGCAGCACGTGGTTGGCCACCAGCACCAGCGCACTCCAGGGCCAGACCCGCCAATTCACCAGGACGGCAGCGATTGCCGCCCCATGCAGCACCACGCTGAGCTTCAGCCATGTCGTGGGCAACAGCCGGTTCAGCTGCGGCATCAGCCCCTGTGTTCGCGATCGGCGCTGCTGGTCCATAGGCGAATGATGACAGTTGTCGTAGCAACCGATACACCCGGCAGTGCCAACCGTTGCTCCAGCCATGCCACTTGTTACATTTAACGCATGGCACCCTTGCCGGTTGAGATAATACCGGCAGTGGAAAAGATGACAGACCTGCTCGACTACGAGATC
>DATHOA010000181.1:0-9634 GCA_035485475.1 Steroidobacteraceae bacterium | reverse complement strand
CCCGGCTCCCGCACCATCCGGTCCTGCATGGCCAACAGCACGTCCTGACGGGATATTTCGCCCAGCAGATTATTGCGCCACAGGCCCCCGGTCACGGGCAGCACGTTGGCCCGGGCACTCAGGAATACATCAAGGGCCGCGCCCAGGGACATCTCCTGGGTCAATACCAGCAAGGCCGGTCGCATGACGGTGGCGACCGTCGCGGCGCCGTCCACCTTGTTGTTGCGCAGCGCCGCCAGCAGTTCGCGCAAGTCCAGCCAGCCCACCAGTTCATCGCCGTGGGTGACGTACGCTCGCTCCAGCGGACGGCGCGGCAGATTCTCGAACATCTGCTTCATGGTCGCGGCCTGTGACACCACGGCGCCGGCCGGCTTGATCAGCGCCGCGACGGTGTTCAGCTGATAGTCATTGGCCTGGGTGTGACCCTGCAGCGCGGCGTGATAGATGGATTCGCCACGGCGATAGACCTTGGCCGTGTAATGCGCCGTGACACAGGCCAGCATCAGCGGCAGGACCATGTCGTAGTCCAGCGTCATTTCAAAGATCATGAGAATGGAGGTCAGGGGCGCATGCGTCGTGGCCGCGAGGAAGCCCCCCATGCCAACCAGGGCATACGCCACCGGCAGTGACGTCGCACCCGGCAGCAAGGCGTGCACGACTCCGCCGAACAGGGCGCCGCTGGCACAACCCAGGAACAGCGTGGGGGTGAATACACCGCCGACGGCACCGGAACCGACGGTCGCGACGGTGGCGAACAGCTTCGCCACCAGCACCGCCAGCAGCGCCCAACCGATCAGATGCGCATTGAGAATATTGCTGACCGCGCCGAAGCCATTGCCCCACACTTCCGGCACCGCGACGGAAATCACCCCGACGAGCAGGCCACCCAGGCCCAGTTGCAGCGGCAGCGGCAGCTTCAGACCCACGAAACGCGACTTGGCGAAGTCCAGCGACGCCAGAAACGGCGGCGCCAGGTGTCCGAGCAGCACGCCCAGCAGCACATAGAAGATCAGTTCCCAATTGGAGGCAAACTGCACCTTGGGAACATCGTAGACCGGCGCGTAGCCGAGGAAGCGATGCACCGTGGCACTCGCCACCACCGAGGAGACGACCAGCGGCCCGAAGCTCTCCATGGCCGTGCCACCGAGGATGATTTCCGAGACGAACAGCGCCCCGGAGATGGGCGCGTTGTAGGCCGCCGCGATGCCGGCCGCGCCACCGCAGGCCACCAGAAGTCGCAACCGCGGAATCGGTGCGTGCCCGAAGCGGCCGATACGCGAGCCGAGCATGGCGGCCAGCTGCACCATCGGACCTTCACGGCCAATCGACCCGCCCGAAGAGATGGTCAGCAGCGATGACAGGCTGTTTGCCAGCGTGGCGCGCACGCTGATGTTGCCATCCCCGACGCGCACGGCCTCCATGTAGTCAATCGCCCGGGGCGAAGCCAGCACCCGGCCGGCGCAACGCAGGATGAAGCCTGCGAGTACCGCGCCACCAAACGGCAGCAGCATCCGATGCCACCACACCATGCCGGATGCGGCTCGTTCGAGGCTGCTGGCCTGTCCGGTGAATAGGAACTCGAGCAGCCGCAGCCCTTCGCGAAAGCCGACGCTGGCCAGGGCGCCACATACCCCGACGAGGGCGGCCCAGAACACAATGCTGGCGAGGTCCTCGTGGCCGAGCAAAACCAGACGCAGCCGCGTCGGCAGCGACAGCGGCATGACGCCTAGCCGGAAGGTTCCGAGCTGCTGCGGCCCACCGTGGGTCGGATCACGAAGCGGAAGCGCGCCTTGCCCACCGTCACCAGATCCCCATCATTCAGCGTCTCACGGCTGATGCGGTGTGAATTGACGTAAACGCCGTTGGTGCTGTTCAGATCTTCGATGACGGTCTGGGTTCCATGCACCAGCAGCACCGCGTGGTGCCGGCTGATGAAGCTTGCATCGATCTGCAGGTCATTATCCGGAGTGCGGCCGACGGTGGTCTTGCGACCCAGCACGTGCACCACCTCGTGGCCATCCTGGGAGCGCACCAGCAGGCGCGCACCGACATCCCGCACCGTTTCATGATTGCCGGTGTTGCCCGAGCGGATGCTGCGCTGGATATTGTCGACCAGCGCCGCACTTTGCGCCGCCTCGCTCTCCAGGCGCTGCATCAACCCGTCGCGCTCCTGCAGCCAGCGACGGGCATCCGCGATCTCGCCCTGCATCTGGCTATTGATGCGCGTGAGATCCTCGACCCGCATGTTGCGCGAGCGCACCTCCGCCTCGAGCCGATTGACCGCATCCTCGGAAATACGCAGATCGGTTTCGGCGTTCGCGATCCGCTCCTCGTCGCGGCTACTGCGTTCCGCCTCCGATTCGATAGTCCGCGTCTGCGTCGCCACCAGCGCCGTCAGCGCCGCGATCTGAATTTCGTAGGTCTCGATCTGCGCCTGTCGATGCGCATTTTCGGCGGTAATCTGCTGCACGGCGCGCGCGTGCTCCGCGCTTTGCTGACGCAGCGCCGCAAGCTCCGCCTCCCCCGCGGTCTGCTTCGCGAGCTGTACCGCGTGAGTCTCGTTCGCGCTCGCAAGCTGCGTCTCAAGTTCCGCGATGCGCGCCGCGCGCTGCGTCGTCTCCTCACGCAGCGACTGCAGGGACTGGCTCAGTTCGCCATTGGTGCGGGCCATCGCACCGGCTTCATCGGTACGCAGGCCAAGCCTTGAACTCAAGGCGGCGACCTCGGCTTCAAGCTGCGTCACGCGCTGCGTGCGGCTGTCCAGGTCGCGGGTGAGCTGCAGCCCGTGCGTGGTATTGCGCGCCAGATCCGCGGCCAGTCGCGTCTGCTCCTGGTCGCGGCCCGAGATCTGCACGTCGAGGGCGCGTAGGATGCTGTCGAAGATTCCGCGCCGACCCTCCATGGAGTGCAGCGCTTCCAGCTGCGCCAGATTCTGCGCCTGCAGCTGCGCGACCTGCTGCAACGAGGCCTGGTGGGCGGCTTCATGGCTCGCGAGCACGGCGGCCGTGCGCGCCGCTTCGGTCGCCGCATTGCCGACGACTTCGGCCGCGCGCCGTTCCAGCGTGGCGCGCACTTCGATCTCCCGCTCCCACGCCACGCGGGCGGCATCCTCGCGTTCCCGAAGGGTGGCCTGCAGAGCCTCGATCTGGCCGCTCGCGGCGGCCAGCCCGGCGCGGCTGCCGGTGAGCTCCGCGGACAATGCCGCCGCACGCTCCGCGGCCGCCAGTCCCGCGGCACGGGATTCGGCCAGCTCCGCCTCGATGATCGTCAGCCGCTCGCCCTTGGCTGCCAGCCGGGTTTCCAGCTCCGCCAGACTGCTGGCCAGCGAGCGCAGTTCCACTTCCAGTTTCGAGGCCGGCATGGCCGCAGTAAAGGCGTGCGCCGGCGCGGGCGCCGACGCGGCCAAATCCGGCACGGCATCGGCGGCCAGAATGGGTGGTTGCGGCAGAATCGCGGTGCTCAGCGTCGGCGCGGCCCACGTGTCGGTGCTCGACAGCGGATCATGGCCCTGACGTGCCTCATAGGCCGCAATATCCAGCACCGGCAGTTCGGCCGTGACTTCCGCATCGGATGGGCTATCGGGAAATGACTGACTGGATGCGTTCATGATGTGCGACTCGCTTTAACCGCGTAGGAACTCCCGCAACGCCGTACTCAACGGTGCCGCGGTGGACTCAAACAGATCGCTGCCATAAATATCGGGCTGCTCGACCACCTGCGCCCTGAGCAGCAGATCGCGCACGCGGGCACTGTCGACGCTGCGCGCCTCGCGCGAGCGGATCAGCAGGGTGGGCTGCGTGATCAGGCGCAGGCGCTCCGCGGCCGGGTACTGCATGGCCGCGTGCAATCCCCACCATGCCAGCGGGCCATTGGCCAGCTGCTCGGCAAGAATTCCCGCAATGGTCTCAAGTGCGGCACCCTGGTGCACCGCGGTTTGGGCGCGATCCCATTCGGCCTGCAGATGACTGCCGTCGGCCACCGCCGCCACGGGCCAGGGCGTGCGCCGGAAATTCTCGCGCTCGGCTTCATCGGGCACGTGCACGCCCATCAACACGACCCGGCGCACGACGCCGGGCAGCGCTAAGGCAAGTTCGGCCGCGACCAGCGCGCCGGTCTGGTATCCCATCACGTCGATCTGACGGAAGCGCATCGAGGTGCAGAAATCAACTACGGCAGCGGCGTAGTCGGCAATGCCCGGCCGCGCCGGGGGCGGATCGGAGTTGCCGAAGCCCGGTAGATCCGGCGCGTATGTCGACCGATCCATGCCCATGAGCTCGAGCAATGGCAGCAGGCTGCGCGCGGAGCGTGGCGTCGCGTGCAGGCACACCAACGAGGTGCTCTCGTCGAATCCGCCTCCGGGCGGAATTGCATTGTGCACATGCAGTTGCCCGTAGCGACTTTCAAAATAGCCGCGTCGCACCCGCGGCGCGACCGGTAGTGCAGGTTTTCCAGGGCCCTTGGGCATTGCGCCTCCGCTCACTCAATCGGACCCACTATATAAGGATTCGGAGCGGTCTTTAAGGAACGAGACGCCGTACCTGGCACTGGGTCTCAAACTGCTGGCAAACTGGCCAAAATGGGCAAGGAGACTGCCATGATCCGTATCATATTTCCCCTGCTCGCCGCCGCCCTGTGCGCGGGTTGCGGGTTGGCGGGCACGGCCGTGGCCACGGGAACGGGCGCCGCCGCCGAAGTGCAGCAGGCACAGCAGGCCAAGCAGACCGAAGATCGCGTCAAACGCGAACTGGACCAGGCGCAACAGGCCGCCGCGCAACAGCGCAACGACGCCGAGGCACAGGGCAAGTAGCCCGCCCTCAACTCCCTGGGCTTTGCGCCCAGGGGATGCCAGACCTGATCCTTACCTTACTTGCCGCGCCGCGGTGCCTTGCGGGCCTTCGCGCGCACGGGTGTCTTGGCTTTGCGCTTCGGCGCTGGGGTCTTCTTGGCCTTCGCCCGGCCCTTCGCTTTTGCCTTCGTCTTGACCTTGCTCTTCACGGCGGTCTGCTTGGACTTAGACGCGGACTTGGCTTTGGTCTTGGCTTTTGATTTCACCTTGGCTTTGACCTTTGTTTTGGCCTTCACCTTCGGTGTCGCTTTCGCCTTGACCGGAGCAGCCTTGGCCTTGACCGGCGCGGCCTTGGCCTTTGACTTGGCCTTTGACTTAGCCGGTGCCTTTGTCTTGGCCGGCGCCTTGGACGCCGCCGCGGCTTCCTTCGGGCCATGCAGCGCCACGGGCACGCCGTGCGAGTCGACTATCTGCGCAATCCAGTTGCCACCGGGGACCTGGTGCGGTCCGTTCAGGACCTGGCCGCCCGCTGCCTTGGCAGCCTCGACCGCGGCCGTGACGCTGGGCACGGTGAGGTACACCAGCCAGCGCGGCCAACTGGGCGCCAGGTTCTTGCCGCGGACGAAGGCACCGCCCATCTGGGTCGTACCCTTGCCGAACAGGTAGTAGGTACCGACCTCGCCACCCATCGGGTGGGTGCCGACCACTTCCCAGCCGAAAATATCCTTGTAGAACTGCAATGCCGCGACCGGGTCCTCGGCCGTCAGTTCATGCCAGTCCACCGGCGCGGGCGTTGCATTGGCACCGCCCGACATGCCGGTTCCCGGCTCATACACGCCGATGACGGCGCCCTGCGGATCGGAAATGACGGCATAACGCCCGCCATCGGCTCCCACCGCGGTGACCGGATGAACGACCTGGCCACCCTTGTCCTTCACGGCAGCAAGGGCCGCTTCGATGTCCGGCACCCCCACGTAGGTCAGCCAGTTTGGGCCGGCCTTGCTGGCCAACGCGTCCTTGCCGACCACCCGCGCGCCGCCCACGGGGCCCTTCGCATGCGAGAGCATGGTGTATTCCTCACTGCCTTCCCAAGGCTGCGCGCTCCAGCCAAGCACCTTGGAATAAAACCCGGCACCCGCCGCCGGATCGGCCGTCAGCAATTCATGCCAAAGGAACTGGCCCAGGACCGCAGAGCTACTCATTGTAAATCCCCTTTTTCGCGAAACTGCGCGAAGGTCCCCGACTCTAAAGCGCAGATGGCAATTGATTCAACCTGTGTATGACGTGACAGGTGTCGCAGCTGCATGATTCCACTCCCACCGGATCGCCCATGGCGCGACAATGGGTGTGCTACAAGGCCAACCGCGGGAAGTCCCATGCACATTATCTGGAAGTCGACCCTGCCGCGCGCCGCGCTGCTCGCCGCGCTGCTCGCGCTGCCCGCATGGGTGGCGGCCCAAAGCGCACCGGCATCGGTGTCGGAGCCGCCGGCCGCGAAGGCGGGTGATTTTCGCGGCTTCTCCGGCGTGCACTGGCCCACGGACTTCGCGGTCAGATCCGGGCATTGCGACCGCGCGCGGATCACGGAAACCCCGCGCCGCAGCGATGCGATGGCGAGCCTCGGTCAGCGCCGCGCGCTGAACCGCACCGCGGCCATGCTCGTCGGCGCGCATGTGTCGGACCTGCTGCCGGCACGCCTCGGCGCTGAAGTCGATGAGGGCGACCGGGCCTGCATGGGCCAGGTTCTGGAGCTCGGCGCCAGTGGCCGGTGGGTCCAATGGGATAATGGCGCCACCGGCATTCATTACGAAATGCGCCCGGATGCCGGCCGGGATGGCATTGCCGGTGCCTGCCGCGCCTTCCGCCTCAAGGCGGCCGGCAACGACCAGCACGTCAAGCACCGGGCGATGGCCTGCGAGGCCGGCCCGGGTTTGTGGCAGCTCTCGGGTCTTTAGAAACTCTCGTCAGAAACCGGGGTCGGCGTCTCGGGCAGCGCGCGCGAGGCGATGAAGTCCCCGGTGATCATTTCCGCGTAGGGCTGACCGGGGCCGACCATCGGGAACACGCCCGCGTCGCGGTCGATGACGACTTCGAGGAAAGCCGGGCCCTTGAAGTTGATGAACTCGGCCACGACCCGCGCCACGTCCTTCTTCTCATCCAGGCGCACCGCGTACTTGAAGCCATCGGCCTGCGCGGCCTTGATGAAATCCTTGGTGTGCAGGGACTTGTCGCTGGCGGAAAAGCGGCCCTTGAAGAACAGCTTCTGCCACTGGCGCACCATGCCGTCGCCGTTGTTGTTGAGCACGACCACCTTCACGGGCAGGTCGTAGGTGGTCACCGTCTCCAGTTCACCGATGTTCATGCGGATGCTGGCATCGCCATCAATGTCGATGACCAGCGCCTGCGGATGCGCGATCTGCGCGCCGATGGCGGCCGGCAGACCGAAACCCATGGTGCCCATGCTGCCGGAGGTCAGCCACAGTCGCGGCCTGCGGAAATCGAAATACTGAGCGGCCCACATCTGGTGCTGGCCGACGCCGGTGGCGACGATCGCCTCACCCTTTGTCAGGCGGTTGATCTCTTCGATCACGTGATAGGGCTGGATCGCGACGCTGTTGCGGTCGTAGTTGAAGGCATGGCCGCGCTTCAACGCATCGATATGTGCATGCCAGGCCGAATAGTCCGGCTTGAAGCCCGTGCGGCGCGCGTGCAGCACCAGCGCCCGCAGCGCCTCATCCAGCAGGCCGATATGGCTCCACTGCACCTTGCGGACCTTGTCGATTTCGGCGCGATCGATATCGAACTGGGCGATGGCCTTGGCATTGGGGGCGAATTTCGCGGGCACCGTGGCCACCCGATCATCGAAGCGCGCCCCCAACGCGATCAGGAAATCGCAATCATCGACGGCGTAATTGGCATAGGCCGCACCGTGCATGCCGAGCATGCCGATGCACAGCGGCCCCTTGGTGTCCATGGCGCCCAGCCCCATCAGGGTCGTCACCACCGGCACACCGAAGGCCTGCGAAAACTGCTGCAGGGCATCCGACGCTGCGGCGTTGATGACACCGCCACCGGCATAGATGAGCGGGCGTTTCGCGGCACCGAGCAGCTCAAAGAAACGATTGGCGTCGCTGGTGCCCAGGCTGTCGCGCACCAGGTTCACGATGCGGCTGCGATAGCCGGGTACCGGCAAGGTGCCGCTGCCGACATAGGCCCCTTTCCAGTTCTGCACGTCCTTCGGCACATCCACCACCACCGGGCCCGGCCGGCCGGTGCGGGCGATTTCGAATGCCGTGCGCAGCGTGGCCTCCAGCTTCGTCGGGTCGGTCACCAGGAAAATGTGCTTGGCCACCGCGCCCATCAGTGAAGCCACCGGGGCCTCCTGGAAGGCGTCGGTGCCGATCGCGGCCGTGGCCACCTGGCCGCAGATCACGACCACCGGAATGGAGTCGGCCATGCAGTCGCGCACCGGGGTGACCGTGTTCGTGGCCCCCGGACCGGAGGTCACCAGGCATACCCCGACCTTGCCCGTGGCCCGGGCATAACCGGCGGCCATGAACCCCGCGCCCTGCTCATTCGCCGGTACGATCAGCGGTACCTGCCGGGTGCCCTGGGCCTGCGCCTGCTCGTTGAACAGGAATACCGCATCATAGGTCGGCAGAATTGCCCCGCCGCTGTAGCCAAAAATGGCCGTAACGCCCTCATCGGCCAGCACCTGCACCAGCATCTGCGCACCGGTCATCTGCTGGCCGGCCAGGGGATGCCCGGTGGGCCGGGCCATGATGACGGTGTCGTTCATTTCGCAAGCTCGAGGGCGCATGACCTGAAGGGGGGTCTCAAAGAGTAGCAGTTTGGTGCGCGGAGAGGCTACAGTTGCCCTTTATGCGCCATATCATCGCCATTCTTCTGCAGAACGAGGCCGGAGCGCTGTCGCGCGTCGCGGGCCTGTTTTCCACCCGCGGCTACAACATCGAATCCCTGTCGGTCGCCCCCACGGACGATGCCACGGTGTCGCGTATCACCATGGTGACCACCGGCTCCGATGCCATCATCCAGCAGATCGTCAATCAGCTGCACAAGCTCATCGATGTGGTGCGGGTCGAGGACATGACCACCGGGGAGCACCTCGAGCGCGAGCTCGTACTGTTGAAACTCAAGGTGCGACCGGAGCACACGGAGGGCCTGCGCGGTTATGTGCTGCGCACCGGCGGACGGGTGCTCGATCCGGCGCTCGATGGCTTCATCGTCGAACTGACGGCCAGCGAGGCGGAGATCAACGCCTTCATCCGCGACCTGACCGCACGCGCGGAGCTGCTCGAGGTCGCACGCAGCGGAGCGCTGGGGATGGGCCGCACCGCCCGTCCCATGCAGCTGGTCAAATCCGGCGGCTGATCAGCCGCGCAGCGGCGCGGTCTCGAAGGCCAGCTCCTGCACCGGGTGGCCGCCCAGCAGGTGTTCCTGGATGATCCGCTCCAGGTTCTTCGGGGAACAGTCGCGATACCAGGTGCCCTCCGGGTACACGACCGCGATCGGCCCGGCCACGCAGATGCGCAGACAATCGGCCTTGGTGCGCAGGACACCCTCTTCGGCATCCGCCAGACCCAGTTCGCGCAGCCGGTGTTTCAGATAGTCCCAGGATTCCTCCTGGTCCTTTTCCTTGGCGCACTTGCCGCCCATGCACAGGAAAATATGCCGCCGGTTCTCGCCGAGGTGAAGCTTTATGGCGGCCTGCCGCATTGCATCAGCATCGTTCATGCACGGCAGTGTACCGCGTAAGACCCTGCAGACGCTCAACGGGGCCGCAAATGCGGCCCCGCATGATGTCGGACGCGGGTTGCGGAATGTTAC
>DATHOA010000180.1:0-4772 GCA_035485475.1 Steroidobacteraceae bacterium | reverse complement strand
CTAGCGAATGCGAGGCGTGATGCGGCTGGGCAAACGGCGTACCCTGCTCGCGCAGCACTATCACGGTGGAGACGCACAATGGTCCTGGGATTGGCATTTCATATTCTTGCAGCGGTCATCTGGGTTGGCGGCATGTTCTTCGCCCACATGGTGCTGCGCCCCAGCGCCGGTAAGCTTGACTCAGCCACCCGGCTGACGCTCTGGGCGCGCGTGCTGGGACGATTCTTCAGCTGGGTTTGGCTGAGCGTCGCGGCACTGCTGGTCAGTGGCTTCGCCATGGTGATGGTCGGGTTCGGCGGGTTCACCGCGCTGGGTCATTACATCAATGTGATGATGGCGGTAGGAATCGTCATGATGCTGCTGTTTGGGCACGTCTTTTTTGGGCCCTTCAAGCGCTTTCGCCGCGCCGTCGCCGCCGCCGATTGGAGCGAGGCGGAACGGAACATCAGGCAGATCCGCATCCTGGTCATGGTGAACCTGCTGCTCGGGCTGGTGACGGTCGTGGTGGGGGCCAGCGGTCGTTATATCGGCTGAGCGCAGATCGGCGACTTCGGTCACGATTGCGAGCTTGTCACAAGGATCCTCACCCTGGAGCGAGTACACTGGCTTGCCCGTAGACAGTGTTCCAAGAAAGGTGTGTAGCCGTGGATAGCAGCTCAGAGCGTTCAGTCCGTTCGAAGATACTGGCTGACTTGAGGTCACTGCGTGAGAGCCTCGCCCACGCACGCGATTCCCTCATGCACTTCAAGGACGACCGGGTTGATCGCGACCGGCTGGAACCGGCGGCGCGGCGCGTCGATGACCTCATCAACATGTTTGCCGGCACCCAGCGTGATGCCATACAAGGCTCGCTGTGGGTCACCGAGATCCAAAGCGGAATCGAGGAAGTGACCAATCCGAAGGCGGCTGAAGCGCTCAATGCGGCGCGACTCGAGGCGGCTGCGCTGCTCGAGGCGATGGCGCCCACCGCCAAAGCCAACTAGCTTCCCTAGTTCTTGAGCCGCCAGCCGGTGCGCAGCATCCACGACACGATGGCCAGGCACAGGGTCAGGAACACCGCGATGAAGCCCAAGCTTGCACCAATGCCTACGTCAGAGAGCCCGTAGAAGCTCCAGCGAAAGCCGCTGATCAGGTAGACCACCGGGTTGAAAAGCGTGAGCGTGCGCCACATCGGCGGCAGCATGTCGATGCTGTAGAAACTGCCGCCCAGGAAAGTCAGCGGCGTGACCACCAGCAGCGGCACCACCTGCAGTTTCTCCCAGCTGTCGGCCCAGATGCCGAGCATGAAGCCGAACAGGCTGAAGCTGACCGAGGTCATCAGCAGGAAGGCGATCATCCCCAGCGGGTGCTGGATGTGCAGGGGCACGAATATCGTGGAGGTCGCCAGTATGATCAGACCCACCATCATGGACTTGCTGGCGGCTGCGCCGACGTAGCCCAGCAGGATCTCCGGGGTCGAAACCGGCGCCGACAGCAGCTCGTATATCGTCCCGGCCCACTTGGGCATGTAGATGCCGAATGAGCCATTGCCGACGCTTTCGGTGAGTATCGACAGCATGATCAGGCCGGGCACGATGAATGCGCCGTACGGCACGCCGCCGATCTGGGTCATGCGCGAGCCGATGGCCGAACCGAAGACTACGAAGTAGAGCGAGGTGGTCAGCACCGGCGCACCGATGCTCTGCACGATGGTGCGAAAAGTGCGGGCCATCTCGAAGTAGTAGATTGCCTTGACGGCGTGCCAGTTCATGCGGCACCCCGCACCAGGGAGACGAATATCTCCTCGAGCGAGCTCTGGCTGGTCTCCAGATCACGAAACGTGATACCGGTTTCGCTCAACTGCCGCAGCAGGGCGGTGATCCGGGCTCTTCCGCCCTCGTTTTCGAACGCGTAGACCAGCGTCATGCCGTCGGCGCTGAGCGTCAGGCCATATTCGGCCAACGCCGCCGGGACAGCGGTCAGGGCATCCTGCAGGTGCAGGGTGAGTTGTTTGCGGCCGAGCTTTTGCATCAGCGTGGCCTTCTCCTCCACGACAATCAGCTCGCCGCGGCTGATGATGCCGATGCGGTCGGCCATCTCCTCGGCCTCCTCGATGTAGTGCGTCGTCAGGATGATGGTGACGCCCTTATCGCGCAGGCCGCGCACGACATTCCACATATCGCGGCGCAGTTCCACATCGACACCGGCCGAGGGTTCATCCAGAAACAGGACGCGCGGCTCATGCGACAGCGCCTTGGCAATCAATACGCGGCGTTTCATGCCCCCCGAGAGCGTGGCGATCTTGCTGTCCTTCTTCTCCCATAGCGACAGGCTGCGCAGAACTCGCTCCAACAGCGCCGGATCGGGTCGGCAGCCGAACAGGCCACGGCTGAAATTGACGGTAGCCCATACCGTCTCGAAGGCATCGGTGGTGAGCTCCTGCGGCACCAGTCCCAGGGTCGCCCGGGCGGCCCGGAAATCCCGCACCACGTCGTGTCCGTCCACCGTCACGCTGCCCCCGGAAGGGGTCACGAGGCCGCAGGCAATGCCTATGAGGGTGGTCTTGCCGGCGCCATTGGGACCCAGCAGCGCGAAAATCTCGCCGCGGCGGATATCCAGGTTCACCGATTTGAGCGCCTGGTGGCCACCGGCGTAGGTCTTGGTCAGGTTTTGCACCGAAAGAATGGCAGTCATGCCCCCAAGATTACCGGTACCGGGGGTCTTTGGGTTTAAGCTCGCCGCAGATCAAGGAGAAATCATGTCGACACGCACCAGTGGTATGCCAACAGGCGCTCGCGAGTACATGCTCGGGGCATCCCTTCGGGAGGCGCCGGTGCTGGCGCGGCTGCGCGCGGCCACCGCGCCCAGGGCCGAGGCGGAAATGCAGATCGGTCCGGAGCAGGGTCAGTTCATGGCCCTGCTGGTGCGTCTGATCGGCGCGAAGCGCTGCATCGAACTGGGGACCTATACCGGCTATTCCGCGCTGGCCGTGGCGTTGGCCCTGCCGCCGGATGGCGTGCTGGTCGCCTGCGATGTGAGCGATGAGTTCACCCGGGTCGGGCGCCCCTTCTGGCGCGAAGCCGGGGTGGAGTCGAAAATCGACCTGCGGCTGGCGCCCGCTCTGCAGACACTGGATGCGCTGCTGGCTGCGCCGGGTGGGCGGGGTGGCTACGATTTCGCATTCGTCGACGCCGACAAGGGCAACTACATCGCCTACTACGAGAAGCTGCTGGAGCTGCTGCACCCCGGCGGACTGATCGCCGTCGACAATACCTTGGGATTATCCGGCCAGTACATCACCGAGATGACGACACCGGGTGCGCAGGCCATCCGCGCCTTCAACGCCCATGTTCATCACGATACCCGGGTCGACCTGTCGATGCTGCCGATCGGAGAGGGCCTGACACTGCTGCGGGTTCTATAGCCGCTCAGTCGATGAGACGCTGCAACCTTTGCCCGGCCCTTGAGTGCAATTCCTTGGCATCGAGCGTGCCATCGTGATCCACATCGGCCTGCTTGAACATCTTCTGCACGAGAGCCAGATATTCATCCTTCGACAGCGTGCCGTCGTGGTTGCGTTCGAAGCGGGCGCTCGCGGCGGTGTTCACTTCGGAGAGGTCGAGCGTTTGATCGCTGTCCCGGTCGTACTTGGATACCACGGCGGCGGCGCCATCGGCGCAGGCAATCTGCGGAGCAAGGGATGCTCCCAGGAAGACGCTCGAGCACAGGGCAATCAACATTGTGGGTGCGCGCAGCATGTCAAGTCTCCATATCCAAGAGAACACTAAACGGATAGCACGATCTTGCCGGTTTCAATCAGCGTTGCGATCTGATCCAGTTGTTCGCGTTGGGCTCGGTCATGTAGCCGGCGCAGCGTACGCCCAGCGAATTCGCCGTTTTTTCATCGGGCTTGCCCAGGGTTGAGACCAGGATGCCGCCGGGCTTCAAAACGTTCCAGGATCGTTTCTGGATATCGCCAGACGGTGTGGGCGCCCAGTGAGCTCACAAAGGCCACTTCTCCCGGGCTGGGCCTGGGCCTGGGGGGGTCGACCTGCTCAAGCTGCAGTACCTCGGGCCCGCCAAATTTTTGAATGCGAATAGCCTTCATGGTTACACATGATGCGACCGCAGCATGGGGTTGAGCCATTCGACGCGGCCGCCAGCGCAGGTCGGTCGGCGCTGACACGCAAACGACGCAAGGCCTTCGCTCGGGTCGCGTAGCGCGATTGTTGCCAGACTCAGTATGTCGGATGATGTCCGGCATGCAGATCAGGGACGTGATGCGAAGACTGCGCGGGGTGGCCGTGCCGGTGCTGGCGGCGTGGCTAGGCGTCACGGGGGGCCGCGCCGCACCCGCGGCGGAGACTGGCACGCAGCTGCCGCACTTGGAAAAACGCGGCAACGCCATACAGCTGGTCGTCGATGGCCAGCCCTACCTGATGCTCGCCGGCGAGCTGCATAACTCCAGCTCCTCCAGCCTCCAATATATGCAGCCGCTTTGGCCGCAACTGGCAGGGCTGCACCTGAACACGGTGCTGGTGCCGGTTGCCTGGGAAACCATCGAGAGGCAAGAAAACCACTTCGACTTCAGCACTGTTGATGGTTTGCTCACGGGGGCCCGCAACAACCACCTGAAGCTCGTCATTTTGTGGTTTGGAGCCTGGAAGAATACCTATTCCACCTACGTGCCGGCCTGGGTCAAGACCGACCTCAAGCGCTTCCCCCGCGTTCAGACCCGTGATGGCCGGGACACGGAAAGACTCTCGCCGTTCAGCGCGGCCGTGCGCGATGCC
>DATHOA010000179.1:0-3861 GCA_035485475.1 Steroidobacteraceae bacterium | reverse complement strand
AATGGCCAGCTCGACGCGCTGCGGGGCCGCAGCTGGGACGCCGTGATCGACGACTCAGGATACGTGCCGAGGCATGTGCGCCTTTCCGCAGAGCTGCTCGCTGCGCACGTGCAGCGTTATCTCTACATTTCGTCGATATCGGCATACGCGAGCTTCGCCGCAGCGAATGACGAGAACTCGCCGTTGGCCACCACGCGTGACGCCAGCATCGAAGTGGTCAATGGTGATACGTATGGTCCGCTCAAGGCGCTGTGCGAGCGCGCCGTGGCCGTCGCCATGCCACACCGGGCCATCGTGCTGAGACCAGGCTTCGTAGTCGGCCCTGATGATCCTACGGACCGCTTCACCTACTGGCCCGCGCGTGCAGCGCGTGGAGGTGAGATGCTCGCACCCGGCACCCCCAGCGCACCCGTGCAATTCATTGACGCGCGTGACCTGGCGCGATTCGCCCTCGATTCGATTGAACGCGAAGTCACCGGCACCTTCAACGTTGTCGCCCCGCCGGACGCATACACAATGGGGGCGCTGATTGCCGCGTGCGTTCAAGCTGCTGTAACGCTCGCACGTCCCAGGCCAGCACCGAAGCCGATCTGGGTATCGGAGAAGTTTCTGGAGCGCGAGAGCGTGGATCTGCCGATCTGGGTCCCCTCCTCCGGTGATACCGCCGGCTTCGCACAGGTCAGCGCCAGGCGCGCGCTCGACGCCGGGCTGCGCATTACACCCATCGCCCGGACCGTACGCGATACGCTTGCGTGGCAGCTGCGCCGTTCCGAGTCGGAGCGAACGCACCTGAAGGCCGGACTGACGCCCGAACGCGAGCGGGAACTCCTGGCCGCTTGGGCATCAGGCAAATGAAGACGGGCCGGATGCACCAGGCGCTGAGGCGCCTTGAGCGTCCCGATTAATCCATCAGTTTGCGGGCGAAGTACGTCATCTCCAGTGCGCTGGTGTGTGCCTTTTCCTTGAGATTGGCGCCCGAGCCATGGCCGCCCTCCGTCACTTCGTAGAACAGATACGGAATACCGTACTCGCGCAGCCGGGCGGCGAATTTGCGCGCGTGCTGCGGGCCCACGCGATCGTCCTTCGTGGTCGTCCAGATGAACGGTTCGGGGTAGTGCCCACCCCGGTGCAGATTCGCATAGGGTGAGATTCCGGCAAGAAACGCCGCCTGCGCCGGGTTGGACACACTGCCGTATTCGCCGACCCAGGAAGTGCCCGCGGCTATCTTCTCGAAGCGCAGCATATCCAGCAGCGGCACCTGGATGTCCACGGCATTCCACAGCTCCGGGTGTTGGGTGAATTCCACGCCCATGAGCAGGCCGCCGTTCGACCCGCCCTGGATCCCCAGCCGCCGCGCACTGGTGATGCCCCGGGCGATCAGGTCACGCGCCACGGAGGCGAAGTCGTCGTAGATGATCTGGCGGTGCGTCTTCAGCCCCGCTTCGTGCCAGGCGGGCCCGAACTCCCCGCCGCCGCGGATATTGGCCAGCACGTAGACTCCGCCCTTATCCAGCCAGAGCTTGCCGAGCATGGCGGAATAAGTCGGAGTCTCGGATACCTGAAAGCCGCCGTATGCGTAGAGGATGGTCGGATTACTGCCGTCGAGCTTCATCTGGCGCCGATGCACCACGAAGTACGGCACGCGGGTTGCATCGCTCGAGCGCGCCTCGAATTGTTCCACCGTGAGCTGGGATGCATCAAACTTTGGCGGCAGCGCCTTGACCATGCTCGGCGCGCCCGTTCCCGGTGTGTTCCCCGTGACATCGGCCAGCCACAGGCTCGAGGGTTGCAGAAAGCCCGTCACCGACAGGAAAGCGCGGTTGCCGCGCAAGCTGGTGTCCGCTATTCCTATGGTTGCATCATCCGGCAGATCCAGTCGCGTGTGCTGCCACCCACCCTGCGGCTGTGGCCGGTACACAAAGGCTCGTCCACGAACATTCTCGAGGGTCGTGACTACCAGGGCGTCGCGCGTCACGGCCGCCGTATTGAAACTCTCCCGCGGCCCCGGTGCGTACAGTACAACCGGCTTCAGGTGCTCGGGATCCTTCTTGGCCTCCTGCAGATCGAAGCTGATCAAGGAGCCCTGTTTGAACGTCTTGCCCGCCATCATCCAGTCCTGCGCCAGGCTCACGATCAGCTGATCCGCAATCAGACCCTCGATTTCCGCTTTTTGGGGCAGCGCCAGTTTCAGCACCCGATCCCCGTTCACCAGGTAGTTCTCGGACTCGAAAGTCGACAACGGCCGATTGATGAGGGTCGCCTGGTTGCCGGCGCCATCGCGCATGACCACGGGCGTTACACCATAGCCGCCATCCGCGGCCGTACCCCGGAATACCTCGTGCGCCGCTGACAGCGGCTGACCGCGCGCCAGCCGTTTGACGATGAACGGATAGCCAGACCGGGTCAAATCCCCCGGGGCCCACTCGCGGGCCACCAGCAATGTCTGGTCATTTTCCCAGGCGGCCTGCTGCTTGCCCCGCGGCAGCGTGAAACCATCGGCTGCAAAGTGCAGCGACTTGATGTCGAATTCGCGGATGGTCACCGCGTCTTCGCCGCCATCCGACAGACTGAGCAGGCAGCGCTCCTCGCTGGGTTCCACACAGCCCACATCCTTCAAGAACCAGTTGGCCTTCTCCGTGGCCGCGAGCGCATCCAGATCGAGGACATTGGTCCATTGCGGCGCGGGCGAGCGGTAACTCTCCAGGCTGGTGCGGCGCCAGATTCCGCGCACATGCTCGGCGTCCTGCCAGAAATTGAAGATGCTGCCGTCGAGCTGCGCGGGAGCCGGAATACGATCCTTGGCTTCCGCGATCGCCAGTGCGTCCCGATATAAACCCGCATAACGGGGATCCTTCTCCAGCACTCCCAGCGTCGTGGCGTTCTCAGCGCGCACCCAGGCCATGGCGCGCGGACTATTCACCTGCTCCAGCCAAAGATACGGATCGGTCTTTTCGGCGGCCATTGCCGGGTAAACCACCGCTGCGGCGGCGGTGATGACAATCAGGCCTGTTGCCAGCATTCTAAAGAACATCGGCTGATCTCCCGTCTGCATAACCGCTTGATTTACATGGACTGCGAATCGCAGTGTACCCACTCGGACGCGAATCGTGTACCTGCATTTTCTACCCGTCGCACAGACTGTAAGGGTGCCGACATGTCAGCATTGGCTACATTTTTCGAAGGTTCAGGTGCCGCGTGAACGAGCAACGAATTAACGAATTCTTCGGTGATGCCGAATCCACTCACTTTGGATCGGGTTGGTGGAGCGGGGTCCTGGCGGCGTTCTTTGGCGCGCTGTCGTTCGGAGCGGTCCTGTGCCTGCATTTCCCTCAGCTGCTCAGCTCCCCGGAACTTCGGCCGCACTACCCCATGCACGTGATCCGCCTGCTGATTCAAGGGCTGATCATCGCAACGCTCATCTGCGGAGCCATATCCGCAATCCTGCGCAAGAAGAAAAGGTTGGCACTGACGGGAATGCTGCTGGCTTTTGCGGCGGCCGCTCTCGGCGGCTCGAGCGTACCGATCAACGGCACTTTGACCAACGGACCCGCAATCGGCCTGGACTGGTTCTTGCTGGATTTGTTCCTGATGGCGCTGATCTATGTGCCCATTGAGAGACTGTGGCCCCAGTATCCAGGCCAGGGAACCTTCAGGGCTCAATGGACCTTGGACATAGTCTATTTTCTGTCGACCCATCTGCCCATCCAGATTCTGTCGTTTCTGGTCCTGTTCCCGGCAACCCAGGCTGCCAGATTCCTGGCCGTTCCAGACATTGCGCAATTCATCGCCAGGATGCCCTGGTTGATCCAGTTTTTATTGGCGATCGTCGTAGCAGACTTTGCGGAATGGTCGATCCACTGG
>DATHOA010000178.1:0-32113 GCA_035485475.1 Steroidobacteraceae bacterium | reverse complement strand
CCCGCCCTGCCGAACCCTTAAACACGTCAAAGCCGCCGTGCCCTGGCCCACCGGTGTCACCGGTAGCAGCCCGAACGCGGCGGCATTGCTCGAACCGCGCTTACGAGGCGCGGCGATCCTTGTCTTTGACTTCCTCGAACTCGGCGTCGACCACATCGTCCTTCGGACCCGTGGCTCCGGCGCTGCCGCCCGCCGCTCCGGCACCGGCCGCGCCGCCGGTCTGGCCACCGCCCTCCGCACCGCCCCCGGTCTGGGCATAGGCGCGCTGGGCAATTGTCGCCGAGGCCTGCGCGAGCGCTTCGGTCTTGCGCGCAATCACATCCTTGTCCTCGCCCTTCAGCGCGGTGCGCAGGTCCGACAGCGCCGATTCAGCCGCGGCGCGTTCGCCAGCCTCGACCTTGTCGCCCAGATCCTTGAGCGATTTTTCGACATTGTGGATCATGGCGTCGGCCTTGTTGCGGGTATCCACCAGCTCACGGAAGCGGCGGTCTTCCTCGGCATGCGCCTCGGCATCGTTCACCATGCGCTTGATCTCATCCTCGTTCAGGCCGCTCGAGGCCTTGATGACGATCTTCTGCTCCTTGCCCGTCGCCTTGTCCTTGGCCGACACATTCAGGATGCCGTTGGCATCGATGTCGAACGACACTTCGATCTGCGGCATGCCGCGCGGCGCCGACGGAATGTCGGTGAGGTCGAACTTGCCCAGCGACTTGTTGTCAGCGGCCCGGTCGCGCTCGCCCTGCAGCACGTGAATGGTCACGGCCGTCTGGCTGTCATCGGCCGTCGAGAACGTCTGCGCGGCACGGGTCGGGATGGTCGTGTTCTTCTCGATCAGCTTGGTCATCACGCCGCCCAGGGTCTCGATCCCCAGCGACAGCGGGGTGACATCCAGCAGCAGCACGTCCTTGACCTCACCGGACAGCACACCACCTTGGATGGCAGCGCCCACCGCGACCGCCTCATCCGGGTTCACGTCCTTGCGCGGCTCCTTGCCGAAGAAGTCCTTGACGTACTTCTGCACCAGCGGCATGCGCGTCTGGCCACCGACCAGGATGACCTCGGCCACGTCGCTCGCCGCCAGGCCCGCATCCTTCAGTGCCATGCGGCACGGGTCGACCGTCTTCTTGATCAGATCCTCGACCAGCGATTCCAGTTTGGCGCGCGTGAGCTTGATGCTCAGGTGCTTCGGGCCGGAGGCATCGGCGGTGATATACGGCAGGTTCACATCGCTTTGCTGCGTCGAGGACAGTTCGATCTTGGCCTTCTCGGCGGCCTCCTTCAGGCGCTGCATGGCCAGCGGATCCTTGCGCACGTCGACGCCGGACTCCTTCAGGAACTCCTCGCTGAGGTAATTGATGACCCGCAGGTCGAAGTCCTCACCACCCAGGAAGGTGTCGCCATTGGTCGAGAGCACCTCGAACTGCCGCTCGCCGTCGACTGCCGCGATTTCGATGATCGACACATCGAAGGTGCCGCCACCCAGGTCGTACACGGCGATCTTGCGGTCACCACCGGCCTTGTCCAGGCCATAGGCCAGTGCCGCCGCCGTGGGCTCATTGATGATGCGTTTCACGTCCAGACCGGCGATGCGGCCCGCATCCTTGGTGGCCTGGCGCTGGCTGTCGTTGAAGTAGGCGGGGACGGTGATGACGGCCTCGGTGACCGGCTCGCCCAGATAATCCTCCGCGGTCTTCTTCATCTTCATGAGCACGCGCGCGGAAATCTCCGGCGGCGCCATGTTCTTGCCCTGCACTTCGACCCACGCATCGCCATTGTCGGCGCGGCTGATCTTGTACGGGACCATCTTCACGTCGCGCTGCACGACTTCGTCGGCAAACTTGCGACCGATGAGGCGCTTGACCGCGAACAGGGTGTTGTGCGGATTCGTGACGGCCTGGCGCTTGGCCGGCTGACCGACGATGACCTCGCCATCCTTCGTGAAGGCTACGACCGATGGTGTCGTGCGATCACCTTCCGCATTTTCGATAACACGGGGTTTGCCACCTTCCATGATGGCCACACACGAGTTGGTCGTGCCCAGGTCGATGCCAATGATCTTTGCCATGTACTTACTCCGCAGAATTCTCTTTTAAGTCCGTCCCGCAGTGCACTTTCTGGGTGCAAAGCGCGACGTTTCAAGTCCACTCAGGTCGGTCCCCGCGCCACGATGACCCGTGCGGGCCGCAGCAAGCGGCCGGCGATCTCGAAGCCCGGTTGCACCACCTGCAGCACCGAGTTCGGTTCCGCCGTGGGCGACTCCTGGGCCATCACCGCCTCGTGCCGGGCCGGGTCGAAGGGCTCACCGGTCGGGTTGATCGCACGGATGTTCAACTTCTCGAAGGCCTTCACCAGCAGCTTCAGGGTCGCCTCCTGGCCAGCGACCAGGCTCTTCACATCGGCGCGCGCCGCATTGCTGACGGCGCCTTGCAGGCTGTCCAGCACGGGCAACAGCTCGACCGCGAATTTCTCCAGTCCGTAGCGGCTCGCGTTCTCGACATCGCGCTGGGCGCGCTTGCGCATATTGTCCATCTCGGCCGCCGTCCGCAGGAACTGATCCTTGTGGCTTGCGGCCTGCTGCTGGGCTTCAGCCAGAGCTTGAGCCAGCTGCGCGGCGTCCAGATCCTGGGATTCGCCATTCGTCGGCTGCGCCGCATCCGGCGCGGAATCCTCTGCCCCAGTCATCAAATCCTCCAAATACAAATGCTTGCGCGCACAGACCAAGGTGGCGCCTGCGAGTCAGGGGTCGCAGATTATCCGATTCCTGAGGGCGAGCGCTTCGAATTCAAGGCGGCGCCGAGCAATTTCGCCGTGACATCGACGATGGGGATGACCCGCTCATAGGCCATGCGCATGGGTCCGATGACCCCGAGCACCCCCACCACCTGGTCCCCCAGGGAGTACGGGGCCGTCACCAGGCTGTAATCGTCCAGAACCTGGTACCCGGATTCATGGCCGATGAAAATCTGCACGCCCTGGGCCCTGAGGCTGTGATCGAGCAGGTGCAGAAAATCCCGGCGCTCGTTGAAGGCCTCGAACAGCCGTTTGAGCTTCTCGACGTTGGACAGCTCGCCAACCCCCATCAGGTTGGTTTCCCCGGCGATGACATAGTCCATCCGCTCCTGCGCCGGATCGTCGACATTGAACAGCTGCTGCGCCATGGTGATGGCATCGAGCATGATCTGGTTCATCCGTTCGCGGGTCTCGCGCATCTGCCGCAGGATCTCCGCGCGCACCTCGCTGGGCGAACGGCCGACAAAATGCGTATTGAGGAAGTTTGCGGCCCGGCGCAGCTCCTCGAGCTGGAAACTGCGCTCCAGCTGGATGATGCGGTTCTGCACTTCGCTGTTGTTGAGCACCAGCACCGCCAGCACGCGGTTCTCGGACAGCGGTACGAATTCAATATGAGTGATCGAGGACTGCTGGGCGCTCGGCAGCGTCACGACCCCCGCCAGCTGGGTGATGCTCGACAGCAACTGCGAGGCGGTCGCGACCAGTGCCTTGGAGTCGTGTCCGCCATCCAGCTGACGGCGAAACTCGCTCACCGAGTCAGGATCCATCGGCTGCATGCGCAGCAGTGTGTCCACGAAAAACCGATAGCCCTTGTCGGTGGGCACGCGGCCGGCCGAAGTGTGTGGCGAGGCCACAAAGCCCAATTGCTCGAGATCAGCCATGACATTGCGGACCGTCGCGGAGCTGAGATTCAGGCCGCTGTCGCGCGACAGACTGCGCGAGCCCACTGGCTGACCGTCCCGGATATAGCTTTCAACCAATATCCGCAACAGGCGTTGGGCCCGGTCATTGAGAGGATCTTCGCGCACATCTGGAGACATACCGGAAGCGAAGCTAGCGACCGTCATGCGGGCCGTCAAGCAACGCCTTTACCACCTTATTCGACAATAGTCTTCGGATTACACCCTTGGGCCATGCCCGGGCCCATGCTACAAAGGCGACAATGACAGCTTCCATACGCGTGTGCGCGCTGATCGGCCGGTTTACCGACTCCCGGGTCGCGGAGACGGTGGCCGTGCTGCTGCCGCACCTCATCGACCGTGGCGTCAGTATTCTGGCGTATGAGAGCCCCGGGGACCTCGCCGGCGCCGCCGCCGTGACCATCGTCTCCGAGACCGAGCTTGCCGCCCGTGCCGAGCTGATCGTCGCCATCGGCGGGGATGGCACCCTGCTCTTCGCGGCGCGGCTGGCTACCTCCCGGCGTGTGCCGTTGCTGGGTATCAATCGCGGCCGCCTGGGCTTCCTGACCGATGTGATGCCACAGGATGTCCTGGCCTGTGTGGACGCGGCGCTGGATGGTGGCTGCGTGGTCGATCGACGCCCGCTGCTGAGCGCCACGGTGGGGACCGGCACGGCCGCGGCGACCACCGGCCTCGCACTCAACGACGTCGTCGTCCAGAAGCTGGCCACGGGCAGCATGATGGACTTCGAGACCTGGATCGACGGCCGCTACGTCAACACCCACGCCGGGGATGGCATCGTCATCGCCAGCGCCACCGGCTCGACGGCCTATGCACTGTCCTGTGGCGGTCCAATCGTCGATCCGCACCTGCAGGTGCTGGTCATCGCGCCGATCTGCCCGCACACCCTCTCGGACCGGCCCATCGTCGTCTCGGCGCGCGCCGCGATTGAAATCCGCCTGCTCGAGCGCCCGGAGAGCCGCGCCCAGGTGGTCTGCGACGGCTTCGTGCTCGGCGACGCACAGCCCTGCGACCGGGTGCAGATCCGCCAATCGCAGGACGAGGTCACTTTGCTGCACCCGCCCGGCTACGACTACTTCCGCCTGTTGCGCTCCAAGCTGCACTGGGGTCGTGGCGACGCCGACCGCTCCCGCTAGCTCGCCATGCTTACCTACCTGCACATCCTGGACTTCGCCATCATCGATGCGCTGGAACTGGACGTGGGTGCCGGACTGACGGTCCTCACGGGCGAGACCGGCGCCGGCAAATCCATCCTGGTGGATGCCCTGCAGCTCATCGCCGGTGGCCGCGCCGGGGCCGAAGTGGTCCGCCATGGCGCGCAGCGCGCGGAAGTCACCGCGACCTTCGAGCTGGCCCAGGCCCCGCGTGAACTGAAGAGCTGGCTCGAGGATCAGTCCATCACCGTCGAACAGGAGCTGTCCGTGCGGCGCGTGGTGGCCGCCGATGGTCGCTCGCGCGCTTATTTGAACGGTCAGTCGGTGACGGTCCAGCAGCTGCGCGAGGCCGGCAATATCCTGCTGGACATCCACGGCCAACATGAATTCCAGACCCTCACGCGCAGCACCGGACAGCGCGACCTGCTCGATACCTACGGCCGCCACGAAGCCATCGTCGGTGAGGTCGGCATCGCGCAGCGGGTATGGCTGAAACTGCTGAACGCGGCCCTGGAGCTGGAAACGAAGGCCCGTGACCGCGATGCCCGACTGTCGCTGCTGCGCTATCAGGCGCAGGAACTCACCGCCCTGGGGCTCACGGCCGGTGAGTTCACGCACCTCACCGAGGAGGCCACGCGCATGGCCAACCGGGGCCGGATCACCGAATCCGTACAGGGCGCCCTGGGGAACCTGTATGAGGAGGATGCCGGCAGCGCGCACGCGGCTGTGGCGCGTGCGCTGCAGCAGCTGAAGAGCGTGGCGGGCCTTGATCCGGGCATCGCCGCCGTGCTGCCGCTGGTGGACAGTGCCGCCATCCAGATTCATGAAGCCGCCCGGGAGCTGCAGCGCTACCTGGACTCACAGGATTTTGATGGCGCGCGCCAGGATGAGGTGCAAAGACGCCTGGCTGCCATCGAGGAGCTGGCGCGCAAGAACCGTATCGCGCCGGAACAATTACACGAGCGCGCCGCGGAGCTGGCCACGGAGCTGGCGCAGCTGGAATCGGCGGAAAGCGATCTGGCCACGGTGCGCGCCGATCTCGGCGTGGCCCTGGAGCGTTATCGCGAGCAAGCCCGGCTGCTGTCGGCGCGGCGCGCCACCGCCGCACGCGCCCTGGCCAAGACCGTCACCAACCATATGCAGCTGCTGGGCATGACCGGGGGCCGGTTCCAGATCGACGTGACGCCGCTGGAGTCCACCGAGCCGCAGCCCCATGGTGTCGACCAGATCGAGTTTCGCGTCACGGCCAACCCCGGACAACCGCTGCGCGCCTTGTCCAAGGTGGCCTCGGGCGGTGAACTCGCCCGCCTGTCCCTGGCGGTGCAGGTCGCCTGCGCGGGGCGCGAGTCGCGCTGCATGGTGTTCGATGAAGTCGATTCGGGGATTGGCGGCGCGATCGCCGAGATCGTCGGCCGTGAGCTGCGCACGCTGGCCGGGCGCGCCCAGGTGCTGTGCGTGACGCATCTGCCCCAGGTCGCCTCCCAGGGGCACCATCACCTGCGGGTCAACAAGCTCACGGACGGCAAGACCACGCGTACCTCACTGACCAATCTGAACGCCGCGGAGCGGGTCGAGGAGCTGGCACGGATGCTGGGGGGCGTCGATATCACCTCCAAGGCCCGCGAACACGCCCAGGAGATGCTGCGGCAGGTCGAACTCAAGTCTTCGGCCGATGGGCACAAGTCTGGCGGACGCAGTGGCCGTAAATGATCAGGGAATGATCGCGGATCTCGAATCCGAGCTTCTTGGCCACCGACCCCTGGCGCTCTTCGATGCCCGAATCCATGAACTCTTCGACCCGGCCGCAGTCCAGACACACAATGTGGTCATGGTGAGTGCCATGGTTGATTTCAAAGACCGCCATTCCGTCTTCGAAGTGGTGCCGGGTCACCAGGCCCGCGGCCTCGAACTGCGTGAGCACCCGGTAAACGGTCGCCAGGCCGATGTCCTCGTTGGACTCGAGCAATGAGCGGTAGATATCCTCCGCCGACAGGTGCCGCGTCTGGCTGCTTTCCAGGATTTCCAGGATTTTCAGCCGGGGCAGCGTTACCTTCAGACCGGCCTTGCGCAGGTCCTTACCTTCCATGCCGTGTTCTCCTGAGGCCAGGCCGCTTCGGCCCGGGCGATGCGGTATCATTCATTTATTATCCCGGATTCAAGTGACAAGTCACGTGATCAGATTCCAGTCAATTCTTCCCTGGCGCCGCATCGGCGCCGCCTGCGCCTGTCTCGCCCTGCTCGGCGCCGCATCCGGGTGCGTGTATCGCGTAACCGTGCAACAGGGTAATTACCTTGATAAGCGCAATACCGATCAGCTCACCACGGGCATGACCAAGGTGCAGGTGCGCTACCTGCTGGGCACGCCCATGATGCCGACGATCTTTGACAGCGACCGCTGGGACTACCTGTACTACCTGAAGGTCGGCCGCCTGAAACCGTACCAGCGGGCGTTGACGGTGTATTTCAAGGATGACAAGGTCGACCGGATCGACATGCACAATCAGGATCCCGTGACCAAGGATGCGCCCGAAGGCCGCGTCCCGGCGCCCGTCCTGTAGTCCTCATCAAGAGCGCACCTCAGCGCCCCCGGACCCGCGCCCGCCGACTGGCCCGCGGGTCATTGAGCAAAGCGCGGTAGATCTCCACCCGATCCCCCTCGGCCGGCACATCGTCCCGACGGCAAGGCTCCCCGAAAATGCCAAGTGAGTCCGAGTCCCAGGGCACCTCCCGGTCCTCGCCCCGCGCCCGCGCCATAACGTGTGCCTGCTGCAGCAGGTCCGCGACGGTTGCGGCCGCCGGCAGCTCCACCGCCCACAGGTACTGCCGCGCCGGCAGCGCGAATGCCACGCTGCAGCGTTTAGTGGCCATCGGCCGCCAAAGCCCGCGCGCGCGCCACGAACGCATCGACCAGCGATGCGGCTGTTTCTTCAAACAGCGGCTCGAAGACGATGGCAGCCAGGCGGTTGGCAAAGGCGAACCGCAGCACCAGGTCCACGCGGCACCCGGAATGTCCGGGAACATCGACGGGGGTGAAGGTCCAGTCGCCTTCGAGGGTCTTGAACGGACCGCTGACGAGCCGCATGGCGATGTGCCGATTGGCGGTAAGCTCATTGCGTGTGGTGAACTGGGAATTCAGCGGACCGCGCCGCACCCCGACGCTGGCAATGAGTTCCCGGTCGGTGCGCGACTGAACGTGCGCACTGGTACACCACGGCAGAAACTGTGGGTAGCTTTCGATATCGTTGATCAGCGCAAACATCCGCTCCGGAGGTTGGCCGATCAGTGCCGAGCGCCTGACTTCCCGCATCAGTAGAATTGTGCCTCAAAATGACCCAAACGAAAGCTGAACCCAAACTGATCGCCGAAAACCGCAAGGCGCGCTTCGATTACTACATCGAGGACCGCTACGAGGCCGGGATGGTGCTGCAGGGCTGGGAGGTCAAGGCCATGCGCGCCGGCAAGGCGCAGCTGACCGAATCCTACGCATATGTGAAGAACGGGGAGGCCTTCCTGTACGGCGCCCACATTGCGCCCCTGATGACCACCTCCACCCATGTCATCGCCGAACCCACCCGCACCCGCAAGCTGCTGCTGAATCTGGCCGAACTGGAACAGTTGGAGAATGCCGTGGAGCGCGAGGGCTACACCCTCGTGCCCCTGCAGATGTACTGGAAGGCCGGCCGCGCGAAGCTGCAGATCGGCGTGGCCAAGGGCAAGAAGCAGCACGACAAGCGCGCGACCGAGAAGGATCGGGACTGGCAGCGCGACAAGGCCCGCATCCTGCGCACGCGCTAGGGGAACGCGTACGCCAGATTGAAGGTCACCTGTGAATCGGTCTTCACCAGGCCCGCCGGCGGGCTGCTGTTGTGACGGATCTCGTAACCCACCGTGATGGCCAGTGTCTTGCTCATGTTCACCTGCAGCCCGAGATCATTCTGCAGCAGGGTATTGTCGGAGCCTGATTCCACCGCCACCACGTCGGTGAGCTTGGTGATGGCATTGAAGGCGTACATGCCCTTGATATTGGCGGTGGCGACGACCCCCGTTTCAACATCCTCCGGCGTCCGTGAGATCACATCGCCGCTGGCGTCCTTGTCGAGCAGTTCGGGCCGCAGCCGCCGGTAACCGACACCCACCTGGGCATCGAGCGTCGCATCCGCAAGCTTGATGAACGAATAGCCCGCACCGGTCGACACGGTTTCCTGGTACTGGAAGCCGCTGAACTTGTCGTCGGCGTAATGCAGCGCGCCAAAGGCAAACAGTCGATTCGTGAAGTTGTAGTTGGTCTGCCATTGCGCATCGAGATTCTCGGCACTGACGATGTCGTTGGACTTTCCGTACAGGCCGGCCAGCTGCAGTTCGTGCTTCCAGGCCTCCACCACATAGGCGGCGTCGAGCTTTGCATTGGCGGTCTGCGCATCAGTATTGCCGTGGGACGACACATAGCCCACCTGCGCCTTGACCGTCAGCGGCGGTGGTGGCGGCGCCGGCGTGTCATCGGCCAGCACCATGACCGGCGCGAGCAGCATCGCGACCGGAAGTGCCGCCTGGAGAATCCTTGAGACCATGTTGTTTCCTTTCAGGGAATTGCAAAAACGCGCGGATTTAAGCACCGGCCCGATGCGCAAGTCACGTTACTTAGCCGTATGGGTCCGGACACTGCTCGCGCGTGGAAAATGCGCCGTAGGCCGGATATAGCGCCAGCAGTCGGCGCGTCACGCCATTGGTCCAGCCGAAGCCATCCTGCAGCGGGTACTCGCCGCCCGCCCCACCCCCGTTGGTCTCGACATTGTATTTCTCCACCAGCCTGCCACTGTGTTGATACGCAGTCGTGACATTGACCAGCCATCTGCAGGCGATGACTGCGGCCAGTGCCCCGGAGCCGCTGTCACGCAAGCCGCGGATGCCGATCCATTGCAACGGCGCCCAACCATTCGGCGCGTCCCACTGCTGACCGGTGGTCAGTTGCGTCGTGGCGAGGCCGTTGCGGGCCAGCAGCGAGTCGCGTACCACTGCCGCCACTTGGCTGGCCTGGGCCGCGTTTGCCAGGGATTCGAACAAGGGATACAGCGTCGCCGCCGACAAGACCGGCGTGCGTTGGCCATCCGTCCAACGATAGTCGCTGTAGATCCGCCGCTGCGGATTCCACAGATAACGATCGATGGCCCGCTGTCGGGCCGCGGCGCGATGCGCGAAGTCCGCCGCGCAGGCCCGATCGCCCGCGCGCTCGCACCCGGCGCGGATCGCCCGCTCCAGTCCAAACAGCAGACTGTTCAGATCCACCGGTACGATCTGCGTGGTCTGAATGGAGGCCAGCGACTGGGGGTCGCGCAGCCAGCGTGAACTGAAGTCCCAACCGCTCTCCGCCGCGGCGCGGATGTCCCGGTAAAGCGGCTTGGCCTCGCGTTGGCTGCGGCGCGCCAGCGCGGTGTCCTCGCGCCAGGATTCGTCGCGCGGTTGATCGACATCATCCCAGTAGCGGTTCAGCACGGCGCCATCGGGCAGCCTGACCACGCGGCGCTGCGCCCCGCTCGCCTTGAGTGCGCTCGCACCGGCCATCCAGAAGGCGTACTCGCGCCGCAGTTGCGGCAGATGGCGCGCCCAGGCCGCAGCCGGGTCCTGCGGCTGCGATAGCGCGACCATTTCAAAGAAGAATGGCGGCTGCGAACGGCCCAGGTAGTAGGTACGCGTGCCGTTCGGAATATGGCCGTAGCGGTCGATCAGCGTGCCAAAGTCACGGATCATGTTCTGCACCAGATCCTGCCGACCGCTTTGCGCAAGTCCCAGCATCGTGAAGTAGGAATCCCAGTAGTACAGCTCGCGGAATCGCCCCCCCGGCACCACGTAGGGCTCGGGCAGCGGCAATGCCGAGGAATAACGAGGTACGGTCGGACTCCTGCGTTCGAGCCGCGACCACAGCGCATCGATGTGATCGCCAAGCGGCGCAGGGGCGGCTGAGCTGGGTGTCAATCCAACCGGGGCTGAGTCATCGGCCACCGTGAAGTAGTGGCTGACGAACGATCGCAGCTCCGCCGCCGATCGCGGTTGCTGCACGTGGTACTGATGCAGTATTGCCGCGGGAGAGACCAGCGGTACGGCATCAGCAAAGGTCTTGCTGTCGGGAAAAAGCGCAGCGGTCTGAACCGCCGCAAACAGATCCGCAAACTCAACCTGCGGCGGCGCCGGGGCATCCGCAGCCCCAGCCGCTTGGCCGATGAGCGACAGGACAGCAAACCAAATACACCGGCGCAGGCAGGGTGGACACGACATCGTCAAACCCCTAAATCGCAGCGGGCTGGTCGCAGCGCGTGAGCTGCGCGCGCAACTGCGGCAGCGCGTGCGGCCAGCGGGTCTGGATGCAGGCAATGAACTTCTCGCGTATCTCGCAGCGCAGGTCGAAGTTCGTCGATGAATCCGTCGAGGTCGCGAGCACGCGCAATTGCATGGTCCGCTCACTCGTATCCGTCACCTGCAGGTTCCAGAAGCGCCGGTCCCAGCGTGTACTGCCTTCGATGATGTCCTTGAGAAGACCGCGGCCCTCCTCCACGGGAAAGCTGTAGTCCACCCAGATGATGACCTGGCCGAGGATCTGCGCCGAAGAGCGGGTCCAGTTCGCGAAGGGCTTCTCGATGAAGTAGCTCAGCGGCACGATGAGGCGCCGGTCATCCCAGATATGGATGACCACGTAGGTGAGGGTGATCTCCTCGATGCGCCCCCACTCGCCTTCCACGACCACCACATCGTCCTGGCGCATCGGCTGGGCGAGTGCAATCTGGAATCCGGCGAACAGATTACCGAGCGTTTTCTGCGCGGCAATGCCGGCAATGATGCCGACGATACCGGCCGAGGCAAGCAGGCTGGCTCCGACCTGGCGCACCTCCGCAAACAACATCAGTACCGAGGCGATGGTCAGAAAGGCAATGCACACATCGATGACCTTGCCGATCACGCGCACCTGTGTGTAGACGGTGCGGGCCCGCAGATTGTCGGCCGCGGCAAGATCGTAACGACGCAGCAGCGCCTGCTCGCCGGCCCGTGTCGCCCGGAACAGCACCGCGGCGACTGCGCCGATGAACAGAATACTGGTGGCCCGCGCCGCGAATCCGGCGAGCCGCTCCGGAAGTTCCAGGATCGGCAGCGCCAGTATCGCACCCAGCACCGGCAGCATGACGCGCGCACTGGTGCCCAGCAATGGCAGAACCACGTCATCCAGCTGCGTGTGCGTGTGCTTCGCCCAGCCCGTCAGCCACAGCTCCAGCACATGAGTCAGGCGATAGATCAGCCACACGATGATGGCGAAGGCCCCCGCTCTGGCAAGGGAATCAAACAGGTTCTGAAAAATGTCCACCGCAGCCGGTGGCGCGATCCGCGGCAGCAACGTGCCAACACCTAAGTACAGCGCGCAGCCCCAGATAAAGACCTGCGCGGGTGTGCCCAGTGCAAAGGCCGCTGAATGGCGCGGCGCCAGGGCGGGGGTGGTGATCGCACTGTGTCTGGCCCGACGCCTCGCGATTGCGGCGAGCACCGTGCTGGCGATCACGGCGAGCGCCAGGATTGCCGCAATACTGCCCAGATCAACCCACGAAAGATTGCCAATGATGGGTCGCTGCGCTGCCGCCCCCGCGACCTCGACAATCAAGGTGCGAAGCAGAATGACCGGCCCGAGCGAGGCGGAGTCCACTGCGGCAGTGGGGTTCATCGTGGCCTCCTTGCGGACCATTGTGGCAACCGTAGGCTAGGGGCCCAAAGGCGAAAATGCCGCAGATTCTGCTGTCGGCGCCCGCTGACAGGCCGGACGGTGCCGGTTCCGGTATACTTGCGTCGTTCCAGAAGGGGGCGACCGGTTTCGACGTGGGTTGCAAAACTTCAGGGGCGTACCGAGGTGCATGAGTCCTCGTTAAACTCTTTTGCAAATTATAGTTGCCAACGACGACAACTTCGCTCTGGCCGCTTAACCCGGCCTAACCTCAGACCAGCTGGTGCCTGTGCCACTGACCCTGGGGACGCGCTCACAGGATCGCTCTGCATCGTGCTACGGGGTGCAGCGTTAAGAGACACCGTGGCTGGCCTAGCGTCTTCCCTGCTGCTCGGGTAGCGCGAAGCGAGAAAACAAAGAGACAGCTACGTACGTAGAGCCGGAAGCGTAGTGCTTACGGACGGGGGTTCGATTCCCCCCGCCTCCACCAATGAGGGTTCCCGGCAACTGGGCCGGGAACCCTGACCTGCGGATGATCCATTCCGCTCTGTAGTCCTGCCCCTGCCCCGCCGCCGCAAATCACGCGGCCGCAAGCCTTACGGCACGCTTACCGCACTGCAACAATTCTGTAATCAGCTTTGGTTATTTTGCGACGGCTAAATGCTTTGCGCGGCAAAGCTTTTTCAAATTGTAACCAATAAGCAACATGTGGAAGCCGAATATGACATTTCGCACGCCCCGCCCTTTTCGCCCCTATGACTGGCGTCTGATCGCGCTGCTGAGCCTGACGACACCGTTGGCGCATGCCGAGGATCAGGCGCAGCCGGACGTGCCCACCGTCGTGGTGCGTGGACAGTCGGAAGTGGAATCGGCAATCACACAGGCGCCCACCCAGACTCCGCTTGACGCGATTCAGCCGACCTCGCAGATCAGCCAGTACTTCATCGAAAACAATCTGGCGCCGACCAGCAACTTCTCGGAAATCATCGGGCTCTCGCCCAGCGTCCAGTCGGTGTCGCCCAACGGCCCGGGCCTCATGGAAAATCAGATCCTGAGCATCCGCGGCTTCGTCGACGGCCAATACAATGTCACCTTCGATGGCATCCCCTTCCAGGACTCCAACGACTTCACCCATCACTCCACCTCGTACATGATGGCCAATGACCTGGGCGGAGTGAACGTCGACTATGGTCCGGGCACCGCCGCCACCATCGGCAATGCCACTTTCTGCTGCAGTATCGACAATATTTCGAAGGCGCCGCTGAACGCGATGACGCTGACGCCCTACGTGAGCTTCGGCAGCTGGCACTCACAGCTGTTTGGCGCCGAGTTCGATACCGGCAAGCTGGACAGATTCGACGGCGCGGCGGGGTATATCGACGCCGAGAGCTCCTCGACCCATGGCGAGCTGACCAACATGGGCCAGCAACGCAAGAACATCTTCGCCAAGTTCGCCGCCAACGTGGCCCCCAATACGGTGCTCACCTTCGTGGCCATGTACAACCAGATCCACCAGAATGTGGGTCTGGGTGCAACGGCCGCGCAAATCGCACAGTACGGCCCCACCTGGGGTCTGTCCTCGGACCCGACCAGCCAGGACTACTACGGCTACAACTTCGACGACATCCACACCGACTTCGAGTACATCGGCCTGCAGTCGAAGCTGGGCGACTGGACGCTGGACAACAAGGTGTACACCTACGCCTACTATCACACCGGCCACAACGGCGAGGACCCGAATGGCGAAACCCCGAACGGTACCTACTGGGGAGCCACCGATGTTCCGGGCCAGCTGCTGACCAACAACTACCGCTCCTGGGGCGATACCTTCAACGCGAAGTACAGTGTGTTCTTCGGTGACGTCAAGGCCGGCATCTGGGCCGACCGCCAGTCCAACGAGCGGGCGCTGCCGGAAGTGGATGAGACCCTCGGCGGCGCACTGAATCCGAACGGCGCCAACTGGGCCACCAACGGCGGCCCGTCGAACTACCTCACCAACGGCGGGGTCAACGGTTCCTGTACGGCCAGCTCCGAGCCTGCAACGGCGGGTTCGACCATCGCCCAGCCCACCGCCCTGCAACTGCTGGGTGCCTACAGCTGCAACGGCGGGCGGCTGCTCTCGCAGAAGCTCATCACGGTGCAGCCGTACTTCATGGTGGACTGGAACGTGTTGCCCGGCCTGACTCTGTCCCCGGGCGTGCGCTACGATCATTTCGAGCGTGACGTGGATGCCATCGTCGACGTGGATGATGGCGAGCCGGAGGTCTACAGCAACACCTACTCCGCAACGCTGCCCTCGTTCCTGGCGCACTACGCCATCACCGACAACTGGGCGGCCTATGCGCAGGCGGCGAAGGGCTTCCTGGCCCCCAACGAGAAGGACTTCAACTTCGGCCCCACCACCGTCCCGGGCTCAACCAACCTCTCGCCGCAGGAGACCTGGAGCTACCAGGCCGGCACCACCTGGCAGACCCAGCAGCTGTCCGTGTCGGGGGATGTCTACTACATCCACTTCAGCAACGAGATCCTGTCCGAGAAATTCGGCGGCGACACCATCTTCTTCAACGCCGGCGGCACGAACTACAAGGGCGTGGAAGCGAATGGCACCTACTACCTGGGTCAGGGTGTGAGCCTGTATGCCAACGGCTCCATCAACCGGGCGAAGGTCATTGAAAGCGCCGAGACGGACTGCGCCACGGGCAGCTGCACCGGTGGGCTGTGGGTGCCCAATGCACCGAACGCCACCCTGGCCTACGGCGTGATCTACAACCTTCACGGCTTCTACGCATCGCTGCTCGACAAGCGCGTGGGCCACACCTATGGCAACCCCGGGGAGACCGCGCCCATCAGCTCTTACAGCGTGCTGAACGGCGCCCTGGGCTACACCTTCGGTGACAACGTGGGCGGATTGAAGGGCGCGTCGATCAAGTTCGATTTCGGCAATCTGTTGAACAAGACCCCCATCATCGCGCTGGCCGGGAGCACGGTGTGGCTGGGCACCCCGCTGTACTGGACCCTTCCCGAGCGTAACTTCAACGTCACGCTGTCCGTGCCGTTGTAGAGGCGCGCTCACCGCCTAAGCGGGTTCCCGGCAACCGGGCCGGGAACCTGCCGCTTACCCTCGTTCTGAGGCATTACCAGTAACGCTTGACATCGTTACTGGTAACGATTACTGTGCTGCCCACGCGTTACCAGTAACGTATTTCAGGGCGGCACATTGACTAAGGACGGCAATCGAAGGCGACAACAGACTCGTCGCCAGAAGCTGCGCGAAGAGGGCCTCGTCATGCGCGAGGTCTGGATTCAGCCACAGCACGCCCCGGTCCTGCTCAAGGTCGAGCGACTGCTCCGAAAACCGAATGCACACCCACTCATCCACGCTTTGAAAGGGGTCAGCGCCGCCATGTCAACCGGACCAGTCACCACCCAGACACTGCTTCCAGATCTGCAGTCGGGATTGCTCGCCTCCTCGCACCGCTTCACGTTCTCGCTGGTCGAGGGCCTGGAGCCGGTCATCCAGGCCGTAGCCCACGACTACGGCGACGTGAACGTCTACATCGCGGTCACCGGGGAGATCGCCATCGCCCAGGCGACCTTGTTTCCGGTCGCCAGAGTGCGCGACACAGCCCGGCTCAACGATCGCATCCTGCGCACCGAGAAGCTGTTTGATCTGGCCAATATCTCGATCGATACCCATCCGGATGGATCGGACTTCTACGTGATCTATGGCGCGCTGCGCGCGACCTCGGCCCTGTCCGACATCGAATTTGAGATCGACACGCTCGCTCGCAACGCGGTGGACGCCGCGGGTGCGTATCGCGAATTCGTGAAGTAAAGGAGACCACACATGTCAGGCGTATTGAACAAACTTTGGACCGCACTGCGCGGCGCCGCTAACGAGGCCGGAGAGGCTGCCGTGGATGCCAACGCCACGCGCATTCTTGACCAGGAGATTCGCGACGCCGATGCCGAGCTGCGCGATGCACGGGTCGCCCTGGCCGGCATGATGGGCAAGCAGACCGTGGAGCGTAACCACCTGGCGGAAAAGCAGGCGAAGCTCGAGGAGTACGCCGGCTACATCCGCCAGACGCTCGCCAAGCAGAAGGCGGCGGAGGCCGCGGGCCAGCAGGCCGAGGTCGCCAAGCACAGCGCGCTTGCACAGGAAGTCGCGGCCAAGTACGCCGAGCAGGAAGCACTCATTACGGCCAGCAACAACGTGATCGCCGAGTACGCCAAGAACATCGACGTGCTCAAAGTGAAGATCACGGCGGGCGAGACGGCCATCCGCACTCTCAAGCAGCGCGCGGATACGGTGAAGGCGAAACAGCATGTCATCCGGGCCTCCGCTGCGGTAGCGGCCGCGAGCTCGAGCACCGACTCCCGGGCCCGCAGTGCCCTGGACAGCCTGGAGCGCATCGAGAAGCGCCAGGAAGAGGCACTCGCGCAGATGGACGCGGCGAATACCCTCTCCGCGGAATCAACCGGCGAAGCGCTCGAGGAGCGGCTGCGCAAGGCCGGCGTCATTCCGGGAGCCAGTGCCACCAGCGATGTGCTGGCGCGCTTCAAGAGCGAAGGCGCATCGAGCGACGGTTCCCCGCCCGCCACCTGATTGTCGCTGAGGATTCGACCATGAGTTTCGGAACGATGATCAGCGCGCTCGCGCGCGATGCAAAGGAACGCCTGCGGCCGCCGCCGCCGCGCGTCGAGCTGCCACCGGAGCCGCTGAAGTTGCGCCGCGGGGGATTCGTGGAGATCGATTCGGTGCCGTTCCGGATGCTGAACGGGCGCGCGAACTTCGAAATCGGAGATTGCGCCCAGCCGATCGCCGCGCGCGGGCTCGTGGATCTGAAGGGCAGCTGGCTGCATCGCTACTACCTCGACGACGATGAGACCTGGCTACAGGTCAAGACCGACGGGGGCACGGACGATGCGGACGTCTCGGAATGCATCCTGTGGCAATACTGGGATACCGCGACACCGGCGAATCACACGGAGCTGGCGACGATTGCCGGAAAAGACAGCGATATCGGCCTGCCAACCTATGAGGTAGGGGCCTTCCTCTACCACCGTGTATGGGGAGTCTCGCGCGGGCAAACCGAATTGGTCCCCTTTGTCGAGCAGGTATTTGACAAGAGCGACACGGTGGCCAGCCGCAACTGCAATCACTACGCGATGTTGTACCGGCGTCTGATCGAGGGCAGCGAGCGGGCGGAATACGTACTGATTTCCGTCGAAGAAATGCCGGACAGCCTTCAGGTTGTCACCTCAATCGGCGTGGACCTCAACCCCGCCGACCTGACCGTCACCTGAAGGGAATCGAAAAATCATGTCTCATCCCTGGGCTTTGTCCTTTCTCGGCTTGCCGGCCTTCTTGAGTTACTTCGGCAGCGCGATGCTGCTGTTGCTGCTGTTCGGCTTCATCTACACCCGGCTCACCGCACATGATGAATTCGAACTCATCCGGCACGGCAAATCGGCGGCGGCCGTCGCGCTCGGCGGCTCACTGCTGGCGTTCGCGTTGCCGCTGTGCAGCGCCATCGTTCATTCGCTCTCACTCGTCGACTTTCTGATCTGGGGCGTGATCGCCATGATCATCCAGATCGTCACATTCTTCGCTGTCCGGGTCTTTCTGCCGAATCTTTCCCAACGAATCACCAACGACGAATTGTCAGCGGGAATCTTCGTCGCGCTGACCTCGCTGTCGGTGGGTGCAATCAACGCGGCGTGCATGACACCATGAAACGTTCACGAACCATCGAACTGGTGCTGATGGGGACCGTCCCGCTACTGCTGTCCGCCTGCGAGCCACCCTCGCCGCCGCGACCGCAAACCGCGGCCGCTCCCACCGTGGCTTATCAGGGCCTGGCGGAATGCATCAGTGACGGAAAAGTCAGCGCCGACATCTGCGAGAAGGCCTACGCCGATGCCGTGCAGGCGCAGTATCGGGATGGACCGCGCTTTGATTCACTCGACGACTGCCAGGCGCAGTACGGCTACGACCAGTGCCATCACATTCAGACCTCCTCGGGTGGCTGGTTCATGCCGGCGCTGGCCGGCTTCATGATCGGCCGCGCGTTGAGCAATAACGGTGGCTACAACTATGGTTACGGATACGGCGGCGGCTTTGGCCAGCCTCTGTACCGGACGCGCGGGGACCGCGCGGAATGGCGCACGGCCTCGGGTGAGCGCTTTGGCGGGGCAGCCCGCGGCCCGTACAGTCCCAGCGTGGCGCAAACGCTGTCCCGCGGCGGATTCGGCATGAGTTCGGCAGCGCGTGCGAGCTGGGGCGGCTGACACGTGCAGCGCGTCGTGATGGCGGAGCGACCCGGATGGCGGCAGCAGGCCGAATCGCTGGGATTTCGCTTTCATTCCATCGGCGGCCAGCCCTACTGGGACGAATCGGTGCATTACCGCTTCACCTTGCCGCAGATCGAATCGGGAATCGAACAGCCCACGCAGGAAATACACGAACTGTGCATGGACCTGGTGAGCCGCGCGGTACGCGACGAGGAGTATCTGCGCCGACTCGCCCTGCCGGAACGCTTCTGGGATCTGATCCGCTCGTCCTGGGTCCGCGGTGAGCCCCATCTGTACGGACGCATGGACTTCGCCTACGACGGTGAGAATCCGGCCAAGCTCTTCGAGATGAACTACGACACGCCGACATCGCTATACGAGGCGGCCGTGTTCCAATGGATCTGGCTGAAGGATTGCATCGAGGCGGGTCGGCTGCCGGCCGCGACCGACCAATTCAACTCACTGCAGGAAAAGCTGCTGCTCGCACTGGGCATACTCGCTCCGAAGATCCACGCCCGGATGCACTTCGCCTCGGTCCGCGACTCCATCGAGGATCGTGCCACGGTCGAATACCTGGAAGATCTGGCGCGCCAGGCCGGGATCCGCACCAGCTACATCGCAATGGAGGACATAGGACGCACGGCGGAGGGACGCTACACCGATTGCGACAACAACGTGATCGAGGCGATCTTCAAGCTGTATCCCTGGGAGTTTCTGTTTGCCGATGAGTTCTCCCAGTACCTGGAATCCGCGGCGGCGACCTGGTTCGAGCCACCCTGGAAATCGATTCTCTCCAACAAGGGTGCACTTGCACTGCTGTGGGAACTGCACCCGCAGCATCCGAACCTGCTGCCCGCCTTCTTTGAAACCCCGGCGGAAGCTGCCTCGGCCCTGCCTTCGGGGTGGGTTCGCAAACCACTGTTCTCGCGCGAAGGCGCCAACGTCGAGCTGGTGACACTGCAAGGCGAGCACCTCGAGGCGCCCGGACCCTACAGCGATTTTCCCTACGTGCGGCAGGCGTTTCACGCCCTGCCGAAATTTGCCGACAGCTACGCGCTGATCGGCAGTTGGGTCATCGGTGATCAGCCGGCCGGGATCGGCGTGCGCGAAGACGACTCCCTCATCACGCGCGACTCGGCACGCTTCGTACCGCATATCGTCGTCTAGCGCGTGGACGGCTCGATGACGCGAAACTCCCCGTCCAGGTGCATCATGCTCATCAGATACAGCATGCCGTCGAAATAGCGCTGCTCACCCGCCGGCACCGGCATCATCCACAGTTCCTGCAGAAAAGCGTTGGCGATGGGCCCGGGCGTTGCCGCCAGGCTCCCCACGGCAGCCGCGGCAACCATGCCGGGAGAATGGCGCATCGACAGTGGCTTGCCGGCGAGCGTGTAGCGGTCCGGGAAGTCGTGAATGCCCTGTGCGAATAGAAATTTCTGCAGCCGGTCACTCAATACGGGCTCCTGCGCATCCTTGTGCCACCAACTGTAGTCGACCGACCAATTGCTGACCGTACGCCAACTGTCATAGCCGAATTGCACCGGTTGACCGTCGCGACCGGCAATGGGCGACATGTCCAGATTGCTGCGGTCGGGCGCGAGCCCCGTATCCGCTCCCGTCACCCGCACGAATAGCTCGCGGCTGACATCGGCCGCCTTGGCCCAGAAGGCGCGATCTTCTTTCGGCCCCCAGCGCGACCACAGCTCGTAGAATGCGGGCAGGTGATACGAGGCATCCGTGCCGGCAACGCTGGTTTCGGCCACGAACCGAATCATGGCATGGGCTTCGTCGACCATCGGGCCGACGGTCACCTGGCGCGGCGTATGGTCGGGCGGGATGAAGGGCGGATCGTCGGGGTGGATGCGCAACGGCGAGGTGCCCGTCAGCAGCGGGTGATGCCGCATGCCGCGCAGGATCCGGTCGGCCTCCTTCTGGTAGTTATAGATTCCCTTGCCATTGCCCCAGCGATGCGCCGCGAAATACAGGGCCATCACATAGTATTCCTCGCCATCGGGTGCCGCGCCCGTCGAGCGCGGCGTGCCATCGGTATTCATCGACCAGGCAAAGTAACCCACCGATGGGTTATTGGGATCGGTGACCTGCATGTAGGTCTTGGACCAGTTCCACAGCGCGTCGAACTCGCGCTTCTTGTCCAGCTGCACGGCAATCATCATCCCGTAGCTCATGCCCTCGGTGCGGGCGTCGTGGTTCGCCCAGTCGGTGACATAGGCCAGCGTGCCATTGGCATTGGCTCCGGTTTCGAAGTAGACGCGCTGCTGCTGGCCGTCGCCGTGGAAGAGCTGCTGGAATGCCCGCTCAATCTTCGCGTGGCTTTCGGCAGCGCTATGCCCCAGCCGCTCCGCGAACAGATTGTGAGGCGGTTGCGCAGGCCACACGCCTGGCGCGGCAATCATCAAGAGGCCGGTCGTGACGACGCTCCACACCCTGACCGAGCGAATTGTGCTGTGCATTTCCGTGGTCCTATTCGAGGCTAATGCCAAGCGTTCAGGCTGATCCGAGCCTCGGGCTCCAGCCTCAAGGTACGCACCGGCCGCCCGGGCGTGAGCAGGCGCAGCTGCTGGGCGCGCTCATCGATGCTGATGAGGGCCAGCAGCGCTCCGGACTCCCCGGTGACCAGCCGAGCCGCCCCACCCTCGATGCGCCCAAGCCAGCGTCCATCCAAGCTCAAATCGGCACCGTGCGAGTCATACACCAACTGCGCCCGCCGTTTCGTATCGGTGCGAAGTGTGAAGCGGGCCCCCATTGCCGCCGGATGCCCCGGGCGTATGTGCCAGTTCAACTGCCGCCCTGCCTCGCACATCCCGGCCAGGCGCCAGGTGAAATCAATCATCACCAGTGCTGCCGGTGAGTAACCGGGTGGACCACTGGCCGTAAATCGGCCGGTGCGCGGATCAGCCTGCTGCCTGAAGCTCCCGTCCCGCCGCAGCGCCTCGCACCAATTGTGCATGAGCTGCGCATGCGCGGCCGATTTACCGTAGTGATCGAACCATCTTGGCGTGCGCAGGGCCGTCAATGCCTGCGCCGCGCCGCCCCAGGAGTTGGCGGGAATGGGCCTGACGAACAACGGGTCGTCAAGTGCCACCGAGGGCAGCGGCAGCGGGGCCCAGAATGCCTGCGGGTTGTGCAGTTGCTGCGACCACAGATGCTCGAATGTCGGCTGCTCCACGACATGCTCCCCGCAGATGCGGCTCAAGATATCGCAGCGAATTTTGACGTACCCGCCCGATGCATCAAGGTCGTAGAAGGCCGCCTCCTGGGGTTGATACAGATGCTGGAGAATCAAGTTGCGCAGTTGTTGCGCCTGCTCCTGCCAGCGCGCGGCCTGCGTCGCCCGGCCCAGCGCCTGCGCCATCTGCGCCAGGGCCACACGCCCACCGTAAGTCGTTGCCGACAGATCCGGGCACAGCCGCGGCAACCCAAGGCCCGCAACGAAGCGCTTCGCATCCCCTTGCGGGCATTGCGGCGGGATGCCCCTCCAGCGCGGGCTATTGTCCTGGCCGGTGTCATAGGTGCAGAACCCTTCGGTCAGGCCGGTGCCGCGCACGTTGCGGTAGCGCTGCAACCACGCATCCCAGCGCGCACAGGCGTTGTAGGCTTCGTGCAGCAGCTCATCATCGCCCGTGGCCTGCGCCAGCTCCCAGGCCGTTGCCGCAATGGGCGCCACCATTTGAATCTGGCCAAAGCCCGTCCCGGACAGCTTGTTGTTGCAGGGAATCTGGCCATCGGCGCGCTGCAGTGCGAAGAAGCAGCGATGACTGTCGCGGGCCACGTCGGGTCGGAACCTGCGATACACCAGTGACTCATGCGGTCCGCACTCCAGCCATATGCCCTGGTACGCGGCACCTTCGATCAGAACCGGTTTGGCGTAGCGCGGCAGAAGCTGCACATTGGCAGCAAGCACGCTCAGTGCCTCATCGTAGGCCGACTGCCAGGCCGCATCCTGTGTCTTGAATTGCGGCGTGTCCTCTGCGGCAGCCTGGGCGGAATCGGCCTCAGTCCGCGCCAGCGTACCCGTTGCGGCCAGCGCCGCACTGGCGGCCATGAAGCGACGCCGATTCATGCGTCAGTGCTCGACATGGAACCAATCGAAATCGACGTAATGGGCTGCGGCCGGCGCGACCGTGCTCTGCGGCAGTGCCTTGATGAAGGTAAACAGACCCGGACGGCTGCCCTTCCACCAGGAAAATTTACTCAGGGCGGTCGTCGGTCCGAACCAGGCGAATGGCGTCTCACCACTCATCGCATAGGCAAACCGGACGGACTGGTCGGTGCTCACCTGGGCCCTCAGGATGATCGCATCGCCCGACAGGCTCGGACCGCGTGTTTCGATGCCGGCCGAGGCGTAGGTGAGATAGGTGGAACCGGCCTCGCGAACCACACCAATCCAGGTCGGCCTGACGCCGAACAGAACCAGGCCGGCGCGCTGTTGCTCGCCGAGATGACCGATTTCAAGTCGCGTGGTCGCCGTCATCGCAGGCCCCTGCAGCATCTGCGTCAGGGTATTGCGCGCGGTCACCAGGTACTGCGCCGGCGCAGCCTCGAGCCGCAGATAGCCGGGGCGCGCGCTCAGGCTCCACAGGTCATCATCCGGATTGTGATTCCACTGCCACTGCAATCCGAGAGTCGGGCTGTTGAATTCATCCGCCTCCTGCAGATGGTATGGGTTCGCTTGCCGGCCAGCGCGCGGCTCGGTGATCGGTAAGGCGTGCTGCACGACGGGCTGACCCTGGGTCTGATCGCCGATCGAATCGCCGATGACGGGCCAGTCATCCCGCCAGCGCACGGGCTCCAGGTAGGTGATGCGACCGAAGGCACCGGTACTGTTGAAGTGCACGAACCACCCCTGGTGTGTGGGGGTCTCAACATATGCGCCCTGGTGCGGCCCCAGAATCTGCGTCTGTCCGGGTACCAGCACCACGCGCCAGGCATAGGGCCCATCAATGCTGCGCGAACGCAGCACCGCCTGACCGCCGCTGCCGACGCCGCCAATCGGCGCAAAGATGTAGTACCAGCCATGCCGCTTGTAGAGCTTCGGCCCCTCGAGCACCGGCAGGTTCACCCGGTCCTCGACGATCGTCTTCCCCGCATCAAGAACGCGCATGCCGTCGGGGCTCAGACGATGCAGAATCAGCGCCCCCGCGCCGACCTTGGCATGCACCAGGTAAGCGCTGCCATCCGTATCCCAGAAGGGACAGGGGTCCTCGTAGCCGGGCCCGGCCAGCACGGTCACGGGCGCCGACCACGGACCTTCCATCCGTGTTGCCGTGCTGACGAAAATGCCCTCATCCGGCGTCGGCCAGTACACATAGAATCTGTGATCGTGGTAACGCAGCGCCGGTGCCCATACCCCGCCTCCGTAGCGCTGGCCCTCACCGATGGGCCGGGCGGTCGCGTCGGTCAGCGTGAACGGCGGCACCATGTTGTAGCCGGGTGCGAAATCAAGCCGGGGCAGAACATGGCTCACGATTCGCCAGTGGACCAGATCCGGCGACTCGAGCACGGGGATGCCGGGTGAGAAGTGGAAGCTCGACGACACCAGGTAGTAGCGCTTACCCGCCCGCAGCACGTCCGGATCAGAATAATCCGCGTAGATGATCGGATTGCGGTAAGTCGCGCTGCCGGCAGCCGCGCCGTGGGCGGCCAGCCCGGCCGCCACGCCCATCAGCGTCGCAGTCACCGCGAGCTTTGCCTGCCGGAACATCTACTAGCCGGTACAGACGTCGTGGCTATCCAGATCCGCCAGGATCATGGGCCGCCTGTCCCGCCCGCGAACTGCAAAGCGGACTCGCGTCAAGGTCAGACCATCGATATGACGCGCCCACAGTCCGTAGGCCGGAACGGCATCCATGATCATGTGGGCATCAGGATAGGTGTCACGCATTTCCGCGATGCTCCCCTGGCTGGGGACGGGCTTGTCGGTCGCGGCCACTTCAAGGGCCACATCCCGCAGCGCCACATCCTGTATGTGCCGCTCCGGCAAGCCCATGAAGTATGAGCCACGCGCGCCATTGTCCGCGCCGCTGATCTGATCATAGACGATGCGCCGCAGCGTTCCGGGCCTTGGCCGGGGCTGCCCGGGACGCACGCGACCGCGGTCTCCGAGGCGCAGAAACAATGGCGAGTCGGCACGGGCGATGTGGATATGCCGGGCGTAGACATTCTCTGCCACCCCACCGTCAACGATTTCCCAGGAGATGCCGGACTCGGCGCGCCGCCGGTTGATGGCCGGCATCTCGGCCGTCGGCCCGCCGACCTGAAGGTTCTGGATCAGGACATTGCGAAATACGCTTTGCGAGTCAGTGCCCAGCTTGACGGCATTGCAGGTACTGTAGATGCGGCAGTTCTCGACCAGCACATCCTCGGTGGGGCGCTGTGCCGCGCCCTTGAAGCACAAGCCGTCATCTTCGGAATTGATCACGCAGTTGCGGACAATGACCCTGCGGCAGCCATCAATGTCGCAACCGTCATTGTTGAAGTTGGACTGGTTCTCCACGCGGATGTTTTCGATCAGCAGGTCATCGCAATGCAGATAATTCTGCATCCAGCACGCCGCATCCTGCAGTGAAATATCCTGGATATGCACCTGCCGAGAATCGATGATCCTGATCAGGAAGGGACGGCCGGGCGTAGCCGAGTTGGCCTCCAGGCCGGGAAAGTTCGTCTTGGTGCCGCGGCCATCGATCAGTCCCGGCCCACACAGCGAAATGTTGGTGCACCCTTCCGCAAAGATCAGCGACTGGTTCATGCCCATGTTGCTGTCCATAACGGTCGGACGTGCCGCGACATGCGCCGGATAATCCTTCAGGTCGACACTGGCGAGCAGGCGTGCACCCTTCTCGATCTGCACCCGGATATGGCTGCGCAGCACCAGGGTGCCACTGACATAGTCGCCAGCCTGCAGCACGACCGTGCCTCCGCCTTGGGCTGCCAGCGAGTCGATTGCGGCCTGGATGGAACGGGTTGCCAGGGGTTGGCCGGCGCTGAAGCCAAACTCTTCGGGTCGCGCGCGGCGCGGGGGACCGCTCCAGGGCACAAGCTGCGCGCGCAGCCGCGTGGCCATGGCCTCGAGATCGGCTCCCAGCTGTGTGGCCCAGAGCGGGAAGGATGCCGCGCAGCGACTCCAGCTATTGGACGCGAGCCCGATGGCCAGCAAAGCGGTGCTGAATCCACGCCGCGTCAGCTGTCTCACAAGGTCACACCGCGTTTCCACAGGGCGATCTCACGCGCGCCGGCCTGCTCATGACGGCAGGGCTCGCCGCATGCCACCCTCATCATCAGGTCCAGCAGTTGCGCGGTCAGCGCATCGCGATCCGCACCCTCGATGAGCGATCCGGCATCGAAATCGATCCAGCGCGGTTTGCGCTGCGCCAGATCACTGTTCGAGGCGATCTTCAGGGTTGGCGCGGGAAAGCCCAGCGGAGTGCCGCGGCCGGTGGTGAACAGCACGATGACGGCCCCGGCCGCAATCAATGCCGTGGTCGATACGGCATCATTGCCCGGGGATTCGAGTATCACCAGGCCCTGGCGCGATACGCGGCCGCCGTAGCGCAGGATCTGCGTCACCGGCGCCCCGCCGCCCTTCTGCACCGCGCCCAGTGATTTCTCTTCGAGCGTCGTAATGCCGCCCTGCCGGTTACCCGGGGAAGGATTTTCAAAGACCGGCTGATGGTGCGCCGTGAAGTAGTCCTTGAAGTCGTTGATCAATTGCGTCAGATCCGAAAAGGTCGGCGGGTCCTGGCAGCGTTGCAGCAATACGCGCTCGGCTCCGAACAGTTCGGGAATCTCGCTCAATATCGCCGTACCCCCGCTCCCGGTCACCGCATCACAGATGCGTCCGACCAGGGGATTGGCAGTCAGGCCCGAAAAGGCATCGGATCCGCCACATTTCAGGCCGATGACGAGATCCCCCAGATCACACTTGCTGCGGGTATCCGCGGCCATTTTGTCCACCAGCGGTGCAAGCGCCGCGACGCCCGCCTCGATCTCATCGCTGACGGCCTGCGCATTGAAATATGCCAACCGGTCGGCGCCACGCGTACCCAGCGCGGCGATCAATGCCGTGAGTTGATTGTTTTCGCACCCCAGGCCGACCACCAGCACCGCTCCCGCATTCGGGTGCTGCGCCAGTGCCACCAGTAGCTGCCGCGTGGCACTGAGATCATCGCCCAGCTGTGAACAGCCGAAGGGGTGGCCGAAGGCAAAGATTCCATCCGTGCGGCCGGCAAATTTGCTTTGCGCGGCTTCGGCAATGCGGCGCACGGTCTCGGCCACGCAACCGACCGTGCATAGAATCCACACCTCATTGCGTATGCCGACCTGTCCGTCCGCGCGCCTGTAACCCAGGAACTCGCGCCGCACGGCCGTGGCCGGCACGCGCGCCGCGGGCTCGCAGTAGGTGTAGTGATCGTGCCCGGCCAGATCGGAGGCCAGGTTATGGGTGTGTACATGCGCCCCGGCGGCAAGGTCCTCGGTCGCATGACCAATCGAGTGGCCATACTTCAGCACCACTTCGCCGCGCCGATGGGGCCGCAACGCGATCTTGTGGCCACGCGCCGTATCCGCGCCGATTTCGATGAGCTGCTGACCGAGCGCCAGGCGCTCGCCCGCGACCACGTCGCGCAGGCACACCGCGACACTGTCCGCGGCGTGCACCTGCAGCAGCGCCGGCTTCATCCCAGCACCTGCGTCACACGCTGTAGTTTCGGGCTCAAGATATGGATTACCAGAAGTGCGATGAGATAGACCGATGCGGCGATGATGAACAGTATCCGATATGAACCCGTCGCCTGCAGAATCTGCCCGACGAACTGGGTGAACAGCATGCCGCCCACCGCTCCCATCATGCCGCCGATTCCGATCACCGAGGCAACGGCCGAGCGCGGCAATACATCGGACGGGAAGGTATACACATTCGCCGAGAAGGCCTGATGCGCAGCCGCGGCCAAGCCTATCAAAAGCACCGCCAGCCACAGCTGCCGCGCGCCATCGACCATCAGCACCGGCAGCACCAGCATGGCGCACACCAGCAGCGTGAGTTTGCGGGCGACGTTGGCACTGGCGCCGCGCTTGATCAGCGCCGAAGAGGCAAACCCGCCGAGCACCGAACCCACATCGGAGATGAGGTAGATCGCAATCAGGGGTGGCCCGAAACTGCTCAGATCCAGGTGGTAGGTCTTATTGAGAAAATCCGGCAGCCAGAACAGGTAGAACCACCAGATCGGGTCGATCAGGAACCTGGCGCTGGCATAGGCCCAGGTTTCCTTCAATTTCAACAGCGCCCACCAGGACACGGGAGTTACCGGGTCCGCCGGGTCCGATTCAATCAGCGCCAACTCCTGCGCGCCCACCCGGGGGTGATCCTGAGGACGCCGGTACAAGGTCAGCCAGGCCACCAGCCAGATCATGCCGATGGCACCGGTGAAGAAAAACGATGACCGCCAGCCCCAACGGGCCGTGACCACGGGCACCAGGGCCGGCGCGATGATGGCGCCGAGATTGGTGCCGGCATTGAAGATGCCCACCGCAAGCGCACGCTCGCGTTGCGGAAACCAGTCTGCGATGGCCTTGAGGCTGGCCGGAAATGCGCCCGACTCACCCAGACCCAAACCAACCCGCGCCAGGGTGAACTGCACAGTAGTGGCCGCAAGCCCGGCAGCCACGTGCGACACATTCCAGAGAATGAAGGCTACCGCGTAGCCGATCCTGGCCCCGACCCGGTCTAGCACCCGGCCGAAGGTGACATAGCCCAGCGCGTAGGCGGCCTGGAACCAGAAGACGATATTGGCGTAGCCGACCTCATCGAGGGCGAACTCATGCTGCAGCGGGCTCTTGAGCAGGCCGATGGTCTGACGCTGAATGTAGTTGATGGCCATCGCCGCGAGCAGCAGCCCGCAGATGACCCATCGGTATCGTCCAGGCCTTTCAGGGCCGAGGCGGCGGTTCAGCGTCATACGCCGGACCGCCGCCCTTCACTTACTGATGCAGCGCGGGTGCCGGCGCAGCGGGCGCGGGTGCCGGCGCATCGGCCGGCGGGCCGCCACGGCCGCGTCCCGCACCCGCGGGAGCCGGTGGTGCACTCTTCGCCAGGGTCGCCTGGTGCACCATGTAGGCACGGATGTCGTCCGCGTCCTGCGGCGAGATGTCCTTCTTGAAGGACACCATGCCATTTTCCTGCAGTGCGCCGCCGAGGACGATAGCGTCGAAGGCGTCAGGGCTCCACAAGCCGCCCGCATAGCGCAGGTCCGGGAACAGGCTGCTGACCGCACGGCCGCCGGCAGCGTTATTGCCGTGGCAACCGGCGCAATGCGCGGTGTACACGTGTTCGCCGTTTTCCAGCTGCGCGGCAGTGCCGAACTCCGGCGGCGGATTCAGCTGTGGCGGGATGAAGGGCGTTGCCACCGGCAGCGTCGCCTTGCCATCGAGCTTGTACACCAGCAGGCGCGCATAGTTCGGTGCCCAGTAGCCGCCTCCACCGAAACCGGACTGCCCGGCGGCGACCACGGCGACATACTGCTCACCATCGATCTCATAGGTCGATGGACCACCGGTGATTCCCGCCTGCGTATCGGTCGACCAGACCTTCTTGCCGGTATCGGCCCGGAAGGCCGTGAAGTCATGTGCCCCGGTACCCTGGAAGACCAGATTGCCGGCAGTCGTCATGGTGCCGGCGCGGCCCGTGCCCTCGGGCTGTATCCAGCCTACTTTCTGATTGACCGGATCCCAGGCCAGCAGGTAGGACCCCGGGCCGTCGATCTTCGGCATCGGCACCTGGGGCTTCTTGGCAATGTTGATGGAGAGCATCTGATTGCCCATCTTCATGCCCGCCTCGGCCACATAGCCGAAGGTGCGGTAGCTGGTCGGTATGTACACAAACCCGGTATCCGGGTTGTAGGACATCGGGTTCCAGACATGCGACTGGAAGCCCAGCAGATACCAGCCCTTGCCCGTCAGGCCGTAGTTGGCCTCCGGATTTGGAATGGGCCGGCCATCCTTGTCAAAGCCGAGCATCCAGTTTACGGCCGGCACGAACGGATGACCGGAGAGGAACTTGCCGCTCTTGGCATCGAGCACGTAGAAAATGCCGTTCTTCGGCGCGTGCATCACCACGTGCTTCTTCACCCCGTCCAGCACCAGGTCCGCCACCGTGATCTGCGCGGTGCTGTCGTAGTCGAAATTCTCCGCCGGGCTCTCCTGGTAGTGCCAGACGTACTTGCCGGTCTTTGCGTCCAGCGCCACGACGGAAGCGGTGAACAGGTTCGCGCCGCCGCCCGGGGAACGCACCTCCGCCGGCCAGGGCGCACCGTTGCCCGTGCCGATATAGACATAGTCGTTCACCGGATCGTAGGTGATGGCGTCCCAGGGTGTGCCGCCACCGCCGAACTTCCACCACTCGCCGGTCCAGGTCTTCGCCGCCATCGCCAGTTCAGGCTGCTCGAAACCCTTGGCCGGATCGCCCGGCACCGACCACCAGCGCCACACTTCCTTGCCGGTGTCGGCACTGTAGGCGGCCAGATACCCGCGCTCCTCGAACTCCGAACCGGCCTCGCCGATGTAAATGAGGCCATGAGCGATGCGCGGTGCACCGGTGATGGACAGCCATTTCTTCGGGTCGGTGGCCTGGATCTCCCAGATCTTGGCGCCGGTCTTGGCATCGGCCGCGATCAGCCGCCCATCCAGGGTGCCCCAGATGACCTTGCCCTGCCAGACCGCGACGCCGCGGTTGACGATGCCACAGCACAACTTGACGGCATATTCGCCGGGGACGTGCGGGTCGTACTTCCACAGCTTCTTGCCGGTCTTGGCGTCGAAGGCGTACACCTTGCTCCACGGGGAGGTGGCGTAAATGCGGCCGTCGACCACCACTGGCGTCGTCTCGTAGCTGCCGCCGCGCTCGGACAGGTCCGCGTACCAGGCCAGGCCCAGCCGGCTGGCGGAATCCACATTCACCTGTTTGAGCGGGCTGTAACGCTGTTCGTTGTAGTCGCGGCCGTAGGAGGGCCACTCGCTCGACTTCGGCATGGCCGGACTGCCGTTATCGGCACTGGGGCCGGAAACTGATTGGCATCCGGCCGCAACGACCAGCGTCACGGCAGTCAGAAAAGTAATGATCGGGCTACGCATCTAAAGAACCCCCAGCGCGCGCGTGGCGCGTCTTAGCCCCTTATTGTACAGGGGGCATCCGCGGGGGCACAGGAATAGCTCTGTTGAGCACCTGTGGCCTAGTCAACAGGGTCGCTCCCCGGCCCGGCGCCTGCACTTGTGACGGGTGCGCCACATCAGACAGGTCTACCCTCGACCACGCTGACCGCGGATTTCGTCGCTGTAACCTTGGCCAACCGAAATCCGGATTGCTCGAACAGTGCCGCGTATTCGGCCTCGGTGCGCTCCATGCCGCCGGGGAAGGCCAGCATCATCATGTCCACATCCTTGCCGAGCGAAGCCTCATTGCCTATGGACACCGTGAATTCCACCAGCAGCACCCTGCCGTGCGCCGGAATAACCTTGCGGCAGTTACTCAGAATCTGAACCGATTGCTCATCGGTCCAGTCATGGATTATGTGCCGCAGCAGGTAGGCGTCAGCCCCCGCAGGAATGGCTTCAAAGAAGCTCCCCTCGACCACTGAGCACCGTTGCTCAAGACCGAGCGCGGATAGGCCGGAGCGCGCCCGGCCGGCGACGTGCCCCAGATCGAAGAGCACGCCGTGCAACTGCGGGTAACGTTGCAGTACCGCCGCAATCAGCAAGCCATTGCCGCCGCCAATGTCGGCAAGTGTCCTGATCTCGCTGAAATCGTACGCATCCAGCATGGCCTGCGTCTCGTGCCCGTGGAACGCCGTCATTCCGGCATCGAAGAGCGGCGCAAGTTCCGGGTTGCGACCGATGTAATCAAACATCGGCTCGCCGAACACCTTCACCGCACCGGCCTCGCCGGTCCTGATGGAGTGATCAAGACCGTCCCACCCCTTGAACATGCGGTGAAACATTCGTGTGGCCGGCCGAAACGATCCCGCGGCATCCGTGCTCAATGCCGCCGACAGCGGCGTGTGGTCGAACTCCCGATCGCCGGTCTCCCGAAACACTCCATAGCTGGCCGTGAATCGCAGCAAGCGGTACAGCGATCGCTCATGCGTTCCAGTGAGCCGGGCGAGTGTCTTGATGGATTGCGGAGCACCCGCCTTGATGTGATCGGAAACGCCAAGTTCACCGATCGTACAAATGGCGCGACTCAGGGC
>DATHOA010000177.1:0-8459 GCA_035485475.1 Steroidobacteraceae bacterium | reverse complement strand
GCCTCGGGCCTGCTCGAGCCCGGCGATGAACTGCCTACGATTCGCGCCTTCGCGCTGCGGCTGAAAGTCACGCCGAACACCATCGTCAAGGCCTACGAGGAGTTGGAAAGCGTGGGGATCGTCCAGAAGCGTCACGGCTCGGGCACCTTCGTGTCGGGCGAACGCACGCGGCTCGCGGACTGGGAGCGCCGACGCATCATCGAGCAGCGCATCGATACGCTACTGACGGAAGCCCATCAGCTGGATTTCTCGGTCGAGGAGTTGTTCAAGCTGATCCGCCGCCGTCAGGCGCTGATGTCGGACGGCCGGATTGATCACAAGGCAAACGATGCGAGCGGATCATGACAACCCTGGTTGAAGTCGAAGCACTGTCGCGCCGCTACGGCTCGACGCTCGCCCTGGACAACGTCAGCCTCAAGGCCGAAGTCGGGCTGGTGTATGGCCTGGTCGGTGCCAATGGCGCGGGAAAGACCACGCTGATCAAACATCTTCTGGGGCTGTTGCGGCCGCACCAGGGCAAGGTTCGCGTCTTCGGCCTCGATCCGGTGCGCGAGCCGGTGGCTGTGCTGCGACGCGTCGGCTATTTATCCGAGCAGCGCGACCTTCCGGAGTGGATGCGGCTCGAGGAGCTGCTGCGTTACACCCAGGCCTATCACCCGAGCTGGGATCAAGCCTACGCGGATCAACTGCTCGAGAACTTCGGCCTCGATCGTCGCAAGAAGTTCTCGGATCTGTCGCAGGGCATGCGCGCGCAGGCCGGGCTCGTCGTGGCCGTCGCGCACCGACCGGACCTGCTGGTGCTCGATGAACCCTCCAGCGGTCTCGACGTGGTGGTTCGCCAGGACATTCTGGATGCGATCGTGCGCACGGTCGTCGAGGACGGTCGCACCGTGATCTTCTCCTCGCATCTGCTCGATGAAGTGGAACGGATGTGCGATCACGTCACCGTGCTGCACGAGGGCAGGGTGGCCGTGCAGGGGCCAGTCGACGAGGTTCGTGCCATGCATCAGGTCAGCCAGGTTCGATTTGCGAAGCGACTCGATTCCACGCCGGATATCGAGGGCGCCCTGTCGATTGCCGGCGATGGCCGTTCGTGGAGCATCGTTCACACCTTGGCGCTCGAGTCGCTGCGCGATGTCGTGGCACCCGCGGGAGGCGAGATCATCGAGTCGCGTATCGCAACCCTTGAAGAGATCCTCATCGCGCGTGTCAGGCGCTCGAACCGGCAGCGGCAGGCGGCTTGACGCATGTGGACTGCGGCGGTTGCGGTGATCTGGGAAGCCTGGCGGCTCACGCGCTGGCGGTTGGTGCTGGTTCCAGGCCTCGCCACATTTTGCGGCTGGCTGCTGTCGAGAAACGCGGTGGGCCTGCTCGCATACGTGGTCGTGTTCGCCGCGGCGCTCGGCATGGCCGTATCGCTGCCATTGTTCGGCACGCGCCCCGGTTTCCCATTGTCCAAGGCATTTGCACGCCCAATACCCACATCGGTGCTGGTCGCAGGGCCGCTGACCTATGCTTTCGCGGCCGCAGCGGCCTCCTATCTGCTGCCGGCCGCGCTCCTGCGCGTCTTGACCGGCGTCGCCCTGCCGTTGATTCCGGCCGCCACGCTGATCGGAGCGCTGGCAGTGCTGGTAGCAGGCAGCAGCTGGGCCACGTGCGACGCGACGGTGCGAACCGGCCTGGGGATTGCGGCCTACGTTCTAGCCGGCGTGATGATCAAAGTTCTGGATCCCTTCAGGAATGTCGGCAATGCCTTCAATGGCAAGGTGGCGAACGCGCAGCTGTTCGTGCTGTCGGGCAAGGGCTACCTGGCTGTAATGCTCTTTGTCGCCGTGTTGTACCTGTGGATCCTGTTTGCCGTGGACCGGCAACGCCATGGTGAGGACCAGCTGTCGGGTCCGGACCCGACCACCAATCGATCGCCACGGGAACGCGGCGACATCCTGGAGTGGATTCGCAGTACGTGGGTCGGGTCGTTGCATTGGCGATGCCCGGTATCTTCCCCGACTGCGGCGGAGATCTGGTTCGAACTGCAGTCCTACGGAATCCCGGTGCTGGTGATCGGTGCGCTGCTTGCACTGTGCATCCCGGGGCTGCTCAGCTGGGGCAATGCGCCACAGATGGGAATGATTTCGCTGGTGCTCGCCGCGTGCACACCGGCCTTTCCATTCGTGGTAGGGGTCGGTGCGTCAATCTGGAATCGGCGCGATGCGTCGCCCGCGAGGGTGAGCGCATTCGAAGCGTCGCGCCCGATCGGGACCGCCGCGCTCATCGGCCTGCAGGTACTTGTCACTAGCGTTTGTATCGCGGCGGCGTGGCTGCTGATGTCGGCGAGCTTCTGGTTATCGCTGCCGCTACTGCGTGGCTTGCACGAGCACGGTACGCCGGCCGCGCGCGCCATGGAACTCGTTCACCGCTACGGAGCGCGACTGCTGTCGGGCGTAATTGTTGGCTTCATTCTGCTCGCCACGGTGCTGGCGTTCCTTGCCGCGATGCGGGCGCTGGTCAGCTCGTACGGATTGCGCGCGTGGTTGGGGGCCGTGGGTTTGTTGCTTTACATTGTTGGTGTGCTGGTCGCGGTTGCCCGCGGGTGGGTTGATGCAGCGGTGATTGATGGACATTTCTGGGTCCTCGCGGTCGCCATACCCGTTGCGACATCGCTGGCTCTCGGCAAGTCGCTGGCTGCTGGCATCCTCACGCCGCGCCGGGTGACCGCAGCAGTGTTTGTCTGGTTGTTGTTCGCCGCCCTGTGTCTCGACCTGCTGCGAACCGGTGGCGTGCTGGACGCCTCCGCAGCGATTGTCGCGCTGGCGTTGGCATCGACGCTGTTGCCGTTGATGGCGGTTGGGATGGCTCCCTGGTCGCTCAGCCGGATCCGGCATGCCTGAAGATCAAGCACACGCGAGCAAACCCGCGTTCCGCGTCGACGCCCCGGCACCATTTTTATTCAGGGTGCGTAGAAAATCGAGCACCAGGGCCTCGGCCTTGCGCGTCGAAATGGCCGCCTGGCTCATGCCGAAGGCTTCGTGGATAACGCCCGAACGCCATGCGTCGAACACCAGCGGATTGATATAGGACTTACGGCACACCGCTGGCGTATTGCGCAGCTCCGTGGCGACTTGCTTGACGACACCGGCGATCACTTTCTTGAGGGCGCCCTCGGTCGCGTCGGACTGCCGGGGAATTCGGCGCAGCAGCATCAGGGCATGGAGCGTCGCTCCCCAGGTCCGGAAGTCCTTGGCGGTGAAGTCATCGCCCATCGCTTCGCGCAGGTAATCGTTGACCTGGCCGGAATCGACCGGACAGCGATTGCCGTCGTCGGCGACGTATTGGAACAGATGCTGGCCGGGGAGCTCCTGACAATGCAGGACGATACGAACGATGCGTTTATCGTCGATACGCAGTTCGTGTTGAACGCCGCCTTTGCCGCGAAAGTGCAGGACCGCACGCCCGTCGCGCACGAAGGTGACGTGACGATTGCGCAGGGTCGTCAGCCCGAAACTCTTGTTGTCGCGCGCGTATTCCACGTTGCCGATGCGCGCGCGGGTGGTATCGAGCAGCGTAACGACGGCCGCCAGTACCTTCTCGCGCGGCAAACCCTGCAGTGCCAGATCCCGCGTGAGCCTGCGGCGCAGCTTCGGCAGCGCTTCGCCGAAGGCGAGCATACGGTCGAACTTCGCGCTGTCGCGCACCTCGCGCCACTGCGGATGGTAGCGATATTGCTTGCGGCCGCGCGCGTCATGGCCGGTGGCTTGCAGATGCCCGCGCGGGCTCATGCAGATCCACACATTCTCGTAGGCGGGCGGCACGGCGAGACTGTCGATTCGCCTCAATTCGCTGGCGGAATTCAAACGCCGGTTCGCCGGCGTGAGGTAATAGAAACCCTTGCCGGCGCGCACGCGACGGATGCCGGGCTCTTGGCACGACACGTAAAGCAGCCCCGCTTCAACCGCCATTTGCGCCGATTCGGCGGCCATGGGTGCCAAAGGGTCGGTCGCGGCCGTGGTTCGGAATGTCATAGGGACGAATTCTTAACGCGGCCAAGCGTTTGGTGCTATCGACTTTCGCCCATATGCACGTAGGAAAACCTGATTATGCGAAGTGCCTCACGGACTGACTGCGCAAATCCACCGTAATCGGGCAGCCGTCCACGCTCCGGACCGGGCCATAAGCACTTGATAAAGCCTACATTTTCAGGGGTGCCTGGATGCCGAGCAGGTCCATCCCGCGCTTGAGTACGCCAGCGGTGATGCTGCACAGGACCAGGCGCGATGCGCGCGCGGTGGCATCCGCGTTGAGCACCGGGCAGGCATCGTAGAAGCGCGTGAACGATGTGGCGACCTGGAACAGATGCTGGCACAGCCGATGCGGATGCAAGATCTCCCCGACTTTGAGAAGCGTAGCGGGGAACTCGAGTAGCTCGAGTGCCAGTGCCCGTTCGGTCGGAGCGTCGATCCGGATGTGCTCGGCGGCCAAGGTGAGATCGGTGCGACTGGCCTGCGCCTTGCGCAGCATGGAGCGGATGCGGGCATGAGCGTACATGAGATAAGGAGCCGTATTGCCATCGAACGCAAGCATTCGGTTCCAGCTGAAGATGTAGTCTCGAATGCGGTCATTGGCCAGGTCTGCGTACTTCACGGAACCAATGCCGACACTCTCGGCAATGGACGCGCGTTCGTCCTCGGTGAGCTCGGAGGATCCGCCGTCCACGATCGCCTTGGCACGGGTTACGGCCTCCTCGACCAGCGTAGCCAGAGTCACGGCCTCGCCGGTGCGCGTCTTGAGCACTTTTCCGTCCTCGCCCAGCACCGATCCAAAGGCGACGTGTTCCAGGCGCACGGCCGGGGACACCCATCCGGCGAGTCGCGCGGTGGCGAAGACCATCGCGAAGTGTTGACTCTGGGGGGCGCCGACGACGTAAACGATTCGATGGGCACCGATCGTCTCCACCCGGTGCTTCAGCGCGGCAAGGTCAGTGGTGGCGTAGCCGAAAGCGCCGTCCTGCTTGCGTACGATCAGGGGCAGCGGCTTGCCGTCACGCCCGAGGAATTCGGGAAGAAAGACACACACGGCCCCGTCGCTGATGCGGGCAATCCCCCTGCGCTCAAGCTCGCTGACGATTGCGGGAAGCTGCGGGTTGTAGCGGCTCTCGCCCGCCATGTCTTGACGGCCGAGCTTGATATGCAGCCGCCTATACAGGGCATCGATATATTCAGCCGTTACGTCGATCAGCCGGCGCCATAACTCGAGTGTGGCCGGATCGCCTCGTTGCAGCAGGACAACGCGATTGCGCGCACGCTCGGCGAACGTCGGGTCCGCATCGAACTTGACCCGCGCGGCCCGGTAGAACACCGATAGTGCATTCACGTCGCCCCGGCCCGTGGTGACTCCTTCATCCAACATCTGTTCGATGAGCATCCCGAACGGCGTGCCCCAGTCACCGATATGGTTCTGGCGCAGCACGTTATGGCCCAGGAATTCCAGGGTCCGCGCCAGGCAATCACCAATGACTGTGCTTCGCAGGTGCCCAACGTGCATCTCCTTGGCGAGATTCGGTGAGCTGTAGTCCACGATCACGGTCTGCGGACTGCGCGCCGGCTCGACCCCGAGTCGCGCATCATCGTGCATACGACCGAGCTGCGCCGCGAGATATTCCGAGCGGCAGGTGAGATTGATGAAACCCGGACCGGAAACAGCGGCGCCGGCAAGTATGTGTGCGGAATCCAGACTCGCAATGATGCCCGCGGCGACCTCTCGGGGGTTGCGTTTGAGCTGGCGCGCAAGTCCCAGGGCGACGTCGACCTGATAGTCCGCGTGCTCCGAGCGGCGTACGGAAATCTCCAAGGCGGGGTCGCGGGGGCCGAATGCCTGCTCGACGCCACGTCGGACCAGCTCGTTGAGATCATTCAGGGGATCGATCATGGCCAAACAGCTCAAGCAAGGGCAACAGTCGAGAGTCTTCCACGGCAGCCGTTCGATGGCCGAGCCCGGCGAGATAGGCCGGATCCGTTGCGAAGGCCATGAAGGAATCGACACTGCTCTGGCGTACGAGCAACGCTCGGTCCCAGCGTTCGTGCTCGGGCCCAATCAGAAACTGGCCACCTTCACCGGAAAACAGCAGATCGCCGCCACTCCTCTTTAAGTATGGCATCGTATGGGCGATGTAGCGATCGTACGCTTGCGCGCCACTGATCGGATTCTCGGTGGCGAGGTGCGGGCTGTGGGAATAGTCGGCGACGCGACGAAAGCGCAACAGATTCAGCATAACGATCTGCCCCGGTATCGCACGTTGAATGAGTGCCCAGCCCGATGCCTGTGTGGGTTCCAGATAGTGGAGCTGTTGCGAACTTCCCATGGATTCTCACCTAGGTGGCCGACCGTTCGTCTGCCGGGCTACCGTAGGCGAGTCGCGTCGCATAGGCGCGTACGGGTCCGGGCCAGCCCGACACCTTTTGTTCAAACCGAGAACGGTCATTTGCAAAAAGGGCTCGCGTAGCCTCTTCGAAACCGGGCATATCGCCCGCCAGTGCCGACATGAAGTGGTAGGCCGCCTCTTGCGCGGCGCGCATCCGGTGGATCCCGCCGTTGTTGCGCTTGGCCTCGTCGACCAGTTTGCGCAGCACGACCGAGGCGCCCCCGGGTTGTGTGGCGAGCCACTCCCACTGGCGCGGCAACAAAGTCACCTCACGTCCGATCACCCCGAGCTTCGGCCGACCCCGTCCACGCGGCTCGGACCCGTCCACTCCCGCGGATGAGTGCCCAGCTACGGCGGACTCGGCGCCCGATATCGAGGGCTTTGACAGCCGCGCGATGACGTCCGCCTTTGTGCCGCGCAGATCAAAATCGACGGCACGTCCGGTGGTGTCGTCAAAGACCAGAACAGGAGCCAACGACCCGCCTTCAATTGCATTCTTGACGGCCAGCACCACTTCGATCAGCGGGCCGGCGGCAAGCAGCTGGGTGCCCGCGAAGGCCGTGCAGGGTTTCACGAGGTAATCGGCCTGTACAGCGGGTGCGCGGCTCTCCATCGCCGAATAATACCAAGGTAAAAATAGAAAGTCTATTAATACCAGTATAAAAATCCGATAGCGGCGGCTTGCGAGCGGCCACCGCTATTTGCACTCGCGTGGACAAGGCGCTCCCCAGATGATTTGATTGAAGCAATAAGAGAAGAGCTGGCAAACGCAGGACGCACGCGTTGCGTCATGGCGCTGCACGGAGGGAGCTACCGGTGAGAGCCAGAAGAACGAAGACTTTCGTGCTCAGGCCCGAGCCATACCTTGTGCTCATCTTGGGTATTCTCACCGGTTGCGCAACGCCACCAAATAAGAATCACGCATCGACCATCGCGAATGCCAACGGATCAGACGTGCAGTGTCACGTAGCGAATATAAGCGGAACGTTCGTGAAGAAAAGAGTGTGTAGCACCCAGGCCGATAGAGACGCCGAGCAACGTTCCGACGATGACCTGCAGTACCGGGCGGCGATGGCACCCCAAGGTATCGATCTCAGGAACGCGGCGAGTGGTCACTGAAGTTGGCGAATCGGTCTCATTGTCGCTCCACGTGCGGAACGTCGATCAGCTCGGGGACCCAGGGCAGCGCGGAGCGATACCAGATTTGCCGAGCCGGTGGCGACGGCACTTGGATTGTCATTTTTTTGCAGGGCGAGGACAGAGCGCGATATCACCTGCAAGGTCTTCGGGATCGATGGAGTTTGCTCCTGGTGACGAATAAGTCAGGTGCGGTTTGGCCTTGAGGTCGAAACCGATCGATCGAGTCACGAAACCGTCTGCGGCACCCGTGATTTCGTAGTGTCCAGGTGTAAGACCAGCGAATGTGAAACGGCCCAACGCGTCAGTCTGTGCGGTCTTTCGTAGTCCATCGTCGGATCGGAGTAGGTTTACCGTTGCTCCAGAAATACCGTCATCAATCCTTTGAGAGCTGATGTGTCCTGCAATCGCGCCCGGTCGCGGACCCGTTGCGACCACTTCGCCTAGCACTCCTGAATAATCTTTTGTTTCCGTGTCCAGTACCACTGTCGTGCCTTTGCACACCTCGACCGCGACATCCGAAGACTGGGGTTCCGACTTGTGCGAAACAAAGGAGATCACATATAGCCCCGGTGTGAGATCCGCGAATGAGTATGCTCCCTGCTCATCGGTTCGCGTCACTGTCCCTGTTCCGCGGCCCTCATGCTTCGCCCGTACCTCAACATCTGACACAGGCTGGTCTGCGGCGTGGACTACACCGCGGATAGCGGGGAGGTTAGTCGTCGAAGTTTCTGTTGGCTGCGCAGCCGTTACAACGCCGACGCTCGTCAGCATTGTAGAGAGCACCAGGGCTTTAAGCGGGCTCGCGCCTAAGCGTTGGACCGCTTTCCAATCCATGCGCGCGCACACTCGTTTGGAAGGGTCGCTCAGGAGAGATTGAATCTGCATTGCGCCAAGAATGCTGAAA
>DATHOA010000176.1:0-23597 GCA_035485475.1 Steroidobacteraceae bacterium | reverse complement strand
CCAGAAAGATCTCGACTCGACCGCCGGTGGGTTTGGCCCCCATGACCCGTGCGGCGATGACGCGCGTGTCATTGAAGACCAGCAGATCACCGGGATTGAGCAGGTCCGGAAAGTCCCGCATCGACCGATCCTGCAGTCCCGCTTGCCGGTCCAGAACCAGCAGGCGGCTTGCGGAACGCTCGGGGAGGGGCGCCTGCGCGATCAGATCCGCAGGCAGTTCAAAAGCAAAATCAGATAAAAGCACGGCCGCATGGTATCAACTCATGCGGCCGGCCACGCGAATCAGTAAAGGCGCCCCTGCGGCGGGGGCGGCTCAATACCCGGATCGATGCTCGGCCCGGGACCGCGTCCCGGACGCCGTCGTTCTGGCCCTCGTTCCGGCAGCGTCCCATCGAGATCCATTGATTTTTTCTGGCGCATGATCTTGAGCCGGATTTTCTCACCCGGCTGATAGGAGCGCAGGATGCGCGTGGCATGCGAGCTGTTTTCCGGCACACGCCCATCAATACTCACAATGACATCTCCGTCCTGCAGTTTCAGGGACTCCCCATCTTGCGGCGCCCGCACCACCAGTACGCCCTGGGCTGTGCCGAAGTACTGGCCCAGCGCCGGTGAAAGATCGGCCAGCTCCATACCGTCGAAGTTCACACCGACCCCCGGGCCGGACCGGATTTCGATGTGCTGCCGGGCTTCGTTAGGATCGCCGGGAATCCACACCGGGCCCGGGCCGCCGAAGGCCGAAAAGAAATCCGCCATGCCGGCCCGCGCGGTGACCGTGAATTCCCTGGGTTTGCCATCGCGCATCACTTTCACGGTGACCTTGGCATCGGGTTTCACGACGGCCATCCGGTCCACCACCATGCGCGGCGCATCCGGTCCGAGCGTCGACTCGCCGTTCAACGCAACGATGACATCTCCCGGGGCAAGCCCCGCCTCCGCGGCCGGGCCGCCGGGACTGACCCCCATGACCGTGGCGCCTTGTTCCTTGGCCGACGTCTGCGTCTGCAATTGCAAGCCGAGCACCGCGCGCGTGCGCAGCGTCCTCACCCGCGCCATCGCCGACTGGCCCAGCTGCGATGAAAGCTGCGCCACCTGCTGCGCGGCCGCTTCAAGTTTCTGACGCGCCGCGGCCAATTGCGCTTCGAGGTCGGCGCTCGGGGCGCTCGCCGCCGCGCCGGCTGCACTCGCCGGCGTGTCGGCCGCCAGCGCATTGGCGCCGACCAGCAAGCCGGCCAGCATGAGACAGGGAAGCTTGGACATTGCGTTCACCGTGGGATGAGGTAAGTGTTGGGATCTGCAGTTCTAAGGCAGCCCCGCCAGCAGGTTCTGCGCATAGCGCACCTGTGCGAGGGATTCGACCATCTGCGCACGATCGCGCTGCAGGAGGTCCAGCTGCTGGGCCGGCCGCTGGGCAAGCCGCACGGCATTGAGCTGGTCATCCATGGTCGCAATCTGATCTTCAAGTTCGGTCACGACCATCTGCGCGGGCACGCGGACCAGGGCCCGCTGCGGGTGGGCATCCAGCCAGCTTTGGGCATTGACTGTGGGCAGCAACACGGGCCACCGGCCGCCCGACGGCGGCCCAGGACCAAATTCCGGCGGCGGGTTCTGCGGCAATGGTGCGTCGGCCACCGTGGACACCGCACCGATCACCGGCGCCAGGCCGTGTTTCACGACCCACCCGGCGACCACCACCGCCAGAGCGGCCGCCAGTAACCGCAGTGGCCGCTGGGTTTGGCGAATCCGGCGCCGCGAGTAGCGATGCGAAAACTCCGAATAACTGTAGGGGGCATCGCCGGCGGGCAAATCGCTCAGTCGCTCGAGCTGTGCCTTGGGATCTAGGTCGGCGCGCATGTTTCGGGTGCCTCCAGTTCGAACCAGGCCCGCAATCTCTCATGCGCGCGGGCCAGTTGGGATTTTGAAAAGCTGACGGTGCGGCCAAAACTGCGGGCGATTTCCTCGTGCGACCAACCCTCCACTTCGTACAACCACACCACCGCACGGGCCGTGGGGCTCAGGGTCGCCAACGCCCGCTCGACGTCGAAGCTTGCGGCGTCCGGGCCTGGCTGCGACAGCCGCGCCGGCCCCAACAGAGCTTCCGCATCGGCGTGGGAGCCAAAGCTGAGCCTCGCCCGATGCCAGGGTGAGCGCAGGAACATCAGGCTGCGCGAGAGCGCAATTTTTCCTGCCCATGCACCCAGTGGCGCCTCCTGGCGATAGCGGTCGAGCTGTTCGAACACCATGATCATCGTGTCCTGGAACACATCCTCGGCCACCGCGCGCACCCCTACGATCCGTCGGATCAGGGTGAACACCCCGGGCGCGAGCAGCAAGTAGATCTGCTCCTGCGCGCGCGCATCGCCCGCGCGCGCCCCGGCCAGCAAGCCCTCCGCCACCCGGATTTCATTAAGTCTCGTCACCTATGGACTAGGATGCGCCAGCCCGCCAAAAGGTTGCAGCGGCCGCCGGAATCGCTAGGATGTCGGCCGACATCCCCCTCAAGGCCCGAGTGGCGGAATTGGTAGACGCAGCGGACTCAAAATCCGCCGCCCTTAAAAGCGTGTCGGTTCGACTCCGACCTCGGGCACCAAGAGAGCATTCAGAGTCGTCCGAGGACATCCCGCTATAGCCAGGGAATCCCTAAAATCCTAGGGCTTTCCATTCCATAACATCCTGAATCATCCATTGACAGCCTAGCCCAAGCGGGGGTAACAATGGGGGCCACTGAGTAGTACGCGCGCTGTGTTACCCCCATGGCACTTACTGAGACCAAGATCCGTTCATTCAAAGCCACGGAGAGGCCCGTAAAGCTGTTCGACGGCGGTGGCCTCTACCTTCTGGTCAACCCTGCCGGAGGCCGCTGGTGGCGCCTCAAATACCGTCACAGCGGACGCGAGCGCGGCTTGAGCCTCGGTGTCTATCCAGAAGTGACTCTGAAGGATGCTCGCGAGCGACGGGACGCGGCACGACGAAAGCTCGCCAACGGCATAGACCCCGGCGAGGACCGGAGGGCCGAAAGGAACGGACGAGAGAACACGTTCGAGAGCATCTCGCAGGAGTGGATCGAGCTACAGGAAAAGCCGTCGGGCCAATCCAGGAAAGCTCCGCTGGCCCCCGTGACTGTCGACAAGATCCGCTGGATGTTGGACGACTTTCTGATACCTGCGGTAGGCCGAAGGCCGATCACAAGCATTACCGCGTCTGATCTTCTAGCCACGCTGCGGAAAATCGAGATCCGCGGCAAGCACGAGACTGCTCACCGAACTAAGCAGCTCGCCGGCCGCGTATTTCGCTACGCCGTCGCGACAGGCCGCGCACTACACGACCCAACCGGAGCGTTGCGCGGCGCACTGGCTCCCATAGTCGTCCAAAACCGTGCCGCGGTAACCGACCCCGCGCGTGTCGGCGAACTACTCCGGGCGATAGACGCTTACCAGGGACAACCAATGACCGCGAGCGCCCTCAAGCTCGCTCCGCTTGTCTTCGTGCGGCCAGGCGAGTTACGCGCCGCCGAATGGTCGGAAATCGACCTAGAGGCGCCAGAGTGGCGCATTCCCGCCAGCCGGATGAAGATGCGCGAGGCACACGTCGTGCCCCTTTCGACCCAGGCCGTTGCAGCCCTGCGCGACGTTCACAGGCTCACCGGTTCCGGCCGGTATGTTTTTCCATCTCTACGCAGCCGCGAGCGCCCAATGTCCGAGAACACTGTGAATGCAGCTTTGCGCCGCCTTGGCTACTCGAAGGACGAAATGACTGGTCACGGATTCCGTGCGCTTGCATCAACACGTCTAAACGAGATGGGTTGGGCGCCGGACGTAATCGAACTGCAGCTGGCGCACGCTGAACGGAACAAGGTCCGCGCTGCCTACAACCGAGCCTCGCGACTGCCCGAGAGGCGGAAAATGATGCAGGCATGGGCGGACTATCTCGACGGATTGCGAGCCAGCGGTAACGTAGTACCGATAAAGCGCAGCGCGTAATTTGCGCCCTGACTAAGGACTTTCGATGCAGGCCAGTCGTCAGTTCAAGGGCTTTGACCCACTATCAGGTGCGGTTTTCGGATACCCATTTCCCTCCTTGCCGCATATTGCAATTCGAGCCTGGGATCTCCTATCACCAGCGCGGAGTCATAAGCAGATCGAGCACGCAGCAAAAACTGCTGATTGGATCATCGACGAGTTTTTCCGTATTCACCAGGAAGAGATTTTCAAGCGTGCCGACGAAGAGGGTTGGTGGAGACTCTGCAAGGTGGCACGACGAAACAGGACCAGTGCCAGTCTCTCAGCACTTGTGGACAGCTGGCCAGTTGATGCGGATGAGCCGCCTCCCAATCTTCTGACGAGGCGCGAAACGTCCGAAACCTATGCTCTGAAACAGGCTCTCGGCAAATACAGGATTGAGGATGATCCAGTGTTTCCAAACGGTCAGGAGTTCGAATACTTTGCTGTGCTTGCGCTATGGAAGGTGACCGACGTAAAGAATCACATCTGGTTGCGCAGGGAACCCGCCTGGATAGCACACCAGGAGACGGCGAGAACGGCGCGAGAACCGGCGCCACAGTTCCCTCCTCCGTTTCAACCCGTCGACGACGCGAGCCTGTCGGACACTGAACGGAACCAGATACTGGCGTATCGACTCGCCGGAGAGGATTGCTCCAGAGCTATGGAGGCAGTCTGCTGGGCAGAGCACCTGAAAGCTCTGGTGGTGCGCTCCGACGAAATTGGAGAGGAGAAGGCGCGGGAACGTATCTCAGTGACGGCAAGAGCTGCCGCTATTGCGCGGCACGCCAAGAATCGCGCAATGAAGCAACAAGCGATCAGGTACTACTCCGAGAATCAACATAAGTTCAAGAGCATGGATGCGGCCGCCGAGGCGATTGCTGGGAAAATCGTTCCATTGGCCTTCCGAACTGTGCGCGACTGGATTGGTGAGTACCGTCGCACGCTCCGGGCTGCGCGCATACCGTAATGTTTGCGCGGTGGGAGGCTGCCCGCATCACGCGCGCCTCCTCAGACTGCACCCCATCCAAGAGGGTGCAAACATGACTCATACAATCCTACGATTACCTGCGGTACGACTTCGCACAGGTCTGTCGCGAAGCACGATTTACGTGCGCGTCGCAGATGGAAGTTTTCCGAAGCCAATCCGCCTTAGTGACCGAGCGATAGGCTGGTTGGAATCCGAGGTCGACACATGGTTGGCAGATAGAGTCGAGCTGAGTCGCGGCGACGGCCACTACACGCGGGTGCCGCGATGATGCCTCGCCGACGCGACAAGAGGGGGCGCGCGACAGGACGGCTTGGCATGGAGCGTGGCGAACGATACGCACTCTTAAAAAGGGAAGTGTTGGAGAGCGAAGCTTTCCGAGCGCTGCCGGACTGGGCCGTCCGCGTAGTGCTCGGACTCTGCGCTCAATACTACCCCACACGAAATGGCAACTTGGCCTTACCCATCAGAGATGCACGACTCTTTGGAATCAATGCCCCGTGGAAGCTCTACGCTGGACTCAAGACTTTAGAGGCCTCCAATCTAATCGAATGTACGCGACGGGGTCACGTGTCAGGCGGCAGGCGCCTGGCAAGTCTGTATGCGCTCACATGGTGGCCAATCGATGAGCCTGCTCCTGGCGTCACGTACGATGCAGCCATTTCACCCTGCCCTACGCCGACCAATGCGTGGGCGAACTGGGTGAAACCTACCGACTGGAAGCCCAGCGTACAAAGTATCGTCTACCGCGCACGTGGTCGGCCACGAAACACGGCACGCTCAGTCACCCGGACGTCAGGCAGCGGCCGCACCACCACCCTGGGCGCGACGTGAGGGACAGCAGCACCCAATTGTCGGGTGTTGTGCGCTGTGCTCACCGTACCCGACGCCTTGGTGACCTCTTAGATTTTGGCCGGGGTGCGCAGAAGTCTCGCCGGACGTCGTGCGGTCGACAGTCTCATACCCACAATGTTTTGTGTTCCTCCTAGCCGTCGCCGATCCATGGTCCATGCCGGACCCGCGGGAGATCCGGCGCTTTCGTTTGGACGACTGGTACCGGTAAACTCTCTCGCCATCAGAAGGGGGAGCGATGCGATATCTACTCGCCGGGCTGCTGTTACTTGCATTCGGCGCCAGTGCCGAAGCGGCCGCGTCCGCCCAGGGCAACAAGGCATCTACTCCGCCAGCGTGCAATTGTAGCGTCACGCTGCCCGCGGCGACGCCTGACACACGTGGCACGGGCTCGGCTCCGCTTGCAGTGAACTTGCTCTCTGTGCCGCCCGAGCGGCCACCAGAGCGGGACTGGAGCGAGCATGGCACGGCGTGGGCAACTATCGCCCTTGCAGTGATAACCGCCGGTCTTGCAGCGGCAACGGCGGTGCTGGCGCGGTTCACGTGGAAGCTATGGAGGTCCACTAAGGACCTTGTAGAAGAAGGAAATGAGACGGCGCGTCGGGAACTGCGGGCCTATGTGGCGTTACGGGAGGCGTCGATCCATAACTTCGCGGTAGATGAGAAGCCCGAGATACACCTCAAGCTGACAAATTATGGGCGCACTCCCGCCTACAGGTTGCGGGTAACGCTCGACACCAATATACGACCGGACGCCGGAGAGTTGCCCACTCTACAGGAGGTAACGCAGGCCGCCGGGCACTTGGCGCCCGGCGCGGACTTTCAATCGCTCAAGACACCTGAATGGATAGTGAGCCGACAGCAGTATTTCGCACTACAGACGCCGTCGCACACCCTGTTCGTCTATGGAATCGTGCGGTACGTCGATACTTTTGGTCAGGAGAGGTTCACGAAGTTCCGGCTGATGACTGGAGGGCTGGCCGGCATACGGGATGAGATGTTGGCAACCTGCGGGGAGGGAAATGAGACGGACGACGATGTCAGGTTAACGACTGCCGCAGGTGGTGCGAAGCGCGCATAGTCAGGCGGCGCCCCAATTCGATGTCTATTACCCCATGGCAGAACGGCTAAGAATGCCCAATTCCTCAACAGATCTGCATACCCATGGCACCGTTCGCGATCAATTCCAATCCCCATTCAAGCACCAGAAATCCTAAGAGTTCCCAATAGTTGCAGACCGAGCAGACAATCAATTGTTGACGCGATTGAGTCCGTGAAATATGGAATCTTGTGGTTTTGCGGCCTTTGCAACGCGAGGCGCGACTGAGCGTGGATCACTGGACATCGGTAACAGGGGGGCGTCCGTCCCTGCTGAGGGGCTGCAGGGCATCTTCCGCGAATCGATTTAGTGGCACCGGTAGTCAAGACCGCCCAGAGCGCCTTATGACATCCGCGGCTTGCTAACGACTTGGCTCCGTTCGATGCTGCTCGTTTAGCGCGTCACAGAATACTTGCCCGATGTTCCAGAAAGGGTCTTGGCGGCGCATAAACTCCGCGGGATATCGATCTCCGGCTATTAACGGTTTTTGCATGAGGACGCAAGCCATGGAAACCTGGGATCCAAGAAAGATTGCGCCTCTGCTCTCAACGATAAATCCACTTGCAGCAAAAAAGGTCTCGGCATTGATCGACGCAGTCACGTTCAGCACTATCAGTCCTTCATCGCGCGCGAGATCTTCAAGACGGCCAAGAATGGCTCGCCCGACACCCGCGCGACTACGATCCGGCCTAACGTAGACTTCCCAGACCTGAGAATCGGCAGGCCCAATCGAGCCGAACCCAGCAACCGATCCGCCCTCGTCCTCCGCAATAGCGACAATCTTCTGACCTCTCTCCATCTCTCCCGCAAGCCGCTCAGCGTGCTCGGAACGGATATCGATGGGCGCCCATCCGTCGATCACTTCACGGCTGTAGAACCTTTCTGGAATCCCGCGCACCGCAGAGCGATATACGTCCAGGATCGCCGAGGCATCCTCAGGCCTCCCCAATCGGAGAGTGAAGGGAACAGGTGCGTTTTCACTGTTTGTCATAAGACCTCAGGCGCCCGAATTCATGGGCCTTCGCGACGACCCATATGCGTAGTGTACCGAGCAAGGCCTTCGTGCGGTGCTGCTGGCAGGCCTTACAAGAGCATGAGCACAGAAGTTGTGGTCCCGGCAATGAGGCCCAACCCGATGATCACCTGACATCGCGGTCCGAATGCGGTCAGGAGTGCCGGCACAAAGAAGAACGCGACGGCCACTACTGCGAGTGCGAATCGCCATGTCCCGAGTCGCCACGCGATAGCTGGCGCTCCAAGTATTCCGCAATAGGCGATGGCCTGAAGCCAAGAGAATGGGCGAATTAACAAGGCTCCCGTCGGCCATCCGCGTGCCGCCGCAATCCCGGGATAGGCAAACACAGTCCACGCGCAACTGAAGGTGACCGCCAACCCCAGAAATAACGGAATGGACATGTCCGTGCACGCTAGACGCGATTACGTCCGATTGAAGGTGATGATTATCGATACGCCGGTCGCGCCCACCTTGGCTTGCGTTCCCACGATGAGTTGCTCCGGGCTAACGGCGCTGTCTAGGGTCGCAAGTCCGTTGAAAGTAGACCCATTCAATACCGCGAATTCACCCTGGCAGCCACTGTAGGAAAATTGGACGCCATATGCATTGTAGCTGGCGTTGACGATGGAGACGGTGCCGTTGACGACACAGCCTGTCTCGGATTCCTGTATTAGCGCCGACCCGTCGCTATTGACCGTGAGAACATCACCATTCGCAGTCTCGGTATACGAGCCGGCTATCGTGGAGAGAGAAGATGCCTGTGCGTATGTTTGAATGTATTGCAGCAACACGTTGTCTACAGACTCGCCTCCTCCCTGGGAATTAAAGGTCGTCGTGAATGACAGCGTGGACCGGGCGTCAACCGTCCCGGTGAGCGTACCGGTTCCAGACGTAGACCCGTCCATGAAGGTCTTCCCCAGCTCCGTGTAGCCCGTAAACGACCCCGCTAGGTCATTGCCGGAAGTCGTAACCGTACCGAAGTACTGCGTGCCATCGCTGTCGAGAAAGTACGCTTCACCAGTCTCTGTGATGATTCCGGTTACCTGCAAGCCCTGGCCATCCGTTCCGTTCCAAATCCCTCCTGGAGATGCGTTTGTGACTGGCTGGTTCCCGCCGGACGCAGAGGTGCCAGAGGATGTGTCACCCCCTCCACCGCCACAGCCCGCCAAGATCGCAAGAGCAACGGCGGCCGCGAATCTCTTCCACGGGATTGCTGAATCCATGAATCTGCCTCCGCCAACATGCTCTTTGGGCCCATCCTACGCATGTCCCCTAAATGAGTTCAAGGCCAAGCTGAGGCAACGTGCGCTGGTTCACTTTTGGGGACGGCGCACATTTGTCGAAACAGCTGCGGACAGCCCGGCATCGTCGGGTAATGGCTGCACTCGTGGAAGTCCGAAACACCGCTGGTGCCACGCAACGGGAGCTAGCGCGACGGCTCGCACGTGCGCACAGCTATGTCAGTCGGATCGAGAAAGGCGACCGCCGGTTGGACCTGCCCGAATTCATTCAGTGGTGCGAAGTCCTAGGCGCTGATCCGGTTGAAGTTCTGCGCCGTGTAATGCGTAGGTGACCGAATCATACCGGGCGCGTCGTGCCACACGTCTCATTCGGCCCGGCGAAATCACCGCGCCTACCAGCAATCTTTGAGATTGTGACTCACATCGCGGCCCAATGCGTCCAACGCGCTACGCTCCCATCAGACTGAGGATTCAGGAAGGCTGTCACATGTTGTCGACTCAATTGACCCGCGTTGCTCTTTTAGCCGCCGTCTCGACATTGGTCCTAACGGCCTGTGTGTCGTCACATGTACTCGTCGGCACCCCTCGTCCAGCAATTTCCCCCGATCAAGTGAAGGTATACCTGCACCCGCCAGCCAAGTATGACGAAATCGCTGTCCTCGACTCCTCTAGCAGACACTCGTGGGCGATTACGGCGCAAGGTAAGTCCGACAAGGTCATCGAGCGCCTGAAAGGAGAAGCGGCAAAGCTCGGTGCAAACGGCATCCTGTTGCAGGGTGTCGGTGATCAGCAAGTCGGTGCAGTTGGTAACGGATTCGCAACAGCCAACGGAAACTCCGCCTTCGGTTTCGGTTCATCACACGCCGTATTTGCGAAGGCGGGTAGTGGACTGGCCATCTATGTAGTGCAGGAGTGAGTTCCTGAACCCGGCAGTTGGTGTATCCCGGCGAGGTCTCTGCTTTATGAAGACGATGTTGGTTGTTGCCGCGGCGCTGCCGCTGGCCGGTTGCGCCATCGGCTATAGCAAGGCGATGAGCACCGACATGAGGAATCTCACAGGCGAGCCCATCCGCACGATCATTGACCGGCTGGGTTATCCGGCTCGTGAAACGACTATCGCCGGCGACAAGGTGTACGTCTGGGACGACAACGGCTGCACACTGAAGGTGGGCGTTGATTCCAGTGACCACGTAGACCACGCCGATTACGACGGGGATCACAGCGACTGCAAACCCTACAGGAAGGCGCTAGAGGGTACGTGACGGCGTGGGTGGAAGGGCTGCCTTCGAACTTCTGACCGGCCTCGGATTTTTGTAGCCAACTCCGATCCTCTAGACTTTGACGAGGTGACGCGTCGCCCGCCGAGCGGTTACCACGGCCATTCCCGCCTAGAGGGGGCAACTTTGGGGGTAGGCCATCCACGACGTGCTACTTTCCATCTGATTAATCAATTATTTAGGCCACGAATTCGACTCCGACCTCGGCACCATCGGCGCTGAGGCGCTGACCCGCGGCTGAACTGTCCTGGCGCACGCCGCCCGCCAGATGCCCCCAAATGGGTCGGCAGTGCAGCTACCGGACCCAGATCTCGCCGCAGCGGCCGCCATCCAGCGCTGGAAAACAGCGCTCGCAGCGTGAAAAACGCCACCCACGACCTGCGGCACCCGTCTGGCGCGCTTCCTGCACGTGCTTGTCCGCCCGACTTACCCTGGGCAGCCAACTGGAGGTCCGAGCAATCGACGATACTGCCAACCCTCACACTGAAGTTTTGCAGGAGAGAGAGTCATGCCCGTGGCGGTCACGGCTCCACCGAAGGCGCAATCTCCCATGATCGCTCAGGTTCCTGTACTGCAAGACTGTTAGCCGACTGAAGAGCGATGCGCGCGCAACACGCGCATCCGCCGAAGGGGCAACGCACCACGCGTGCGGAATCTCTCAGGCACCAATACAGCGGGAGCGGCGCAACCTTCGGAGGATCCGGGGGCGCCGTTCTGAGTGCGCGTTGTACTGGAGAATTGAGAATGACGTCGGCCGGAAACGGGCCCGGGGCTGAGAGATACGCTGCGCGTGCGATCTCGACAGGGGGACTGCTCAAACGCTACCAATGGAGGATCCTGCCGCTCGCAGGAGTCGCCGCCGGATTGTGCTGGTGGTTTGCGTTCGGCCCGCGTAGTACGAGGCGCCCTCAGGCCGTGCACGCCGTAGCGGTCTCGGCGGCGAAGGTCGCCGTCGCGGACGTGCCGATCTCCATCCAGGCGATCGGCGCCGCGCAGGCCTGGCAGGGCGTGGTCATCCGCGCACAAGTCAATGGCCGCCTGAAGGAGGTCGCGGTTCGGGAAGGCTCGCAGGTGCAGGCCGGCGAGCTGATCGCCGCCATTGACCCGGCACCCTACCTCGCGCTGCTGACCCAGGCGCAAGGTGCCTTCGGGCGCGACCAGGCGCAGCTCGAACTGGCGCAGTTGAACCTCCAGCGCGACGTGCAGCTCGCCGCGCAAGACTCCATCGCCGCCGAGGCCGTCGATACCCAGCGTGCCATGGTCAAGCAGCTCGAGGGCACGGTCCTTCTCGACAAGGGCGCCGTCGATGCCGCCCAGGTGAATCTCGACTACTGCCGCATCACCTCTCCCGTCACCGGGCGTGTCGGCGTCCGCCTGGTCGACGCCGGCAATCTCGTGGCCACCACCGACAGCGGCGGAATCATCACGATCAACCAGCTCGCGCCGATCGCCGTGACGTTCGCGCTCTCCGAGGAGGAGTTTCACCGTCTCTCGGACGCCTCCGGGGCGTTTGCCCACCCGCTCAGCACGCTCGCCCTCAGCCAGGACACCGCGGCGCCCTTGGGCACGGGGGAGCTCATCGTGACCGACAACCACTTCGACTCCTCGACCGGAACGGTGCAGATGAAGGCGCGCTTTCCCAACGCAAACGGCAAGCTGTGGCCGGGACAGTTCGTCAATGTGCAAGTCACACTCGAGGTGCGGCAGCATGCGATCACGATCCCTAACTCCGCAGTCAATCATGGGCCGCAGACCACGTTCGCCTACGTCATCGGCGCCGATCACAAGGTGTCGGTCAGCCCCATCACCGTCGCCCTGGTACAGGATGCGACGGCGCTGATCAGCTCGGGTCTTCGGCCCGGGGAAACGGTCGTCACTGACGGGCAGATGTCCCTGAAACCGGGCAGTACCGTCATCGTGCGCAATTCGAACGCGCAAAGCGCCGACGAAGCAACACCCGCCAAGCCGGGCCCGGCGACCTCATGAGGATCTCCGAGCCCTTTGTCCGCCGCCCGGTCGCGACCTGGCTGCTCGCCGGCGCACTGCTCGCGGTGGGCATCGTCAGCTATCTGCGCTTGCCGGTCTCGGCACTGCCGGAGGTGGACTTCCCCACGCTGCAGGTGAGCGCAACTCTCCCGGGGGCGAGCCCCGAAACCATGGCCTCCAATGTGGCAACCCCGCTCGAGCGGCAGTTCTCGCTGATTCCGGGCATCTCGGAGATGACCTCCGCCAGCAGCCTGGGGGTGACGCAAATCACCTTGCAGTTCGCGCTGGCGCGCAACATCGACGGCGCGGCCCAGGACGTGCAGGCGGCGATGAATGCCGCCGGCGGCCAGCTGCCGACGAACCTGCCCTCCCCGCCGACGGTTCGCAAAGTCAATCCGGCCGACGTGCCGGTGCTCGTCCTGATGCTGACTTCCGACACCCTGCCGCTGCGCACGCTCAGCGACTACGTCGACAGTCTTCTGGCCCAGCAAATCTCGCGCATCGAGGGTGTCGGCCAGGTCGAGATCGGCGGTGCCGTCAAGCCCGCCGTGCGCATCCGCCTCGATCCGCGCAAAGCCGCCGAGCTCGGGCTGCAACTCGATGCGGTACGCGCCCAAATCGCGGCCAACACCGTCAACGCACCGAAGGGCACGCTCATCGGGCAGCAGCAAAGCTACACGGTCTACGCCAACGATCAGGTATTCGACACCTCGGCGTGGAATCAGATGATCGCCGGCTACCATAACGGCGCGCCGGTGCGCATTCGCGACCTGGGGCGCGCGATCGCGGGTGTGGAGAATGAGCAGGCCGGGGCCTGGACGTTTCCGGGCCGCGCCAACTCCGACCCGAGCTACCACGCCAGCAAGGCGATCGAACTCGTCATCTACAAGGAGCCCGGCGCCAACGTCATCGAGACGGTCGAGCGAGTGAAGGCGGCGCTGCCGCAGCTCGAGGCAAGCATGCCGCCGGCGGTCTCCCTGCACCTCGTCGCCGACCGCACACAGACCATCCGCGCATCCGTCAAGGACGTGCAGATCACGCTCCTGACGACGATCGCGCTGGTGGTCGCGGTGATCTTCCTCTTCCTACGCAACATCCGCGCCACGCTCATCCCGAGCGCCCTGCTGCCCCTGTCGCTGTTGACCGCGGCGGCCGTCGTCCTGCCCCTGGGCTTCAGCCTCGACAATCTGTCGCTGATGGCACTGTCGATCGCCGCCGGATTCGTGGTCGACGATGCCATAGTCATGCTCGATGTGATCTGGGCGCGCATCGAGCGCGGCGAGCCGCCGCTGCAGGCCGCGATCGCCGGCGCCCGCGAAATCAGCTTCACCATCGTCTCGATCACAGTCTCGCTCATCGCGGTGTTCACCCCGGTGATGTTCATGGGCGGCGTGGTCGGGCGCTTCATGCGCGAGTTCGCCATCACGCTAAGCGCAGCGGTGGTGATGTCGCTGGTGTTCTCGCTCACTCTCACCCCCATGCTGTGTGCCCGCTTCCTCGAGCCGCCGCAACCAGCCACGGGCGGCTTCATGCTCGTGCTCGAACACGGTTTCAAGGCCGTGGAGAGCAGCTACGCGCGCGCGCTCGACTGGGTGATGCGCCACATGCGCCTGACGATGTCGATCTTCGCGGCGACCACGGCGCTGACCGTCGTGCTGTACGCGCTCATGCCGACCGGCTTCTTTCCGCAGCAGGACACCTCGTTTCTCGAGGGCGTGATGCAGACCTCGGAGGACGCTTCCTACGACAAGACCATGGCGAAGGTGCAGGAAGTCGGACGGCTCATCGCGCAGGATCCGGACATCGAGGAGGTGCACTTCACCATCGGCAGTGGCGCTCTCAATCAATCGAACTTCAACGCCGCGCTGAAGATCCGCGGTCGCGGCCGCTCGGTCAGCGCGGATGCGGTCATCGCGCGGCTGCGTCCCAAGCTCGCGCGCGTGGTCGGAGCGACGACGGTGCTGAAGTCCAAGCAGGACGTCAACATCGGTGCTCGCAATGCGAAGGCGCAATACCAGTACACCCTGTCCGATCCGGACCTCGATGAGCTCAACACCTGGGCGCCGAAGATGCTCGCGGCCCTGCAGCAGATGCCGCAGCTGCAGGACGTGAGCACGGACCAGGAGTCCCACGGCGCGGCGGTACACCTGACGATCAACCGCGACGCTGCCGGCCGCTTCGGCATCTCTCCCACCGACATCGACGCGGCGATCTACGATCAGATCGGTCAGCATCAGGTGGCGCAGTACTTCACCCAGCTCAACGCCTACCACGTCATCGTCGAGGCGCCCCCGAACCTGCAGGTGTCGGCGGATCTGTTCAATTCCATCTACCTGAAGTCCCCGGCGAGCGGCAAGCTCGTGCCGCTGTCGCTGCTGATCCAGGTCGACCGCGGCGCGCAGGGCAGCCTCGTCGTCTCCCATCAAGGTCAGCTGCCGGCGATCACGCTGTCTTTCAATCTGACGCCGGGGGCCGCGCTCGGAGAGGTGACGCAGGCCATCGAGGCGGCGCGTACGCGCGTAGGCGCCCCCGAGAGCCTCAGCGGTTCGTTCCAGGGAACGGCGCGCGCCTTCCAGCAGTCGCTCGCCGATGAGCCGATCCTGATCCTGACGGCGCTGCTGTCGGTGTATGTGATCCTCGGGGTGCTCTACGAGAGCTTCATCCACCCGCTGACCATCCTCTCCACCCTGCCCTCGGCCGGGCTCGGTGCGCTGCTGGCGCTGCTCGTCGCCGGCGAGGAGCTCAACGTGATCGGAATCATCGCGTTGATCCTATTGATCGGCATCGTCAAGAAGAACGGCATCATGATCGTCGATGTCGCCCTGAAGCTTGAACGCGATCAGGGACTGAGCCCGCTGCAGGCCGCCGTGAAGGCCTCACACCAGCGCCTGCGGCCAATCCTGATGACCACGTTCTGCGCATTCTTCGGCGGCATCCCGCTGATCGCGAGCACGGGCGCGGGGTCGGAATTCCGGCAGCCGCTGGGCATCGCGATCGTCGGCGGCCTGGCGGTTTCCCAGGCCCTGACGCTCTTCACCACGCCGGTGATCTATGTGTACCTGGACGCGCTGCGCCGCCGGCTGCGCCGGGATGCGCCTGCCATGGCTGCCGCGGTGCCTACGCAATGAGGCCCCGGCGGGGCCGGGGCCGTGCGTAGGGGCCGGTCCGGGCCGGACCGGGGGCCCGTCCTCAGCCGCCCGCGGACTGGTTCTCGTGCTCGCGCCTGGCCTCGTAGACCGCGGTAAGTTCCGGACTGTCTACGGCCTGCACCGCATCGCCCATCGTGGCATCGATGCAGGCATGCACCTGACGCCCGCTGCGCAGCACGGCTATGTTTTGCGGCTCGCACATCTTCAATGCGGCCGTGTGGATGCGCGAATACAGGGTTTCCGCCCCCTGCTGGGTCTGCAGGTCGACTCTGGTGTAGTGGACGATCTTCTCGTCCGCTTGGGCCGCGCCGGCGGCGAAGAGGCCAATGGCGCCGGCTGCAAGCAGCACGGCTCGGGTCGTGGATGTCATGATGATCCCCCTCAACGTTGATGAACCATCTGGCGCCCAGAGGACGCCAGAATTCCGGCCGGGACCACGACGCGGGGAAAAACAGGATCGGTGTAGTAGTCGAGCAGCGCGTCAAGGGGCCGGCTGGGTGAAATGATTTCAGTTGTGCGTTGCCGAATCAAGCTCGGCAGTTACACCGGCCCGTAAGCTGTTGATATGTCACCTGGGCCCGGCAACCGGGCACTAGCGATCCGATCGGAAGCCGATCTTGGCGTGCGTGCCATCGCAGAATGGCTTGGTCGAACTGCCCCCGCAACGGCACAGATTCGCCGTCACCGTTCTGGCGACCACCCGGCCGGTGCCGCTGATGATCTGCAGATTGCCACGAACCGCGAGCGGACCATTCGGCTGCGGGTCGATCGCCAGCGGTCCATCGACCTCCGGTATCGGGTCTGCCTGGGTGGTCGGCGGCTCACCCGTGGCGCTGAATTCCACGGCATGGTGTGAGCCATCGCAGAATGGTTTGCTCTTGGATGCGCCGCAGCGGCACAGCGTCGCGCGGTAGCCATGCTCCTCACCGTCAATCACCAGCGGGGCGCGGAATGCGTAAGGTCCGCCCTCGCGGACCGCGGCCAGATTGACGGGCGGTGCGTGCTCCTGGCTGCCGCCGTCGAGCCGCTGATAGCGGATGGCCCCGGAGGGACACAGATGCGCAATTTCCACGATTTCCTCCACCGGCATCGCCTCCGGATGGATCCACGGCCCTTTCACGTTGGCGAGAAAGACCTTGGGGGCACCGACCACGCAAAAGCGTGCGTGGATACAGCGTCGGCCTTCGAACTGGACCTCGATCTTGCTGGTGCGGACCGTCTCGACGCCTTCCACAACGGTGGTCTGGGAAGCACCCGCGGCGGCGGCACGCGAGGCTGCCGAATCATCGACCGCGGCGCTGGCTGGCGCGGCCGCTGGGGCCGTCGGTGCACCGGCAAGCTTGTGACTCATGTCGAAGCCGCGCACCGCACGTGCGTACAGGTAGGCGAATTGATCGCGGGCGGTGCGCACGCGCGGGTCATCGGCATTGGGCAGCTCATTTGCGGCCCGTGTGAAACATTCGAGCCGTTCCAGAAAGATGCGTCGCGCGGCCCGTCCGGGCGGCAGCGCCGCGGCATCACGCAAGGCTACGAAGGACATCCCCGCATTGCATCCGGGATTGGACGGCCCCGCCGGCAGGCGCGCCGCGCGTTCGGCCAGGGGCGTCACGGCGCGCATCAGGCCCACGGCCAGATCCACCGCCAGCGACTTCTCGGCCTGGGGACCGCGGATGACGTAAGCATAAGCCAGCAGCCGCACCATCAGGCCGTAGGCCGCATTCGCCAGATCAACAACGGCGGTCGCTTCGGCGTCCTCGATCCATACGCGCCCTTCCGGTCGCGGCGGCTCGCGCAGCACCGGATTGGTGGCGGCGGGGAAGGCCGGAACGAACTGCGGGTTCGCGCGCCGCAGCTGCTGGTACTCATCACGAATGCGGGCGAAGCGCTGGTAGTGTGAATCGGTCGAGTCACTCGGCGCACCTTCGCCCTGCACGACGATGGCATCGAAAGCGGCCAGCGCGGTCTTCAGACAGATGACGCGCTTGGCTGCCGGCAGCGCGACCTCGTGGGGCGACAGCTGCAACGCGGGATCGCCGTCAAAGGCATTGTCCTCGGTCTCACGCGCCACCAGCGCGCACAGGCCGGCGGATAGCGAGGCGTAGAAGTCGCCGACAGTCGCATAGTCGATGCCCATGGGCGTAATGCGCGCCCTGGGATTGCCGCGTCCATAGGTGCGCGCATAGGCAAAGCCCTCGCCGTCGGGCTCGACCGAGTCTTTGGGTCGCTCCAGGAAAATGAAATGCTGCAGCGTCGCCGCATTGAACGGCGAGAGGCGCACGGTCACGCTCGCGGGCAGATTGCCGACATCCAGCGGGAAATTTCCGCGACCGAAGCGCGGCGCGCCGCCGAGCGCCGCGGTGATGTTCCACACCGCCGTCAGATGCCCCATCTCCTCGACGGATACTTTGATCAGTTCGCTGCGCCAGCGGCGCACCGCCGCGACTTCCTCCGCACGCAGTCCTTCGGCTTCACTGTCCTTGAGGCTGAAGGCCGCATACAGGTAAGTGCACATCAGGTTGTGCTCGAGCTCCGCTGCCTCGTACAGCGCATGCAGGATTTCTTCGCGACTCTGAAATGTTCTCACCGCCGCATTCATGGCAGGCTCCTCGCTCCTGGGTCGCTGTGCAGCGCGATGAAGTCCTGAATGCGCTCACCCAGGTACGCGTCTGGTGTATTCAGGTGCATCGTGGACGAGAGGTGGTTGTGCCCGGTCATGTGCACGAAGAACGGCAGGCGCTGATTGTGCTTCAGATACTGGTTGAGCAGCACCAGAGTCTGACGCTGAAACTCCGGCGGATCCATTTCGGTCAGAACCAGAAACAGCGGAATCTTCGTCGTCGTCAGACCCTGCAGCGTCGACCCCGAGACGTAGTTCGCTTCGTCATCGCCGAAGTAGGCAATTTTCAAATCCGAGTTGGGAGCCGTCACCATGTCGTACAGGCCCGAGAGCAGCACCAGCCCCGCAATCCCCGCATCATCGCCGGCGTGAAAACGTGAATTGACCGCGTATGCGCCGGCGTGCGCCGCGCCGGCGGAAGTTCCCATCAGATAGATACGCGCCGGATCGCCGCCATGGCGGGTGATATGCGCGCGCACCCAGGCCACGGCGGCCCCCACATCCATCGCGCCTGCCGGCCATGGATGCTGCGGGGCGAGCCGGTAGGTCATGTTCACGCCGATCATTCCATGGCGTACCGCCCACAGGGCGACATTGTCCTGGTAGGGGGAACCGGGCCGATGCTTGTCACCGGCGACAAACCCGCCACCATGGACAAACAGCAGTACGGGCCGTGACAAACCGCTGGCCTGCGGTACAAAGACATCCAGCAGGTGACGCGGATCGGCGCCATAGGCCTGGTCGCGGGACACTTTCACGCCCTGGTAGGGCTCGCGCTCGTGCTCCGGGCCGTACAGCTTTGCGGTGCCTTCGATGGCGGCAGGCGTGATTTCATTGCCGAGCGCACGGAGCTTGGTCGCCATGGCGAAGATATCCAGTGACATTCGTAACCTCTGCTGACGTGGCGATTCGTGGAATCCGAAGCTTACAGCTGTCATGGGAACAGGTGTGCAGGGCCGATGCGCTCCATGCGAATATCCGGGCCATGAACTTCTGCAGCCAGTGCGGCAAGCCAGTCGAGTTGCGCATTCCACCCGGCGATCACCTGCCGCGGTTTGTGTGCCCCCATTGCGGAACCATTCACTATGAGAACCCACGGATTATCGCCGGCTGCGTGCCGGACCACGAGGGGCGCATCCTCTTGTGCCGCCGGGCCATCGAGCCACGACTGGGCTATTGGACGTTTCCGGCCGGATTCATGGAAAACGGGGAGACCGTGCAGCAGGCGGCCACCCGTGAGTCGCTCGAGGAGGCCCGGGCGCAAGTCCAGATCGGCTCACTGCTGGCCATCGTGCATGTCTTCGAGGCCAGGCAGGTGCATATATTCTTCCGCGCCACCCTGCCCCGGGCCGAATTCGGCATTGCGCCCGAGAGCCTCGAGGTGGGACTGTTCGCCCAAACAGATATCCCATGGACCGAAATTGCCTTCCCCAGCATCGAATTCGCGCTGCGCAAGTACTTCTCGGACCGCGCCGCCGGCCGGGAAGACCACCATTTCACCACCACCGAGCGTCGCCCCCGAATGTGAGCGGGCTTCACGCACCGGTGCGGTGCGTGGCAGAATAAGGGGTTAAGACGCGTCGGATACGCGTGCAAGCCATCTGTGTCGGGGATAGCCAATGACCTTTGTCGTGACTGAAAGCTGCATCAAGTGCAAATACACCGACTGCGTGGAGGTGTGCCCGGTGGACTGTTTCCACGAGGGTCCGAACTTCCTGGTGATCGACCCCGACGAATGCATCGATTGCACGCTGTGTGAGCCCGAGTGCCCGGTCGAGGCGATTTTCTCCGAAGAGGAGATCCCTGCCGGCCAGGAGTCCTTCAAGGCGTTGAACGCGGATCTGGCCAAGAAGTGGCCCGTGATCGCGGAAAAGAAGGACGCGCCGGCGGATGCCAAGGATTGGGACGACAAGACCGGCAAGCTCGCCCTGCTGGAACGCTAGCCGGTACGCAGCGGATCATCCGCTGCAGGCGCGATCAGCGATCGACGTCTTTGAGTTCCTGGATCAGGTCGGCGGGCGCCAGATAGCCCGACACCATGGCGCCATTGCCAAGAATGAGTGTCGGCGTACCCTGCAGGTTGAACTGCTGGCCCAGTTCATATTCCCGTGCAACCGGATTGTTCGCGCAGATCTTGCCCGGCAGTGTCTTGCCCAGCTTGGCTTCGGTGAGCGCCGTCTTGGGATCGGCGGAACACCATACCTGCTCGGCCTTGCTCCAGGATGAAGTGTTCGGCCCGGAACGCGGGTACGCGATATAGCGCACCTTGATACCCAGTTTGTTGTAGTCGTTGATCTGACTGTGGAGCTTGCGGCAGTACGCACAATCCATATCGGTGAACACCGTGATGGTGTGCTTGGCGCTCTGCGGTCCGAAAATCACCATCTGCGCTTCCGGAATCCCCGCGAGCATCTTCAGCCGCTGGTCGCGCCGCCGGTTCTCGGTCAGATCATTGTTCGTGCCGGTCTCGTACAGGTCGCCGATAATGGCGTACTTGCCGTCCGGGGAGACGTACGCGGCATCCGCGCCCCGCAGCAGCTCATAGATTCCCGGGATCGGAGTCGCATGCAGATCCTCGGCCTTGACCCCCTGCATCTTTGCCGCAATGGCAACTCTGGGATCCGCGGCCGTCACGGCCGGGCTCGCGGCGGGTGCGCTGGCGGCCGGTGTGGCGGCGTGCAGCAGCGGCGCGGCCAGTAACGTCGCAACAAGAAGCACAGCGGAGCGGCAGGATTTCATTACTTTCGGCCTCGACGGACGACACCCGGGGCCTGCGATAGTAGCAGAGCGAATCAGCCGCGCGGATGGTGCTGCTGGTGCAGTTCCTTCATGCGCTCGCGGGCGACGTGGGTGTAGATCTGCGTGGTGGACAGATCACTGTGACCCAGGAGCATCTGCACGACGCGCAGATCGGCGCCATGATTCAGCAGATGGGTGGCGAAAGCGTGCCGCAGGGTGTGGGGGGACAGATCCCGGTCCACGCCGGCCTTGCGCGCATAGCGTTTGATGATGTGCCAGAAGGCCTGCCGGGTCATGCGATCACCGCGGCGGGTCGGGAACAGATAATCGGTCTGCCGTTCCAGCAGGATTTCGCCACGCGCCGAGCGTGCGAACTCATTCAGCCAGCGCACCGCCTCTTCGCCCAATGGAATCAGGCGCTCGCGGTTGCCCTTGCCCATGATGCGGATGACGCCCTGGTTCAGGTTCACCTGGGTGTAGCGCAGGTTCACCAGTTCCGATACCCGCAGTCCCGTTGCGTACAGCACCTCGAGCATGGTGCGATCACGGTTGCCCAGTGGATCGCCGACCGCCGGGGCGCCCAGCAGTGACTCCACTTCCTCTTCGGTCAATGACTTGGGCAGGGAGCGGCCAATCTTAGGCATGGCTATCTGGGCGGTCGGGTCGTCGCGGATGACGGCTTCGCGCACCAGGTAGCGGAAAAAACGCCGGAAGCTCGACAGCTGCCGCGCTGTGGAGCGCGGTCGTGCACCGTGCTCGACGCGCGCGGCGATGAAATCCTGTAGATCGGACTTGGTCGTCCGCGACATCTGGATTCCGCGCTCACCCAGCCAGCGCGACAGCGCGGTGAGATCGGCGCGATAGGCCGCCAGGGTGTTGGATGACAATCCGCGTTCCATCCAAACGGCATCCAGAAAGCGGGCCACGGCCGGATCAGCGGGTTCTGGCGCGGTCGCCGCAAGAGCTGTAGCGTGCTTGGACAAAATCGGCCTCACTTGGAACGTCGCATCTGCCGTGCGCGACCTTAGGGCTTTGAGGACCCTATGGACCTTTTCGGCGTCTGTACGGAGTATGCGGAGGAGCCGCGCCAATCGGGAGTGACCATTATCACAACTATTGAGCCCGCATTACATAAAGAGAACCAGTTCACACAATCCGGGCGGTGAACCCCCGAAACTGCGCCGATGGCAAAATCCGCAAAAAACTCCTGACGACTCCAACGCTTACGCGATAAATGGGCCTGATTAGCAAAATTCTCTATGGGCTGTATGCGGCCGCGCTGTTCACTGCCGTGGCGCTGCTGGCCATTCTCGTCATGGCCTTACTGCCAGGCCTTAGCCGACGCCGGCGCGTGGCGCAGGCTGCCGCGCGCACCTTCCTGCACCTGGCCGGGATGCCCCTGACCGTGGAGGGGCTCGAGCGCCTGCCCGAGGGGCCGTGCATCCTGGTGGCCAATCATGCCAGCTACATCGACGGCGTGGTGTTCACGGCGGCGCTTCCGCCCCGGTTCGGATTCGTGATCAAACGCGAAATGGCCAGCGTGCCGCTGGCCGGATTCCTGCTGAGCCGGATCGGTTCGCAGTTCATGGCGCGCGATAAGGCGGGCCAGACCACGATGGACGCGCGGCGCGTGATGCGCAGCGCCGCAAGCGGTCAGTCCCTGGTTTTTTTCCCCGAAGGCACCTTCAGCGAAGATCCGGGTCTGCTGAAATTTCACCTCGGCGCCTTCGCCACCGCGCAGCGTGCGGGCTGCCCGGTGGTTCCGGCCATCATCCAGGGCTCCCGCGTGGCGTTGTCCCCGCGCGGTGGGCTGCCGCGCCCCGTGCGGCTGCGGATCGAAATCCTCGATCCGGTGACACCCACCGCCCTGGAGGGCGGCGAGACGGTTGCCGCGCTGTGTCGCCGGGCACGCAATGCCATACTGGGAAAGTTGCAGGAACCGGATCGGGAGGCTGCCTGAATGAACCTCAACGAAGTGCGCGCCGTCATCACCGGTGGTGCCTCGGGCCTCGGCTACGCCGTCGCTGAACTTCTCAGCGCGCACGGCGGGCGAGTCACGTTGCTCGACATCCAGGACGCCCCCGGACGCCAAGCCGCACAGACGCTGGGCGCCGGGGCGTGGTTCAAGCGCTGCGATGTCAGTTCCGAAAGCAGCGTGGATGCGGCCATGACGGCTGCCGCCGCGGCCATGGGTGGTTTGAATGTCGTCGTGAACTGTGCGGGCATCGGCACGGCGGGGCGCATTCTCGGACGCAATGGGCCGATGCCGGTGGAGCAATTCACCCGCACCCTGCAGGTCAACCTGGTCGGCACCTTCATGTGCGATCGCGCGGCCGCCGTCATCATGCAGCACAACACCCCCGGGCCCGACGGCGAACGCGGCGTGCTGATCCATACCTCCTCAGTCGCTGCCTTCGAAGGCCAGATCGGTCAAGTGGCCTACACCGCGACCAAGGCGGCGGTCGCGGCGATGACGCTGCCGATCGCGCGCGAGCTGGCCATGTTCGGTATCCGCTGCGTCGCCATCGCGCCGGGAATCTTCCACACCCCCATGCTGGCCGGCATGCCACCCGAAGTTCAAGAGTCGCTGGGCAAGCAGATTCCTTTCCCATCACGCTTAGGCAAGCCCGCCGAAT